>NZ_CP049256.1:3308529-3609304 GCF_011046485.1 Microbacterium sp. 4R-513
TAGACGTAGAAGTCGAACGACTCGAGGGAGGTGCCGACCATCGACGCCCACGCGACGCGACGAGCGGGCGCAGCGGAGCCGGGAAGGGTGGCGGGAGCGGGGGGAGCGGTGGTCACGGACATCGATTTTGGCACGAGTCCAGAAACTCCGGATCCGGATGCCGCATTCCCGGCGTCATCCGCCCACGCCTGTCCGGCGGCAGGGGGTTGCGCCGGGCCGGTAGAATCGGGGGACGAGCATCGATCCGGCCATCACCGGGGAGCTCTCGGAAGAACGGGACTCCGGTCCTCAGTAGAACCGAGCGGGGCAGGCCCGTCACAGCCGCAGTGAGAGGGGACGGATGCCTCGGCATCCGTCAATGCAGGGTGGTACCGCGGTGCGTCTGGTCAGCTGTCCAGGCCGTGTCGTCCCGGCAGAAGCCGAAGTGACGAGACCCTGCGAGACGAGAAGATGGCCTATCCCCGCCCCTCCGCGTTCGGACCTGCCGCTGATGCGGTGACCCCCAGCCCGCGCTTCCCCGACATCGAGCGCGAGACGCTCGCGTTCTGGGCCGAGGACGACACGTTCCGCGCCTCGATCGCCAACCGCGACGGAGCCGAGGAGTGGGTCTTCTACGACGGCCCGCCCTTCGCCAACGGACTCCCGCACTACGGGCACCTTCTGACGGGCTACGCGAAGGACCTGTTCCCGCGCTTCCAGACGATGCGCGGCAAGAAGGTCGACCGCGTCTTCGGCTGGGACACCCACGGCCTGCCCGCCGAGCTCGAGGCGATGAAGCAGCTCGGCATCACAGAGAAGGACGAGATCGAGCGCATGGGCGTCGCGACCTTCAACGCGAAGGCGCGCGCGTCGGTGCTCGAGTACACGCGTGAGTGGGAGGACTACGTCACCCGCCAGGCGCGCTGGGTCGACTTCGAGCGCGGCTACAAGACGCTCGACCCGACGTATATGGAGTCGGTGCTCTGGGCCTTCAAGACGCTCCACGACAAGGGCCTCGCGTACGAGGGCTACCGCGTGCTGCCGTACTGCTGGCGGGACGAGACGCCGCTGTCCAGCCATGAGCTGCGCATGGACGACGACGTCTACCGGATGCGGCAGGACCCCTCTGTCACCGTCACGTTCCCCCTCACCGGCGCGAAGGCCGAGGCGCTCGGGCTGACGGGCGTCCGGGCCCTGGCATGGACGACGACGCCCTGGACGCTCCCGACGAACTTCGCACTCGCGGTGGGACCGGACATCCGCTACGTCGTCGTGCCCGGCGGGCCGAACGGCGCCGCCGACGTGCACCCGGGCGACGATCCCGTCGAGGCGACCGCGCACCGGTACCTCCTCGCGGACGAGCTGCTCGCGGGCTACGCGAAGGACCTCGGGTACGAGTCCGCCGACGCCGCGCGGGACGCCGTCGTGCAGACGGTGCTCGGAAGCGAGCTGCAGGACGTCACGTACGACCGGCTCTTCGACTACTACGCGGATGCCTCGACCTGGGGCACGGGGGACGCCTGGCGGATCCTCGTCGACGACTACGTCACGACCGCCGACGGCACGGGCATCGTCCACCAGGCGCCGGCGTACGGCGAGGATGACCAGCGCGTCACCGAGGCGGCCGGCATCCCGCTGATCATGAGTCTCGACGACGGCGGCCGGTTCCTTCCCCAGGTGACGGATGTCGCGGGCGAGCTGTGGATGGACGCGAACCGCCCGCTCATCCGTCTGCTGCGCGACGAGGCGCGTCTGCTGCGCGAGGCGAGCTACGAGCACTCGTACCCGCATTGCTGGCGCTGCCGGAACCCCCTCATCTACAAGGCCGTGTCGAGCTGGTTCGTGCGCGTGACGGACTTCAAGGACCGCATGCTCGCGGGCAACGAGCAGATCACGTGGGTGCCCGAGAACGTCAAGCACGGCCAGTTCGGCAAGTGGCTCGAGGGCGCGCGCGACTGGTCGATCAGCCGCAACCGATACTGGGGCTCGCCGATCCCCGTCTGGAAGAGCGACGACCCCGAGTACCCGCGCGTCGACGTGTACGGCTCGCTGGAGGAGCTCGAACGCGACTTCGGCCGGCTTCCGCGGAACACAGAGGGCGAGGTCGACCTGCACCGGCCGTTCATCGACGACCTGACGCGGCCCAACCCGGACGACCCCACCGGCCTCTCGACGATGCGCCGCATCGAGGACGTCCTGGACGTCTGGTTCGACTCGGCCTCGATGCCCTACGCGCAGGTGCACTACCCGTTCGAGAACCAGGAGTGGTTCGACGAGCACTCGCCGGCCGACTTCATCGTCGAGTACATCGGCCAGACGCGCGGCTGGTTCTACGTCATGCACGTGCTGTCGACCGCTCTCTTCGACCGGCCGGCGTTCACGGGCGTCTCGTGCCACGGCATCGTGCTCGGCAGCGACGGCCTCAAGATGTCGAAGTCGCTGCGGAACTACCCCGACGTCAGCGAGGTCTTCGACCGTGACGGCTCCGACGCGATGCGCTGGTTCCTCATGGCGAGCTCGGTCCTGCGCGGCGGGAACCTCGTCGTGACGGAGGAGGGCATCCGCGCCGGCGTGCGGGAGTTCCTCCTGCCGCTGTGGAACGCCTGGTACTTCTTCGCGACGTACGCCAATGCGGCGCGCGGTGCGGGCGGCGGCGGGTACGAGGCATCCTGGCGCACGGACTCGACCGACGTGCTCGATCGCCACATCCTCGCCCTCACGGGGGATCTCGTGCGGGATGTCGCGGCCGACCTCGAAGCGCTCGACTCGACGATGGCGGCGGCCAAGCTCCGCGACTTCGCCGAGGCGCTGACGAACTGGTACATCCGGCGCTCGCGCGACCGCTTCTGGCTCGGCGTGACCGAGGACCCGCGGTCGACCGAGGCGTTCGACACGCTGTACACGGTGCTCGAGACGCTCGCCCGGGTCGCAGCCCCGCTCATCCCGCTCGTGTCGGAGCGCATCTGGCAGGACCTCACGGGCGGGCGCAGCGTGCACCTCGAGGACTGGCCGGACGCCGACGCCTTCCCCGCCGCCGACGACATCCGCTCCGCGATGGACGCCGTGCGCGAGGCATCCAGCGTCGCCAACGCCCTTCGCAAGAGGGTGGGCAAGCGCGTCCGGCTCCCGCTTCCCCGCCTCACGGTCGTGATCCGGGATGCCTCGTCCCTCGCCCAGTTCGACGACATCCTGCGCGACGAGCTCAACGTCAAGCAGGTCGAGCTGGTGGAGCTCGGCGACGACGTCGCGGAGCGCTACGGCATCACCCGGCGCCTGAGCGTCAACGCGCGTGCCGCGGGGCCTCGACTCGGCAAGCAGGTGCAGCACGTCATCGCCGGCGCGAAGGCGGGCGTGTGGGAAGAGGTGGACGGCACGGTCGTCGTCGACGGCATCGCGCTCGAGGCCGGCGAGTACGAGCTCGCGCTCGAAGCCGGCGGCGTGGGTGAGGACACGGCGATCGCCCTCCTCGGCGACGGCGGCTTCGTGCTGCTCGACACCGCGACCACCCCGGAGCTGGAGGCAGAGGGGCTGGCGCGCGACGTCATCCGGGCCGTGCAGGACACGCGCAAGGCGGCGGGCTTCGAGGTGAGCGACCGCATCGACCTTCGCCTGTCGTTCGACGACGCAGAGGACGCTCAGGCTGTCGCGCAGGCGTTCGCGGTCGCGGATGTCGCGGGCGAGACGCTCGCCCTCGACTACGCCGTGCTCGGGCCAGAGGGACAGACACTGCTCGCCGATGGCGCCGTGCTCGCGAGCGCCTCCGCACCGAGCGACCATGTGCGTGAGCACGCGGGCGGCGACTTCGCCAATCGCGGCGCCTTCCGCGTCGCCGTCACGAAGGTGGGTCAGGCATGAGCGACCGGGAGCGCGCGGACGCCGTCTACACGGCACTCCTGCAGCGGCAGGGTGAGCGGTGGGTGCAGCCCCGCGTAGAGCGCACGCGACGGGTGCTCGAGCTGCTCGACGACCCACAGCGCACGTATCGCGTCGTGCACGTGACGGGGACGAACGGCAAGACGTCGACGAGCCGCATGATCGAGAGCCTCGTGCGGGCCCACGGCCTGCGGACGGGACTCTTCACCAGCCCGCACCTCGAGCGCTTCACGGAGCGCATCATGATCGACGGCGAGCCGATCGACGACGCCGCGATCGCCGAGGCCTGGGACGAAGTCGAGCCCTTCATCGGCCTCGTGGACGCCGAGCTGGCGGCCGCGGGCGATGCGCCGCTGACGTTCTTCGAGCTGCTCACGGTGCTCGCCTTCGTCGCGTTCGCCGACGCCCCCGTCGACGTCGCGGTGGTCGAAGTCGGCATGGGGGGCTCGTGGGACTCCACGAACACGGCGGACGGAGACGTCGCGGTGATCGCGCCGATCGATCTGGACCACGCCGACCGGCTCGGCGAGACGATCGGCGAGATCGCGTCGGTCAAGGCCGGGATCATCAAGGACGGAGCGGCCGTCGTGTCGTCACGTCAGGATGCCGCCGCGGAGCAGGTGCTGCGCGCCGCGGCGGCGGAGAAGGGCGCGACCATCGCGTTCGAGGGGCAGGACTTCGCGCTCGCGGAGGGCCGGCTCGCCGTGGGCGGTCAGGCCATCACGGTGCGCGGCCTCGCCGGGGTGTACGAGGACGAGTACCTCCCGCTGTACGGTGCGCACCAGGGCTTCAACGCGGCGCTCGCCATCGCGGCCGTCGAGTCGCTCATCGGCGGCGGCACGCAGCCCATCACGGGGGACATCCTCGCCGAGGGGCTCGGTCAGTCGACGTCGCCCGGCCGCCTGCAGCTCGTCGGGGTGAGCCCGACCGTCCTCGTCGACGCGGCGCACAACCCGCACGGCGCGCGGGCGCTGGTCGAGGCCCTGCGCGAGTCGTTCGACTTCGACGAGTGGGGCGTCGTGCTCGGCATCCTCGCCGACAAGGATGCCGCCGGAATCGTCGCCGCTCTCGCACCCGTCGCAACCCACGTCTTCGCGACCGCGCCCGCCTCCGATCGCGCCAACGACGCTGACCGCATCGCCGACCTCGCGGAGCTCGCGGGTCTCGCGGTGACCGTGCACGGCGATGTCGCGGATGCCTCGGACGCGGCGCGGGAGTGGGCCTCCGCATCCGATCGGCGCGCCGTCGTCATCGCAGGATCGGTGGTGCTCGCCGGTGAGGCGCTTGCGCTCGCTGCAGCAGAGGACTGGAAGTCGGGGTGGTCGGAGTGACGGCCGCCGCAGACGCGCCGCGACCTGCCCGCCGGGCCAGGGGAGCGGCGGAGTCGCTCGGCTCGATCGTGCTCGTGTTCGAGTCGGTCGTCGTCTTCCTCGGAGGTCTCGCGGTGTTCGGGCTGCAGGCGCTCCCCGCCGGCATTCCCGCATGGTGGGGGATCGTCGCGGGAACCGTCCTGGCGATCCTGATGCTGCTGACGGCAGGACTTCTCCGGCACCGCTGGGCGATCGTCGTCGGCTGGGTGCTGCAGGCGATCCTCCTGCTCGGAGCCCTGCTGCTTCCCGCGCTCGCGATCGTCGCGCTGATTTTCGGCGGCATGTGGGCGTATGCGACGATCAAGGGGGCGTCGCTCGACAGGCGGAACGCCCGACTGGCCGCCGAGGCCGAGAACGCGAACGGAGACTGAATTGGCCACCGAAGAAACCCTCGTCCTCGTCAAGCCCGACGGCGTCGCCCGCGGGCTCACCGGGCAGATCCTCGCCCGCATCGAGGCGAAGGGCTACTCGCTCGTCGACATCCGGCTCGTCGAGCCCGACCGCGAGACCCTCGAGAAGCACTACGCGGAGCACGACGGCAAGCCGTTCTACGAGCCGCTCCTCGAGTTCATGATGTCCGGCCCCTCCGTCGCGATCCGCCTCGCGGGCAACCGCGTCATCGAGGGCTTCCGGTCCCTCGCCGGCACCACCGACCCGACGACCGCCGCGCCCGGCACGATCCGCGGGGACTTCGGCCGCGACTGGGGCCTGAAGGTTCAGCAGAACCTCGTGCACGGCTCCGACTCGGTCGAGTCCGCGCAGCGCGAGCTCGCGATCTGGTTCTGACGCCGAGCCGCGGCATCCGTTCTCAGAAGAGGGCGCCCAGGACGTCCAGGCGGACCTGCGCCAGCACCGCCACGATGGCGTAGCTCACGATCGCCATGAGCGGCACCCAGCCGATGAGCTTGTCGGCGCCCTGGCGGACGCGGTTCGACACGGGGATGATCCCCGCCCGGAACAGGTGGATGGTGACGACGTAGAACGTCGGGATCGTCACGACCCAGGTCACCATGCACCACGGGCACAACGTTCCCAGCACGAAGATGCTCTGGCTGATGAGCCAGATCACGAATCCGAACGCGAACGCGATCCCCGCCCAGAAGCAGAGCCAGAACCAGCGCGCGAAGCGCGCCCCGGCGAGGATGGCCATGCCGACGACGATCGGGGCGACCCACCCGGTGAGCCCGAGGATCGGGTTGGGGAAGCCGAAGACGCTGCCCTGCGCCGAGTCCAGGTTCTTGGTGCACTGCACGAGCGGACTGAAGTCGCACGACGCGGCTTCACCCGGGTTCGCGAGGGCGTGGAACTTCTCCATCGTGAGCGAGAAGGCCGCCCACCATCCGATGACCCCCGCGATGATCAGCCAGACGGCCATCGCGGTGGGGCGGGTGTGCGACTGGGGCGAAGGCATGCCTCGGATTATGGCATCGAGGACTGTGCGGATGCCGCGTCCCCACGCCGCGCCGGGACCGCTCGCACGCGCCGCCACGCAATCGGCGGGGGAAAGTGCGATAATGGTCCTCGATGCGTCGCGGCCGCGCCGCCTGCGCATCACAGAAGACTTCAGGGCGATGACAGCCCTTTCGCAGCGCGAAGTCCCGCCGACGAGCCGGATCCCGCTGCAGACCGAGTGAGTTCGCGGCACCGCAGGTGCGGCGCCGCACGAGATTTCGCCGGGCGACGCGCGGTGTCGCCCCGCAGGGAGTACGCCGGTGATGGCAGATGAGAACAACCGACCCTTCGACCCCGAGACAGAAGCTCCACTGACGCCGCAGCAGTCCGAGGCTGCCCGCGACGAGCTGGAGTCCGTCATCGAGTCGGTCGAACTGGTCGAGGTCGAGGGCGGCGAAGAGCCCCAGAGCACGGACGACGAGGGCGCTCCCGCACCCGATCAGACGGACGAGCCGATTCAGGATGCCGCGACCCCCGCCGAGACGGCGGAGCCCGGCGCCGAGCCGGTCGAGCCGGCCGCCGAGGTCGAGTCGGCAGACGAGGCCGAGATCCCCTCTGCGTCGCAGTCGGAGACGCCCGGCGAGCCTGCCCCGGCACCGGAGTCGGAGACCCCCGAGGAGTCGAAGTCCGAGCCGGACACTGAGCCCTCGGGCGACCCTGAGCAGCAGGCGGGATCGGAGACGGACACCGTCACAGCGGTGAGCCTGGGCCTGCTGCCCGAGGTCTTCGTGTCTGCCGTGTCGACGCAGCTCCACTTCTACGCGCCCGAGATCACGGTGCTCCCGCCCCGTCCGGGCCGCCAGGAGAAGCCGCTCGTCGACGAGCCCGCCGGGTCGTCGTCGCGCCGCCGCAACCGGCGCCGCGGGGGAGAGGGCCGGGACGAGGCATCCGACGGCCCGTCCGACGCGGTTCCCGAGAAGCCGTCGCACCCGCGTCAGCGCGCCGTGGAGCTCATCACGGAGCCGCAGCGCATCAAGGGCTCGACGCGCCTCGAGGCCAAGAAGCAGCGTCGTCGGGACGGCCGCGAAGCGGGGCGCCGCCGCGCGGTGGTCACGGAGGCCGAGTTCCTCGCACGCCGTGAGGCGGTCGACCGCGTCATGATCGTCCGCTCGAAGAACGGCCGTATCCAGATCGCGGTGCTCGAGGACAACGTGCTCGTCGAGCACTACGTCGCTCGCAACCAGGACGCCTCGCTCATCGGCAACGTCTACCTCGGCCGCGTGCAGAACGTGCTCCCCAGCATGGAGGCCGCGTTCGTCGACATCGGCCGAGGCCGCAACGCCGTGCTGTACTCGGGCGAGGTGGACTGGGATGCCGTCGAGACCGGCAACCAGCCGCGCCGCATCGAGCTCGCCCTCAAGACCGGCGACAAGGTCCTCGTGCAGGTCACCAAGGACCCGGTCGGCCACAAGGGCGCTCGCCTCACGAGCCAGATCTCGCTGCCGGGACGCTACCTCGTGTACGTGCCGGGCGGGGCCATGAACGGCATCTCGCGCAAGCTCCCCGACACCGAGCGGGCGCGCCTCAAGCGCATCCTCAAGGAGGTCCTCCCGGAGTCGTCGGGCGTCATCGTGCGCACCGCGGCCGAGGGCGCGACCGAGGAGCAGCTGACCCGCGACGTGCAGCGCCTCACCAACCAGTGGGAGCACATCTCGAAGCAGGTCGAGACCATCCAGGCACCGTCGCTCCTGCACTCGGAGCCGGACCTGCTCGTCAAGATCGTCCGCGACGTCTTCAACGAGGACTTCTCGCGGATGCTCATCCAGGGCGAGGACGCGCACCACACGATCACGAACTACCTCTCGAGCGTCGCGCCCGATCTTCTCGACCGCGTCGGGGCGTACGAAGGCGACGGCGACCCGTTCGACGACTTCCGCATCACGGAGCAGATCGAGAAGGCGCTGGACCGCAAGGTGTGGCTGCCCTCCGGCGGCTCGCTCGTCATCGACCGCACCGAGGCGATGACCGTCATCGACGTCAACACGGGCAAGTTCGTCGGCTCCGGCGGCAATCTCGAAGAGACCGTCACGAAGAACAACCTCGAAGCCGCGGAGGAGATCGTCCGGCAACTGCGCCTGCGTGACATCGGCGGCATCATCGTGGTCGACTTCATCGACATGGTGCTCGAGTCGAACCGCGACCTCGTTCTCCGCCGCCTCGTCGAGTGCCTGAGCCGCGACCGGACGAAGCACCAGGTCGCCGAGGTGACATCGCTCGGCCTCGTGCAGATGACCCGCAAGAAGCTTGGCCTCGGCCTCCTCGAGACCTTCAGCGAGGCCTGCGAGGTGTGCGCCGGGCGCGGCGTCATCGTGCACCACGATCCGGTCGTGAAGCACCGCGGCGCTGCCGCAGCAGGCCCGCAGAGCAGTCGTCGTCCGCGGGGTGGCACGGCGCCCGCGCCGGCGAACGGCACGCACGTCATCACCGAGGGCGTGAAGTCGGCGCTCGCGCAGATCGCGGCATCCACGATCCACCACCATGACGACGTGCCCGTCGAGGCGGGCGGCTCGGCCGTCCCGGTGATCGAGATCCCGGCGGAGGCGCCTGCTGAGCGCCCCAAGAAGCCCCGCAAGAAGCGCGAGTCCAAGGCCCCGAAGACCGAGAAGGACATGCTCCTCGACTCGGTGCTCAACGCTCTGCCCGAGCCGAAGGCACCCGGTCAGGGCCGCTCGCGCCGTCGGGTCACGACGGCGGCCCTCACTGGCACGCCTGTGCCGCACCTGCCGGCCCAGGGCGAGTGACGGTCCGCGCCGGCGGCGCAGGCTCAGGCCTGGCGCCGCTCGCGCGCCGTCACGCGCAAGCCCGAGGCGATGAGGGCGCGCACGAGCGTCCGGCCGTCGACGTGTCGGGCGCCCGCGGCCACGAGGCGCGCGTGCGCCTCGTCGGGGACGTCGTAGTGGTCGCGGTCGAATCCGCGGCGGGGTATCCCGTTCGCCGCGGCGAAGGCGTGCAGCTCCTCGAGGTTGTCGTCCGAGACCAGGTGCGCCCACAGCCTCCCGTGGGCGGGCCAGCGCGGATCGTCGATGAGGATCGCCACGTGCCGATCCTATGCACGGCGAGCAGCGACACGGCTCGGCGCGCTTTTGGGGTTTGCCGAGGCATCCGGTAAAGTAGTCCTTTGGTGCGTCGAGAAATCCGCACCACGTCTTCGACGACATCCCGAGCGCGTGCGCTCCAAGAAGAAACAAGGTGTGAAGTGGTTTACGCAGTTGTGCGCGCCGGTGGCCGGCAGGAGAAGGTCCAGGTCGGCACGGTCGTCGTCCTCGACCGCCAGGCGGCCAAGGTCGGCGACAAGATCGAGCTCCCCGCGGTTCTGCTCGTGGACGGCGACGCCGTCACGACGGATGCCGACAAGCTCTCGAAGGTCGTCGTCACCGCCGAGGTCCTCGGCGAGGAGCGCGGCCCGAAGATCGTGATCCAGAAGTTCAAGAACAAGACCGGCTACAAGAAGCGCCAGGGCCACCGTCAGGACCTCACGCGCGTCAAGATCACCGGCATCAAGTAAGTCCAGGAAGAGACTCGAGAGATGGCACACAAAAAGGGCGCAAGCTCCACTCGTAACGGCCGTGACTCCAACGCCCAGCGGCTCGGCGTGAAGCGCTTCGGCGGCCAGGTCGTCAACGCGGGCGAGATCATCGTCCGCCAGCGCGGCACGCACTTCCACCCGGGCGCCAACGTCGGCCGCGGTGGCGACGACACGCTCTTCGCGCTGTCGGCCGGTGCCGTCCAGTTCGGCACCAAGGGCGGCCGCAAGGTCGTCAACATCGTCGCAGCCGCCGAGTAGGCTTCGACAGGCTCAGCCACTGGCTCAGCAAAGCAGTCTTCGCGAGGGGCGGGCTTCGGCTCGCCCCTCGCTGCCTTTCCGCCACACAGTTACGCCACACAGTTCAGGAGAACGCCATGGTCACCTTCGTCGACCGGGTCACGCTGCACCTGCGTGCGGGCAAGGGCGGGAACGGCTGCGTGTCGGTCCGTCGTGAGAAGTTCAAGCCGCTCGCCGGCCCCGACGGCGGCAACGGGGGCCACGGGGGCGACATCGTGCTCGTCGCCGACCCCCAGGTCACGACCCTCCTCTCGTACCACCACTCGCCGCACCGCAACGCGGGCAACGGCGGCTTCGGCATGGGCGACAACCGCTCCGGCGCCGCGGGGGAGTCGCTCGACCTCCCTGTGCCCGTCGGCACGGTCGTGAAGGACCCCGACGGCGAGACGCTCGTCGACCTCATCGAGCCCGGGATGCGCTTCATCGTCGCTCCGGGCGGGCTGGGCGGGCTCGGCAACGCGGCGCTCGCGTCGCCGAAGCGCAAGGCGCCGGGCTTCGCCCTTCTCGGCACGCCCGGCTGGGAGGGCGACGTCCTCCTCGAGCTCAAGACCGTGGCCGACGTCGCGCTCGTGGGCTACCCGTCGGCCGGCAAGTCGAGCCTCATCGCCGCGATCTCGGCGGCGCGACCCAAGATCGCCGACTACCCCTTCACGACGCTGCACCCCAACCTCGGCGTCGTCCAGGCGGGGGACGTGCGCTTCACCGTCGCCGATGTGCCCGGCCTGATCGAGGGCGCGAGCGAGGGCCGCGGCCTCGGCCTCGAGTTCCTCCGCCACGTCGAGCGCTGCACGGCCCTCGTGCACGTGCTCGACTGCGCGACGCTCGAGCCCGGGCGCGACCCTCTGAGCGACCTCGACGTCATCCTCGCCGAGCTCGCCGCGTACCCGGTGCCCGAGGGCCAGGTGCCGCTCCTCGACCGCCCGCAGCTCGTCGCCCTCAACAAGGTCGATGTGCCCGAGGCGAAGGATCTGGCCGATCTGGTGCGGCCCGACCTCGAGGCCCGCGGCTTCCGGGTCTTCGAGATCTCCACGGTCAGCCACGAGGGGCTGCGTCAGCTGACCTTCGCCCTCGGCGACGTCGTCGCGCGTCACCGCGCAGACGAGGCGGTCAAGCCCGCGCCGGAGCGCATCGTGATCCGCCCCAAGGGCTCCGAGCAGGAGTTCAGCGTCCGCGTCGAAGGCGGCACGTACGGCGACATCTTCCGCATCGTCGGCGAGAAGCCGCTGCGCTGGGTGCAGCAGACCGACTTCCAGAACGATGAAGCCGTCGGCTACCTCGCCGATCGGCTCAACAAGCTCGGCGTCGAGGACGAGCTCTTCCGCGCGGGCGCCACGCCCGGCGCGACGGTCGTGATCGGCGAGGGCGACGGCGTCGTCTTCGACTGGGACCCGTCGCTCAGCTCCACCGCCGAGCTCATCACGGCACCGCGCGGAACGGACGCGCGACTGGATGCCTCGGGTCGCCGCACCACTTCGGAGCGTCGCGAGCGGTATCACGAGCGGATGGATGCCAAGGCCGACGCCCGTGCCCAGCTCGAAGCCGAGCGCCTCGCCGGAGCGGAGTGGAACGAGGAGGACGGCTCGTGACCGCCCGCGTGCGCGCCGACCTCCCCGCGGCTCGGCGCGTCGTGGTCAAGGTCGGCTCGTCGTCGATCAGCGGCGAGAACGCCGAGAAGATCCAGCCGATCGTCGAGGCCCTCGCGGCCGCCCACGGCCGGGGGACCGAGGTCGTCCTCGTGTCGTCCGGCGCGATCGCGACGGGCATGCCGTACCTCGCGCTCGGCGAGCGGCCGACCGACCTGGCGACCCAGCAGGCGGCAGCCGCCGTCGGTCAGAACGTCCTCATCTACCGCTACCAGGACGCGCTGCGCCCCTTCCGCATCGTGGCAGGCCAGGTGCTCCTGACGGCCGGCGACCTCGAGAACGCGACCCACCGCTCGAACGCACGACGCGCGATGGAGCGGCTGCTGGGCCTGCGCATCCTCCCGGTCGTCAACGAGAACGACACGGTCGCGACGCACGAGATCCGCTTCGGCGACAACGACCGCCTCGCGGCGCTCGTCGCCGAGCTCATCGGCGCCGACGCCCTCGTGCTGCTGAGCGACATCGAAGCGCTCTACACCCGTCCGCCGGACCAGCCCGGCGCGCGGCCCATCGAGCGCGTCGAGTACGGCGACGACCTGCACGGCTTCGAATTCGGCTCGGTCGTCGTCAACAGCGTCGGCACCGGCGGTGCCGCGACCAAGGTGTCGGCTGCGCGGCTGGCCGCGGCATCCGGGGTCGGCGTCCTCGTCACGAGCGCGGATCTCGTCGACGAGGCCCTCGCCGGAGCAGAGATCGGCACGTGGTTCGATCCCAACCCCGAGCCTTCGGCTCCGGCGCCGACAGGGCCGGTCCGCACGGCCGGCGCCGGAAACGGCCGCCGATAAACTGGGGCGATGACCACGACCGCGACGACTCCGCGCGAGCGCATGCTGCTCGCCAAGGATGCGGCACGCCGCATCGGCCTGCTGACCGACGAGGAGAAGAGCAGCGCGCTGCGGGCGATCGCCGATGCGATCGAGGCCTCGGCGGCGGATGTCGTGGCCGCCAACGCGGAGGATCTCGAGCGCGGCCGGCAGACGGGGCTCTCGGAGGCGCTGCTCGACCGTCTGCGGCTCGACGAGCCGCGGGTCGCCGCTCTCGCAGCCGCCGTCCGCGACATCGCGGCCCTTCCCGACCCGGTCGGCCGCGTGCTGGACGAGCGGACGCTGCCGAACGGCGTCGAGCTCACGAAGGTGTCCGTGCCGTTCGGTGTGGTCGGCTCGATCTACGAGGCCCGACCGAACGTGACGGTCGACATCGCCGCGCTCGCACTCCGTTCCGGCAACGCGGTCGTGCTCCGCGGCGGGACGGCCGCCGAGCTCACGAACGCCGCCCTCGTCCGCGCGATGCGCGCCGCACTGGCTGACCGAGGGATCGACCCCGAGGCGATCCAGACGGTCGACGAGTTCGGCCGCGAGGGCGCCAAGGCGCTCATGCAGGCGCGCGGGATCGTCGACGTCCTCGTCCCTCGAGGCAGCGCCCAGCTCATCGAGACGGTCGTGACCGAGTCATCCGTCCCCGTCATCGAGACGGGCGCCGGTGTGGTGCACATCGTCCTCGATGAGACGGCGCCGCTCGACTGGGCGCGCGACATCGTCGTCAACGCGAAGGTCCAGCGGCCGAGCGTCTGCAACTCGGTCGAGACGGTGCTCGTACACCGCGGCGCGGCCGAGCGTCTCGTGCCGCCCCTCGTCGATGCGCTGCGGGCCCGAGGAGTCACGGTCCACGGAGACGGCGTCGTCCAGGGGCTCGCCGGGGGAGTAGTCACCGCGACGGACGAAGACTGGCAGACCGAGTATCTGTCGCTCGACCTCGCGATGCGCGTCGTCGACGACCTCGACGACGCACTCGACCACATCCGCACCTACTCGACCCACCACACCGAGTCGATCGTGACGGAGGACGAGGCGAACGCCGAGCGTTTCCTCGCCGAAGTCGACTCGGCGGTCGTCATGGTCAACACGTCGACGCGCTTCACCGACGGCGGGGAGTTCGGCTTCGGCGCCGAGGTAGGCATCTCGACGCAGAAGCTGCACGCGCGGGGTCCGATGGGCCTCGCCGAGCTCACCAGCACGAAGTGGCTCGCGCGGGGCTCCGGGCAGGTCCGGGCCTGACGGCATAGACTGGTCGAGCGCGCCCGAAGGGGGCGTGAGCCCGAAACGGAGATCGAATGACCGTCGCTACGCTGATCGCCCTCGCCGCAGAAGAGGCCGAACACCACAACGTCGCTCTCGAGACCGTCGGCTTCGGCATCATCGCGATCGTCGTTTTCGTCTCCCTCGCGCTCGTCACTCTGACCTACCGCAACGTCGCCAACCGTCATGCGCACAAGGCGGAGGCCTACGCCCGCGCCCACGCGAACGACGTTCAGCAGGCGGGCCACGGCCACTAAGGCGCGCATGACGGTGGCACGAGCCCCGAGGATCGGGGTCATGGGCGGGACGTTCGATCCCATCCACCACGGTCACCTCGTGGCTGCCAGCGAAGTCGCTCAGTCATTCGATCTCGACGAGGTCGTCTTCGTGCCCACGGGCCAGCCGTGGCAGAAGAGCGACGTCAGCCTGAGCGAGCATCGCTATCTCATGACGGTGATCGCCACGGCATCCAATCCCCAGTTCACCGTGAGCCGCGTCGACATCGACCGCGGGGGACTCACGTACACGATCGACACTCTGCGCGACCTCAAGAGCGAGCGACCCGACGCCGAGCTCTTCTTCATCACCGGCGCCGACGCCATAGCGCAGATTCTCAGCTGGAGAGATCATGATGAACTGTGGGAACTCGCCCACTTCGTCGCGGTCTCCCGCCCCGGGCACGTCCTGAGCACTGACGGGCTGCCCAGTGACGATGTCAGTCAGCTCGAGGTCCCGGCCCTCGCCATCTCATCGACGGACTGCCGCGACCGCGTCCGTCACGGTCACCCCGTGTGGTATCTCGTTCCGGACGGCGTCGTCCAATACATTGCGAAGCACCATCTCTACCGGAGCAAGGAATGAGCACACCCGAGCACCCCGAGACTCCACCGCTCACCCGCAAGCAGTTGCGAGAGATCCGGAACACCGGAGCAACCCCCGTCATCGACACCAGCGCCGCCCCGACCGTCGCGACGCAGGAGTCTGCTGCCCCGCAGGATGAGACGGATGCCGCGCCCGTCGCGCCTCCGCCGGTCGAGGCATCCCTCCCCCCTGTCGCTCCGCTTCCGCGGCCCGCGGAGCCCATCGTGCTTCCCGAGCCGCCGGGGCCCGACCGCGGAGTGGACCTCGGCGTCTCGCCCCTGACCCGTCGTCAGGCGCGGCAGCAGGAGCGTATCCGCACCGCCTCCGTGCCCGTCATCACCCCCGATGTCGCCGCCGCCTATGCAGCGCAGTCAGCGTCCACGCCGGCCGTTGATCCCGTGCCGCCCGTCTTCCCGCCGCTCGTCGACCGCGTTCCCTCCTCGAACCCCGAAACGGGCGAGAACCCGTTCGCCGCCCTCGGCATGGAGTCGGGACCGACACCCGTCATCGTCGAGGACGACACCTCTGACGAGGTCGTCGTCGTCGAAGAGGCCCCGGCAGACGACGGTCCGGTCGCGCTTCTCGAAGAGACCTCGGACGACACCTCGGACGACACCTCGGACATCCTCGCGGACGACGAGACGTCGGATGCCTCCGACATCTTCCGTTCCGCCGCGGCGGAGCCGGGCGTCGAAGAAGACCGAGAGGACGAAGAGCACGAAGAGGACGGCACCCCGCGGGTCGTCGACCCCGGGTTCGGTGCCGCGCTGCTCGCCGGCGAGACCGGGAGCACCGAGGCGGTTCCGCCGTCGTTCGACGACCTCATCGCGCGTTCGTCGAGCGGATCGGTCGCGACGCCCAATGCGCTGATCCTCTCCCAGTCGCCCGACGGCGGCCCCATCGTCGCTCCGGTCACGGCGACGGGCGAGGTGCTCATCACGGGAACCCTGAACCTGCCAGAGGGCCTCGGCTCGACCGGTCACGCGCCGGGAACGGCCGACGGCAAAGAGGTCGACGCGGTGCTCGTGGACGGCGAGCTGCCCGCCCACTCTTCACCCACGCCGATCGCCGCGAGCGCGGCGATCAGCACGGCCAAGACGCCCGGCGAGATCATCAAGCCGCCGGCACCCGAGAAGGGCGGGCGCCTCATGCTGACGCTCGCCATCACCGCCGGCGTGCTCGCGCTCGCTCTCGTCGGCGTCCTCATCCTCGCTTTCGCGACAGGAGTGTTCTGATGACGGCGAGTGATAACGGACGACGGATGCTGCAGATCGCCGCGGCGGCCGCGGACTCGAAGGGCGGCGAGGACCTCATCGGTCTCGACGTTTCCGAGCCGCTCCCGCTGGTCGACATCTTCCTGCTCGTGACAGGGCGCAGCGAGCGGAACGTCGCCGCCATCGCCGACGAGATCGAGGAGAAGCTGCTCGAGGCGGGGCACAAGCGCCTCCGTCGCGAGGGTCGTCAGGAGTCCCGCTGGGTGCTGCTCGACTTCGGCGACCTCGTGGTCCATGTCTTCCACGAGCAGGAGCGCGTCTACTACGGCCTCGAGCGGCTCTGGAAGGACTGCCCCGTGGTTCCGATCGACCTTCCGGAGCGGGTCACGCCGGCGCAGTAGGACGGACGGTGATCACTGGAGGCAGAACTCGTTGCCCTCAGGATCCTGCATCTGCCAATAGCGCTCAGGCCAGGGACCCCACTCCTGCTCGACGAGTCGGACGACCATCGCACCCAGTGCGACCAGGCGATCCTTCTCGGCGTCGAGCTTCGAGTGATCGCTCGGCGGGTCGTCGGGGCCGCGCGCGACGTTGACGTCGAGGTGCAGGCGGTTGCGCCCCTCCTTGGCGCCGTCCGCGTGATGGAAGAAGAAGCGAGGGCCCCTGCCCTCGGGGTCCTCTGCCAGCGCCCGCTTGGAGAGGTCCTCCTCGGTGAGGCCACTCTCGAGCAGCTGCGACTTGAGCGGCTCCTCCCACTCCTCGTGGGGGTAGCCGAAGACGTCCGCCCAGAAGTGCGCCAGGCGGCGTGGATCGTTCGCGTAGAAGGTGATGTTGCCGAGCGTGGGCATGGTCTCCCTTTCGTCGTGCTCCCGACGGTAAGGGGACCCGCCGACACCCGCGATGGTTCGAGGCATCCGTCCGGATGTTGTAAGCTTGACGGGTTGCCTCGGGCTTCCCGGGGTCGCAGATGGGCCTGTGGCGCAGCTGGTAGCGCACCTGCATGGCATGCAGGGGGTCAGGGGTTCGAGTCCCCTCAGGTCCACCGAAATGCAGAAGGCGTCCCGACCGGGGCGCCTTCTGCTTTTCGTCTTCGACCACCTCGCGAGGGAGCCTTGGGCTCGCGCTACTTGCGTTCGCCGACCGTCGTCGGCGGCCACGCGAACGTGCCGCCGCGAAGGGTCGCGTCGATCCAGTCACCCAGCAGGGCGTTGGAGATCGCGAGCTGGGTCGCGCGTGAGATCGAGCCGCGGTCGCATCCCAGGCCGAGGAAGGACGACGAGTCGAGGAAACCGCAGTGGTACCCGCCGGGGATCGACACCCAGGTCGCGGGCGATGGCTTCGCGTCGTAGATGAGGCGCGTCGAAGCCGGCTTCACGACGGTGTCGGAAGAGCCGACGACGAACAGCGCCGGAACGGCGATGGCGCGCGCCGCCGCCACCGCGGACGGCCGGGTCTCGGCCGCCGCGAGCGTCGCGATCGTCTCGATCTCCGGGTGCCGGGATGCCGCGAGGACTGCCGCTCCGCCGCCCATCGAATGACCCAGGACGGCGTCCAGGGTGGGGTGGGCGTTGGGCTGCGTTCGGTGAGCCCACATCACGGCGCTCCACAGGTCCTCGGCGAACGAGGAGTGATCGGGGAACAGGCCGGTCGCCGAGGCCGGTGCGATGACGACATACCCGCGGGACGCGATCGACTTCAAGGTCGACCCGTAGCGGCTCGGTGACTGGGTGAACCCGTGCCCGAACGCGACGACGGGATAGGCACCGGGTGCTGAACCGGTGGGTTGCACGAGAAGCGCCGAGAAGCGGCGTCCGTCCTGGCTGACGTCAACGGTCGCGCTCATGACGGCCAGCTGCAACGGCGCAGCGGCCGTCGGGCCGATCGGCTGGGCGGAGGCGAGGGTTGCGGGGGCGATGACCAGCGTGACCGCAACGGCGATGGCCGAGACGGCCGCGAGCAGATGCTTCATGGCGTCATGATAGTTGCCGACATCCGTCGATCCCCTTGCGGGTGTCCGGGCCCTCCGCGAGTCTGAGGCCATGACCGACGTGACGCCCTTCCTCTGGTTCGACAACGACGCAGAGGAGGCGCTCACCTACTACACACAGCTCATCCCCGACTCCGAGATCGTCTCGCTCGCGCACTATCCGGACGGCGTCCCCGGCATGAGCGGCAAGGTCATGCACGGGCACTTCCGCCTGCGCGGCCGCGACTACTACGCGATGGATGCCGGACCGCAGTTCCCGTTCACGGAGGCCATCTCGCTCTACGTGTCGTGCGCCGACCAGACAGAGGTCGACCGGTACTGGGACGCCCTCACCGACGGGGGCGAGGAGCAGCCGTGCGGTTGGCTCAAGGACCGGTGGGGGCTCTCCTGGCAGATCATCCCGGACCGCCTCATCCAGCTCATCCGCGACCCCGACCCGGATCGATCGCACCGAGCCGTTCAGGCGATGCTTGCGATGAAGAAGATCGACATCGGCGCCGTCGAGGCGGCCGCGAACGACTCGTGACCGGACGGGTCAGTCTCGCCGCGGCATCCGCGGTTCTTCTGGCCGCGCTCGCGGTGTCGGGCTGCAGCCCTAGCTCGCCCGACGGGGCGATACCGCCGACGGCGACGCCTTCGACGCCGTCGGGATCGGCATCCGGGCCGCCGGCCCCGGCGGAGGGGTTCTGGCGACCGACCGGCGCACCGACCACTCTCGCCTCGGGCCTCACCGCTCCCTGGTCCGTCGTGCCGCTCGATGACGGGGGAGCGCTTGTCAGCCAGCGCGATGACGGCTCGATCCTCGAGCTCACCGCGTCAGGCGACCTCCGGGAGGTGGGCGTCGTGCCGGACGTCGTCTCGGGCGGCGAATCGGGCCTCCACGGTCTCGCGGTGTGGACCGACGGCGATGAGCGCTGGCTCTATGCGTATCACGGGGCTTCCGATGACAACCGGGTGGTGCGGATGCCTCTCACCGGCGAACCCGGCTCGCTCGCCCTCGGCGAGCCCGAAGTCGTCATCGAGGGGATCGCCCGCAACTCGACCCACAACGGCGGGCGGCTCGCATTCGGTCCCGACGGGATGCTCTACGTCACGACCGGGGATGCGCAGGACCGCACCGCGTCACAGAACCCGGACTCGCTGAACGGCAAGATCCTCCGACTGACGCCCGAGGGGCGACCGGCCCCGGGGAACCCCTTCGGCAACGAGGTCTACACGCTCGGTCACCGGAACGTCCAGGGCATCGCCTGGACGAGCGACGGCACGATGTGGGCGAGCGAGTTCGGTCAGAACACGTTCGACGAGCTCAACCGCATCGAGCCGGGCGTGAACTACGGCTGGCCGATCTATGAGGGCATGGAGGACGACGACCGCTACATGGATCCCGTCGCGACGTGGCCGACGTCGGATGCGAGCCCGAGCGGCATCGCGGCCGTGGGCGACACGGTGTTCATGGCAGGCCTCCGCGGCGAGCGGCTCTGGGTCATCGACACCGACGCTCCGGGCATCGCAGATGAGCCGGCCGCCTTCCTGACCGGCGAGCAGGGCCGGCTGCGGGATGTCGTGGCCTCTCCCGACGGTTCGCTGTGGGTGCTGACGAACAACACCGACGGCCGCGGCACCCCGCGCGCCGGCGACGATCTCCTGCTTCGCGTCGACATCGCCCCCCGAGGCTGAAGGGCGACCCGGACTCCTGCTCCGCCGGCGGACCGGGCGCTACGTTGATCGAGTGATCTCCCAACCGCGGTGCCCGGCCTGCCGGCACTTCCTGTACCTCGATGCGCTGGTGTGCCCGAACTGCGACGCCGAGCTGGGGTACCACATCCTGACCCGGCAGTTCTACGGGGTGCACCGCGGCCGGGCCGTCATCGGCGACCAGACCTGGTACACGTGCTCGAATCGTGGCTGGGACTGCAACTGGCTCGTGTGGGAGGGTGCGCCTGCGGGGCGGTGCTTCTCGTGCCGTCTCACCCGCACGCGACCCGATGCCGACGACACGATCGCCCTGGCCAAGCTCGCCAAGACGGAGGAGGCGAAGCGCCGGCTCCTGTTGCAGCTCGGCGACCTGGGCCTTCCGATCGTCCCGTGGGACGTGCAGCCCGGAGGACTGGGCTTCGACCTGCTCTCGAGCATCTCGCTCGGCCGACCGGTCATGATCGGTCACGCGAACGGAATCGTCACGATCGACCTCGCCGAGAGCCTCGACGACCGCCGGGAGGCACTGCGCATCAAGCTCGGGGAGCCGTACCGGACGATGCTCGGCCACCTGCGGCACGAGACGGGGCACTACTACCAGAACGTGCTCCTGCGCACCGACCAGGACTGGGCCGAGTGCCGCGACCTCTTCGGCGACGAACGCGCGAGCTACAAGGACGCGATCAAACGGCACTACTCGATGGGCGCTCCGGAGAACTGGCACGAGTCGTTCATCTCCGAGTACGCGACGATGCATCCGTGGGAGGACTTCGCCGAGACCTTCGCCCATTACCTCCACATCACCGGGACGCTGCAGACCGCCGCGGCCATCGGCATCCATCTCGACGCCACAGCGACGAATCTGCGCGACACCGACGTGATCCCACGAGGCTCCTACCGTGACGAGTCCGTCGCGCTGCTGCTGTCGGACTGGGAATGGATGTCGGAGGCGTTCAACCGGATCAACCGGGCGATGGGGTTCGGCGACCTCTACCCGTTCGAGATCTCGGCTCCCGTGCGGCGGAAGCTCTCGTTCATGCACGACAAAGTGACGAGCGCCCCGCTCACGACCGAAGAGCAGTATCGCCTCGCGATGCCGCAGGAGATCGAGCTGCCGTGACGTCGTACTCGCGCGGCGAGCGGGTGATCGGGCCTGCGACGCACTACGTGGAGAATCAGCCGCCGTGGCGCGTCGGCGTCGACGAGTACGAGCTGAACGCTCCGCTGATGGCTGGGGTTCGCGCGTTCGGCGCCGAGTGGGCGGATGCCGCGCTGCACCGGACCGGCAGGCATGTCGGCTCTCTCGACTTCCAGCGGGACGCGGAGCTCGCGAACATCCATCCGCCGGTCGCCTACCCGCACGACCGATGGGGCTTCCGCCTCGATGAGGTCGAATACGACCCGTCGTACCACCGCATCACGAGCGCCGCCGTCGCGGCGGGAGCCCACACTTCGGCGTGGGCCGATCCGCGGCCGGGAGCCCACGTCGCCCGCGCGGCCACCTTCATGCTCTTCGCTCAAGTCGAGCCCGGTCACGCATGCCCGATCTCGATGACGCATGCCGCCGTGGCATCCCTGCTCGGCTCGCCCTGGATCGCCGACGACTGGCTGCCCAAGCTCTACTCGCGCGAGTACGAGCCACGACTGCTTCCCGCCGAGCAGAAGACGAGCGCCCTCGTCGGCATGGCGATGACCGAGAAGCAGGGCGGCTCGGACGTCCGCGCGGGAACGACGAGGGGCGTGCACCTGAGCGGCCACGCCTACCAGCTGACGGGGCACAAATGGTTCTGCTCCGCCCCGATGTCGGACGGATTCCTCGTGCTCGCGCACACGCGCCGGGGGAACGTCGACGAGGGGCTGAGCTGCCTCTTCGTGCCCAGGATGCTCCCGCACGGCACGCGGAACGTCTTCCGCCTCCAGCGCCTCAAGGACAAGCTGGGGAACCGCTCGAACGCCTCGGCCGAGATCGAGTTCGACGGCACCATCGGGACGATCGTCGGGGAGCCCGGACGGGGGGTCCGCGCGATCATCGAGATGGTCCAGCGCACGCGGCTCGACTGCGTGCTGGGAACGGCGGCGGGGATGCGCCAGTCCGTCGCCGAGGCGGTCTGGCATGCCCGAGGGAGGTCGGCGTTCGGCGCGCTCCTCGTCGATCAGCCCGCGATGACGGCGGTGCTCGCGGATCTCGCGCTCGACTCCGAGGCGGCCATGCTGAGCGGCCTGCGTCTGGCCCAGCTCTTCGAGGACGAGGCATCCGATCGCGACATCGCCCTGCGGCGCCTCGCGACGCCCGTGACGAAGTACTGGGTCTGCAAGCGGGGACCGCACCACGCCTACGAAGCGCTCGAGTGCCTCGGCGGCAACGGCTACACCGAGACGTTCCCGCTGGCCCGGCGATTCCGCGAGCAGCCCGTCATGGCGATCTGGGAGGGCTCCGGGAACGTCATCGCACTCGACGTGCTGCGTGCGCTGGCGCGCGACCCCGAGTCTGCGGAGGCATTCGCCGACGAGCTCTTCACGGTGCGCGGCGAATCCGGCGTCCTCGACGGCCACGTCGACCGGACGCTCGCGCTCCTCGCCGCGGTGGCCGGCGACCCCGACTCGGCGCCCGCGCACGCACGGAGGCTGACAGAGGCGCTCGCGCTGGCGTTCCAGGCGTCGCTGATGCTCCGTCATGCGCCCGGCCTCGACGCCCAGACGTTCATCGCCGCGCGGCTGGGCGATGAGCGCACCTGGCACTACGGTGCGCTCCCGTCCGGGACGGATGCCGCCGCCATCGTCGCCCGCCACTGACACCCAGCCCGCTCCCGGAGGAGCGACCTAGGCTGACGGCATGACGATCAGACGGCGTGCGCTCGTGGCGCTCGCCGTACTGACCGGTCTCGCGGCGCTCTGCGCCACCGGTCCGGCCGTCGCGTCCGATGCGCGGTCGACCGGTCTCCCGCCGCCCGACTACGACGCGACGCCTCGCGTCGAGGTCGCCGCGGCGCCCGCCGACGGGGCCCCGGATGCCGCGCGCGCCGCCGTTGCAGCGATGTCGACGCGGGAGAAGGCCGCGGCCGTCGTCATGGGTCACATCCCCTCGGCGGATCCCGCCGCCGTGCGCGACTACATGCAGCGGACGGGCATCGGCGGCTTCATCCTCATGGGGGCGAACGTCCCGGCGACCGAGTCGGCGCTCCGCGAACTCACGGCCTCCCTCACTCTCGACCCCGCGCTCCCGCCCCTCATCGGGATCGACCAGGAGGGCGGCGATGTCTCACGCCTTCCGTGGGACCGATTCCCGTCGTCGGTGACCCTCAAGTCGGAGGCTCCGGATGCCGCGGCCGCCGCGTTCGCGGGCCGTGGGGCGCTCGTCGAGCGAGGCGGGATAGGAGTGAACTTCGGCACCGTCGCCGACGTGACGGACGACCCGGGGATGTTCATCTACCGCCGGGCACTCGGCACGACGCCGGCCGCGTCCGCGGAGCGGGTCGCGGCGGCGGTCCGCGGCGAGTCCGGTGAAGCCTTCTCGACGCTCAAGCACTTCCCGGGTCACGGCGCCGCCCCGGGCGACTCCCACCGCGGCATCCCGTCGACGGGCATGTCGAAGGATGAGTGGTCGACGACGGATGCCGCGCCCTTCCGCGCCGGGATCGAGGCGGGCGCCGAGCTGCTCATGTTCGGACACCTCGCCTACACGGCCGTCGACCCCGCGCCGGCGTCGCTCTCGGCGGAGTGGCATCGCATCGCACGTGAGGAGCTCCGCTTCGACGGCGTCATCGTGACCGACGATCTCGGCATGCTCGAGGCATCCGGCATCCCGGAGTACCGCGACCCCGTGGCCAACGCCGTCGCCGCTCTCGCAGCCGGTAACGACCTCCTCCTCTCGGTCACGGGATCGACGGCCGCTACGGCGCCGCGGATCGTGGACGGGATCGTCGCGGCGGTGGAGTCGGGCACCGTGCCGGCGGAGCGTCTCGACGACGCGGCCGCACGGGTCACCGCGCTTCGGCTGAAGCTCGCGGCCGAGGGTCGCGGCCTCGTTCCCTGCCCGGACTGCGCGCCGGCCGGCTAGGCGCCGAGGGCGGCCACGAGCCGCGCCCGCAAAGCCTGACCCCGGGTGCTGAAGTCGCGCTGGCGCCGCACGTACTCGGCCTTGCCCTCGGGCGTCTCGATGCGCACGGGCAGATAGCCGTGGGCGGCGAGGTCGTACGGCGAGGCCTCCATGTCGAGCACGCGGATGTCGCGTGCGAGCTCGAACGCGTCGAGCAGCAGGTCTCCCGGCACGAGCGGACCGAGCTTGATCGCCCACTTGTACAGATCCATGCCCGCGTGCAGGCAGCCGGGCTGCTCGAGCATCGGCTGGGACTCGCGCGTCGGGGTCTCCCGATTGCGCGGCACAGCCTCGGCTGTGAAGAACCGGAAGGCGTCGAAGTGCGTGCACCGCAGATCGTGCGCCTCGACGACGGCGTCCGTGCCGCCCTGACCGAGGCGGAGGGAAACGGGATGCCGGTGCTCGCCCTGGCGATAGACCATCGCCCACTCGTGCAGGCCGAAGCATCCGAACGACCCGGCACGACCGGCGGTCGACCGCAGGATCTTCTCGACTCCGGTGACGAGGAGAGCCTTCTCCGCCCGGAAGCCGTCGCCGTCGACGCAGAGCGACCCGGGCGCCCCGCCCGGGCGGTACCACCGCCATCCGGCCCGCGGCGAGTCCGAGGCATCCGCCAGCTCGACGCCCGCCCCGGGGTGCCATCGGCGCAGGACTGCGGGCTTGTACGAGTAGTAGGTGAAGAGGAAGTCCTCGACCGGATGCTTCTCGCCGCGCGCGGCGCGGGCTCGGTGGCCCGCGGTCAGCGCATCGGCGCGTGCCAGGTGCGACGCCTCGAGCGCCCGCCATTCCGCGGCGTCGAGCCGCGTCGGCGGAGGGGCGAGGATCGTCATCCTTCGAGGATAGGCGTGGTCTCCGCAGTGTCTGTGGGGCCGACGAGACTGGCCGGGTGATCTCGCTCATCTCCGCACCCTCGAACCTCGGCCTGCGACCGCCCGAACCCTCCGCCGTCCCCGGCACGAGCAAGGCTCCCGAGGCGCTCCGCGAGGCCGGGCTCCACACGCGGCTGCTGGCCGCCGGCGGAGCCGACGCAGGCGTCGTGATCCCGGGGAGGTATCGCGACGTCGTCGAGCCCGGCCACGTGCGGAACGAGGCGGCGCTGATCGACCACGCGGTGCGCCTCGCCGAGCGGATCAAAGCGGCGGTGGACGCGGGTCACGCACCCCTGGTCCTCGGCGGAGATTGCAGCCTCGTGGTCGCGGCGGGCGTCTCGCTCGCCGGGAGAGATGCCGGCCTCCTGTACCTGGATGGGCACACCGACTTCCGGCATCCCGGAAACGGCGGTCCCGTGGACGCCATGGGCGGCGAGGCTCTCGCGGCAGCGATCGGGCTCCACATCCCGGAGGTCGCCGACATCGCGGGCCTCGGCCCCTACTTCGCCGCGAGCCGCACGGTCCAGGTCGGCTGCCGCGACGACGACGTGGATGCCTCGCTCGTCCGGGCGTCGATCGCCGACGTCGTGACGGCGAGCGAAGTGGAGGCCGATCCCGTCGCGGCCGGGGCGCGAGCGGTCGGGTTCGCCGGCTCCGGGTTCTGGCTGCACCTCGACGTCGACATCCTCGGCCCGGCCGTCATGCCCGCGGTCGACAGTCCGGACCCTGGGGGGATCGACGTGGATCAGCTCGTGCTCCTCCTGCAGCGCCTCGCGCCGCACGCCGTCGGAGCGGACGTCTGCATCTTCGATCCCGACCTCGACCTCGACGGTCGCTTCGCCCGTCTGCTCGCCGACGTGGTCGTCGCGGGGCTGGGGGCGCTCGGCTCGGAGGTCACTCGACGGGTTCGATGAGCTCCGGCGAGTTGTTGCGGACGTTGCCCACCGCCTTGCTCACGACGTGGTTCTCGAGCTCGTCCGCGATAGCCGGAGCGGCGTCGATCGCGGCATCCAGTACGTCCCGCACGTTGTCGGTGTCGGGGTCGAGCCAGGCATCGGCGTGGTCGGCGTCGATGAAGAGGGGCATGCGGTCGTGGATCGAGCCCAGTCGGCCGATCGAGTCGCGGGTGAGGATCGTGAAGCTCAGCACCCAGCGGTCGGGATCGTCGTCGGGTTTCGAGGCATCCTTCCACCACTCGTAGAGCCCCGCGAAGAACATCGGTGACTCGTCGGCGGGGTGGATGTAGTGCGGGATCTTCTGATCGCCGACCTTCTTCCACTCGTAATAGCCGGATGCCGGCACCACCGCGCGCCGCTTCTCGAGGGCCTTGCGGAACATCGGCTTGTCCTCGAGCTCTTCAGCGCGGGCATTGAAGGCGCGCGCGCCGATCTTGAGGTCTTTCGCCCACGCCGGTACGAGCCCCCACCGGGCGACTTCGAGGCGCCGCGTCGGCGGCTCGGTCTTGGCCGAGTCGAGGACGATCGCGACCTCGGAGGTCGGTGCGATGTTGTACGACGGCTCGGGCAGGTCTTCGGCCTCCACGTCGACACGCAGCACCCCGACGAGCTCGGAGCCGACGTTGGCGACGACGAATCTTCCGCACATGCCGTCAGCCTACGCGCGGGGTCAGACGTCAGGCCTGGAGGACGCCGACCTCTTCGAGGCGCTCCAGCAGACCGGCGCCGTCCGACTCCGTGACCCACGGGACCGCGGCGGCGTGGTCGTCCACGACCGTGCGTCCACCGGCGAGGACGGCCTCAGCCGGCGACAGTCGACGGAGCGCGACACCGACGACATTGGCCGGGTTCTCACTCGCGAAGGTCGTGTAGATCTCGTCGTCGTGCTGCCCGTCGTCGCCGATCAGGAGCCACTTGACGTCGGGGAACTCCTTTGCCAGGCGACGCAGGTTCGAGAGCTTGTGCGCCTTGCCGCTGCGGAACCACCGGTCGTGCGTGGGACCCCAGTCGGTGAGGAGGATCGCCCCGGGTGGGAAGAGGTGACGGCGGAGGAACCTGATGAGCGTGGGGGCGACGTTCCATGCCCCGGTCGAGAGGTAGACGACGGGCGCCCCCGGGTTCTCCCGCGCGATGCGCTCGAGGAGCACTGCCATCCCGGGCACGGGCTGGCGGGCGTGCTCGTCGACGACGAACGAGTTCCAAGCCGCGAGCAGCGGGCGGGGGAGCGCGGTCACCATTACCGTGTCGTCCACGTCGGAGACGAGGCCGAACTTCACCTCGGGGCCGACGACGAAGACGCGGGTCTCGACGGGCTCGCCGCCCTCCACCGTCATCTCGAACGTCTGCCAGCCGGGTTCGAGCCGGGCGGGCAGCACCGTGTCGATGACACCGCCGCGGTCGGCGACGACCTCGTGCTTCACGCCCGCGATCGTGACGGTGACCTGCGCGAACCCGACGGGTACCGACGCGAAGCTGCGCCACCCGCGGATCCTCGCGTATTCGCCCGTCTCGACCGGCTTGGCGGGCTTGACGGGCGGAACGATGAGCACGCGTCCGAGAACGCGCACCCAGTCGACGCCGCCGTAGCCGGGGAACGGCGTGACGGTCGGCTTGTGGCTGCGCGCACGCGCGCGACGCTCCCGCCAGGCGTGGAAGCGGTACTCGAGGCGGGCGAGCCACAGGACCTTGGGGTGGCCGGAGTCGTTCGCGGGCATCCTCTCAGTCTTCCACGTCCTCCTCGAAGCGGCCCGACGGGGCGGCCTCCTCCTCGTGCATATGGCGCCGTTCGACGCGCTCGATGATCTTCTTGCCCACGAACACCAGCACGAGGAACAGCACGATGACGCCGACGAACAGATAGCCCGCGTAGTGGATGCGATCGGCGAGGTCTCGGTAGGTGCCCGCGGCGGCCGCCGAGACAGAGATGTACAGCGCCGCCCAGACGATGCACGCCGGCGTGGTCCATGCGAGGAAGCGTCGATACGGATAGCCGCTCATGCCGACCGTGAGCGGTACGAGCGAGTGCAGCACCGGGAGGAAGCGCGAGATGAAGATCGCCGGACCGCCGCGCCGGCGGAGGTACCGCTCGGATCGCTCCCACTTGTCGTCGCCGATGCGCCGCCCGAGCCGCGAGACGCGGATCTTCGGTCCGAGGAACCGTCCCAGCCAGAAGCCGATGCTCTCGCCGATGAGCGCGCCGACCACCACGGCGACGCCGAGCAGGACGCCCTCGAGCAGCGAGGCCACGGCCGTGCCGGCGACGATCACCACCGTGTCGCCCGGCACCACGAGACCGACCAGGATGCTCGTCTCGAGCATCACCGCGACACCGGCGATCAGCGTCCTCACGACGGGGTCGACGCTCTGCACGGCGTCGAGCAGCCACGTGAGGAACTCGTTCACGGCACGAGCCTAGAGCGCGGGCGTCCCCTCTAGCCTGGGAAGATGTCGCATCCCCTCGTCGCCGAGCCGCTCGACGTCTGGATCGACCCCGAGACCCTCTATCTCGCCCTGTTCGCGACGCTCGAGCACTCGTTCTGGCTGGATGCCGGACCTGACGCAACGACCGGCTGGAGCTGGATCGGCACCGGCGATCGGGCCGATGACCCGGCGGTCGTCCGGGATGTCGCGTGCGCCGGCGCGGGGGCATCCAGTCCGGAGGGGCGGTTCGGCGGCGGCTGGGTGGGATGGCTCGGCTACGAGCCGGGCGCCGCACGCGCCGGCGCTCCGACCGCCGACCCCGGCGACGACGTCCCGTCCGACCTGTGGCTGCGGGCGGAGCGCCTGGTCGCGTTCGATCACACCGCCCGCAAGGCGTACGCCTTCGCGTGCGGCGAGGAGGTCGCCGACTTCGCGCGATCCGTGCGGGCGGCCGTGAGGCATCCCGTTCCGCCCCTGCATGCCGCACCCGCGCCCGTCTCGGTCCTGGCGCGACATGAGCCCGATCAGTACGAGGCTCTGATCGAGCGGTGCCGCGATGCGATCCGTGAGGGCGATGCGTACCAGCTCTGCCTCACGACGCGGTTCGCCGTCGAGGCATCCGTCGATCCTCTCGAGTCCTACCGGCGGCTGCGCTCGCGCACGCCCGCGCATCACGGCGGACTCATCCGGTCGGGGTCCGTCGCGCTGCTGAGCGCGAGTCCCGAGCTGTTCCTCGAGGTCGGCGACGGCATCGTTCGGACGCACCCGATCAAGGGCACGCGGCCGCGCGGGACGGATGGCGCGACCGACGCGGCGCTCGCCGCCGAGCTCGCCGCGAGCGAGAAGGAGCGCGCCGAGAACGTCATGATCGTGGATCTCATGCGCAACGACCTCTCGCGCGTGTGCCTCGACGGCACGGTCGCCGTCGAGCGCCTCTTCGCCATCGAGAGCTACCCCGCCGTGCATCAGCTCGTGAGCACCGTGTCGGGCACGCTCGAAGACGACGTCACGGTCGGCCGGCTGCTCGACGCAGCCTTCCCGGCCGGGAGCATGACCGGTGCGCCGAAGCTGTCGGCCATGACGATCCTGCACGACCTCGAAGGAGGGCCGCGCGGCGTCTTCTCGGGGTGCTTCGGATGGATCGGCGATGACGGAGCACTCGACCTCGCCATGATCATCCGCTCGATCGTCGTCCATTCGCATGGCGCCTACGTCGGCGCCGGGGGAGGGATCACGTGGCGCTCGGACGCCGCCGCCGAGGTCGCCGAGGTGGGGGTGAAGGCGCGGGGTCCCCTCGGGGCGCTGGGGGCGACACTGCCGCCCGGCTGGTGAGGACGCCCGTCGGGTAACCTGGAACCCCGCGTTTCGCGCGCTCTCCCGGCTTTTTCACGATTGGTGCTCCTTCACGTGTCACAGACGTCCCCTCCCGACACCGCCGCGCCCGCCGAGGACGGTGGTTACGACGCGTACGCCATTCAGCAGAAGTGGCAGGCGCGATGGACGGAGTCCGACCCGTTCCGTGCCGGCGGCACCGACGACACGCGGCCGCGCAAGTACGTGCTCGGGATGTTCCCGTACCCGTCCGGCGACCTGCACATGGGCCACGCCGAGAGCTACGCCTACGTCGACATCGTCGCCCGCTTCTGGCGCCACCGCGGCTACAACGTCCTGAACCCCATCGGGTGGGACTCGTTCGGCCTGCCCGCCGAGAACGCGGCGATCCAGCGCGGCGCCGACCCGCGGGAGTGGACGTACGCGAACATCGCGCAGCACAAGAAGAGCTTCCGTGAGTACGGCTCCTCGTACGACTGGAGTCGCATCCTCCACACGAGCGACCCCGACTACTACCGCTGGAACCAGTGGCTCTTCCAGCTGCTGTACGAGCGCGGCCTCGCCTACCGCAAGGAGAGCCCCGTCAACTGGTGCCCGCACGACCAGACGGTGCTCGCCAACGAGCAGGTCATCGACGGGCGCTGCGAGCGGTGCGGCACCGAGGTCGTCAAGAAGAAGCTCACGCAGTGGTACTTCAAGATCACCGACTACGCCGACCGTCTGCTGGACGACCTCAACCAGCTCGAGGGCTTCTGGCCGCAGAAGGTCATCCGGATGCAGCGCAACTGGATCGGGCGCTCGGTCGGAGCCGACATCGACTTCGAGATCGAGGGACATCCCGAGAAGGTCACGGTCTTCTCGACGCGCCCTGACACGCTGCACGGCGCCACGTTCTTCGTCGTGGCGCCCGACAGCGACCTTGCGGCCGAGCTCGCTGCCGGATCGTCGCCCGAGGTGCGGATGCGCTTCCAGGACTACCTCGAGCGGGTCGGGCGCGAGTCCGAGATCGAGCGTCAGAGCACGGACCGCCCGAAGACGGGCGTTTTCCTCGAGCGCTACGCCGTCAACCCGGTCAACGGCGAGCGTCTGCCGATCTGGGCGGCCGACTACGTGCTCGCCGACTACGGCCACGGCGCCGTCATGGCGGTGCCCGCACACGATCAGCGCGACCTCGACTTCGCGCGCGCCTTCGACCTGCCTGTCCGGGTCGTCGTCGACACCACGGCACCCGTGACGGGTGCCATCCCGGTCATCGAGCTGGACGAGAACGGCGATCCGATCGATCCCGGTGCCGACACCGACTCGCTCGCCGAGCTCGACCCCGCCAGGACCGGCATCGCGCTCACGGGCGAGGGCCGCATGGTCAACTCCGGAGCCCTCGACGGTCTGTCGAAGCGCAACGCGATCGCCCGCATGACCGAGCAGCTGGAAGCCGCGGGGACGGGCCGCGCCGCGAAGTCCTTCCGCCTGCGGGACTGGCTCATCTCGCGCCAGCGATTCTGGGGCACCCCGATCCCGATGATCCACACCGAGGACGGTCGCATCGTCCCCGTGCCCGCGGATCAGCTGCCGCTCACGCTTCCGGACGCCCACGGCCTCGACCTGACGCCGAAGGGCACGTCGCCGCTCGGCGGCGCGACCGAATGGATGCAGACGGTCGACCCCGAGACGGGCGAGCCGGCGCTCCGCGATCCCGACACGATGGACACCTTCGTCGACAGCTCGTGGTACTTCCTGCGCTTCCTGTCGCCGGGCGACGAGAGCGAGGCGTTCTCGCCGCGCGAGGCCGACAAATGGGCGCCCGTCGACTCGTACATCGGCGGCGTCGAGCACGCGATCCTCCACCTCCTCTACGCGCGCTTCATCACGAAGGTGCTCTACGACGCGGGTCTGATCGAGTTCACCGAGCCCTTCACGAGCCTCGTGAACCAGGGCATGGTGCTGCTGCGCGGCTCGAAGATGTCCAAGAGCAAGGGGAACCTCGTCGAGTTCGCCTCGAGCATGGTCGATCCCGGCGCCGACGCCGTCCGAGTCGCGATCGCGTTCGCAGGCCCCGTCGAGGACGACATCCACTGGGAGGACGTCTCGACCGTCGGCGCCCAGAAGTTCCTGTCGCGCGCATGGCGCGTCGCGAAGGACGTCACCAGCGCGCCCGACGTCGTGTGGGCCGAGGGCGATCAGGCTCTTCGTCGCGTGACCCACCGTCTCCTGGCGGACGCACCGGGCCTCGTGGAGCAGACGAAGTTCAACGTGGTCGTCGCGCGACTCATGGAGCTCGTGAACGCGACGCGCAAGACGATCGACTCCGGGGCCGGTCCCGCCGATCCCGCCGTGCGCGAGGCTGCCGAGGCGGTCGCCATGGTGCTCGACCTCTTCGCGCCTCACACCGCGGAGGAGATGTGGGAGACCCTCGGCTACGAGCCCTTCGTCGGACTCGTCCCGTGGCGTCAGGCCGACCCGATGCTCCTCGTCGAGGACTCGGTGACGGCGGTCGTCCAGATCGACGGCAAGGTGCGTGCGACGCTCGAGGTGCCGACGCGGATCAGCGGCGACGAGCTCGAAGCGCTCGCCCGGGGCAACGAGCGCGTCCAGCGCGCGCTGGGCGACCGCGAGATCGTCCGGGCGATCGTGCGGCCCCCCAAGGTCGTGAGCTTCAGCACGCGCTGACGCTCTCCTCCCCAGTGCCGGAGGGCGCGGGGGAGTGCACGCCCGGTTCATTCTCGCCTCGGCGGGCCCCGGACGGCGCCTAGCGTCACCTGCGTGACGACGGGGGAGGACTCGACCCGCGATCGTCGGCGCCTCGGCGTCGGCGCCGCGATCGTCGTCGTGCTCGTCGCGCTCGCGATCACGGTCGGCATCGGCATCCTTCGCGGCGCCGGTTCTCCTGTGCAGGCCGTGGCTGTCGACGCTGCTCCGTCGACGGATGCCTCGGCCGCGGCATCCGTCTACGTGCACGTATCGGGAGCGGTGGCGGCGCCCGGCCTCTACGTGCTGCCCGAGCGGGCGCGGGTCGTCGACGCCGTCGCGGCCGCCGGGGGGTTCGCCGAGGGTGCCGACGAGTCCGCGGTCAACCTCGCTCGGTCGCTGAGCGACGGGGAGCAGCTCGTCGTGCCGGTGATCGGGGCGGCTCCCGTCAACGGGGCGGCGCCCGGCGAAGGGACGAGCGGCGATGGACGCGTCAACCTCAACACCGCCGATGCGAGCGAGCTCGACTCCCTGCCACGGATCGGGCCGGCGATGGCCGAGCGCATCATCGAGTGGCGGACCGCGAACGGCGGGTTCACGAGCGTCGAGGACCTCCTCGCGGTGCCGGGCATCGGCGACAAGATGCTCGATGCGCTGCGGGATCTCGTGACGATATGACGCCCGTCCCGCACGCACGAGCACGGCTGCGCCGCCTTCGCCTGATGCCCGTGGCGGCGGCCGCGTGGGGCACGGCGGGCCTCGCAACCGCTGTGCCGGAGACCTCCGTTCCTCTCGCGATCGGCGCGTGGGTGGCTGCGGCGCTCGCACTCGCCCTCCTCTTCCGCCGCCGAGGGGCCGCTCTCGTCGCGGTCGTGCTGGGTCTCGCCGCAGCGGCCGCGATCGCCTCCCACGTCGCACTCGCCCAGCCCGCGCGGTCGGAGGCGCTGGCGTTCGTCGGCTCGGGAGGCCGAGCCGTCGAGGTGACCGCGACCGTCATGGGCAAGGTCGAGCGGCGCGTCACGGGGGAGCTGGCCTTCGACGCCGTCGCGAGCGGTATCCGTCTCGGTCGGGAAGAGCACGGCGGGCAGAATCTGCCGATCACGATCCGCGTCCACCCTGACGAGGTCGACGACCTCGGCGCCCTCGACGTCGGAGCGGTGGTCATCGCCTCGGGAAGCGCCCGGGCGACGGATGCCGGCGAGCGGGCGGTCTTCGACCTGTCGGCCACGCGCGGTGTCGTCGTGGCGCAGCCGCCCGGCGGCCCCGCCGCCGTCGCGGCAGCCCTTCGTCACGGGCTGACCGCGACGGCAGCGGGGCTCCCCGAGCCAGGTGCCGGTCTCATCCCGGGGCTGGCGGTGGGCGACACGAGTCTTGTCGATCCGGGCCTCGACGCCGCCATGAAATCGTCGTCGCTCTCGCATCTGACCGCAGTGTCCGGGGCGAACTGCGCCCTCGTCGTCGGCATCGCCTTCGCGGGCGCCGCGCTCGCCGGGGTGCCGCGGGTGGGCCGGGTGGTCGCCGGGGTGGTGGCGCTCACAGGCTTCGTCGTGCTCGTGACGCCCGAGCCGAGCGTCGCCCGTGCCGGCGTCATGGCGGCGGTGGCCATGCTCTCGGTGGCGCTCGGCCGACCGGCTGTCGGCGCCGCGGTGCTATCACTCGCCGTCACCGTGCTCCTGGTCGGCGATCCGTGGCTCGCGACCTCGCTGGGATTCGCCCTCTCCGTCGCGGCGACGGCGGCTCTGCTTCTGCTCGCCCGCCCGCTCGCGTCGGGTCTCGAGCGGTGGATGCCGCGGGCTCTGGCCCTTGCACTCTCCGTGCCGCTCGCGGCGCAGCTCGCGTGCGGTCCCCTCCTGGTCCTCATCTCGCCGAGCGTTCCGCTGTACGGCGTGGTGGCGAACCTCCTGGCCGCTCCGGCGGCTCCTGTCGCGACGGTCGTCGGTCTTGCCGCCTGCCTGGCGCTGCCGATCCCGGTCGTGCAGTCCGGCCTCACCGCGATCGCGTGGCTCCCGGCCGCGTGGATCGCTTCGACGGCGAACATCTTCAGCGACCTCCCGGGGGGCCAGGTCCGGTGGGCCGAGGGCTGGTGGGGCGCCTCGGCGCTGGCGGTGCTGGGCGCCGCGGTAGCCGTACTCGCGGTTCGCCGGGCGGCCCCCATGCTGCGGACCGCGGCGGCGGTACTCGTCGCGGCGGTCATCGGCGTGACCGCCGGCACCTCGGCGCTCGCGACGGTCGCCGGCCCGCTGACGCTTCCGGCCGAGTGGACGATCCTCGCGTGCGACGTCGGCCAGGGCGACGCCGTGCTCATCCGCTCCGCCGGCGAGGTGGCGCTCGTCGACACCGGACCCGACCCCGAGGCGCTGAACGGATGCCTCGACCGCGCGGGGATCGCGCGTCTGAACCTGCTGGTCCTCACTCACTTCGACCTCGACCACGCCGGCGGCTCCACGGCGGTCGTCGGACGCGTCGACGAAGTGCGCCACGGGCCTTCCGCATCGGCCCAGGACGAGACGCTCCTCGAAGGTTTCCGACGAGGGGGAGCGACCGTGGTCCAGGCCGCGGCAGGTCAGACGGGGCGGCTCGGTGATGCGGACTGGGTGCTCCGGTGGCCGCCGCCCGCGAGCAGGGCCTTCCCGAGCGGCAACGACGCGAGCGTCGTCCTCGACATCGGCGGCGGAGGGGTGCCTCACGCGCTCTTCCTCGGCGACATGTCCGCCTCACCACAGCGGGCGCTTGCGGCATCCGGCGCTCTCTCGCCGCCGTACGACTTCGTGAAGGTCGCGCACCATGGCAGCGCCGACCAGGCTCCCGAGCTGTACGAGCAGATCGCGCCGGCCGTCGCCGTCGTGACGGTGGGCATCGGCAACGACTACGGCCATCCGCGCGCCGAGACGCTGGAACTGCTCGAGCGGCTCGGAGCGGTGATCGTCCGAACCGACGAGGAGGGCATGCTCGCGCTGTGGCGCGCCCGGGAGGGAGAGGGCGTCGCCGTCTGGCGCGAGCGGGCCGGCGACGTCGTGCCCGCTGGCTAGGCTGGATCCATGGCGACCACTGGGCGACGGGCAGCACCGGCGAAGACGCGCAGCGCCATCCCGCAACTGCCCTGGCGCAACCCGCAGCCGGCGCCCGTGGTCCTGGTCTCGGGGCCCGAGGAGGTGTGCGCCGAGCGCGCGATCGCGACGCTGCGGGACTACCTCCGGGCCGAAGACCCGAGCCTCGAAGTGTCCGACATCCGGGCCGACGACTACGCGCAGGGCACGCTGCTGTCTGTCACCTCGCCGTCGCTCTTCGGCGAGCCGCGACTCGTGCGCGTCTCCGGTGTGGAGAAGTGCTCCGACGCCTTCCTGACCGAAGCCGTCTCGTACCTCTCGGCGCCCCAGGACGGTGCGACCGTCATCCTCCGCCATACCGGTGCGACGGTGCGGGGCAAGAAGCTCCTCGACGCCATCCGGGCGGGAACGGGCGGAGGCGTCGAGATCCCGTGCCCCGCCATCAAGCGCGACAGCGACCGGTTCGACTTCGCGGCGGGGGAGTTCCAGGCGGCGAAGAAGCGCATCGCCCCCATCGCACTGCGCTCGCTCGTCTCGGCCTTCGCCGACGACCTGACGGAACTCGCGGGCGCCTGCCAGCAGCTCATCGCCGACGTCCCCGGCGACATCACCGAGCAGATCGTCGAGCGCTATTACGGCGGCCGGGTCGAGACATCCGCCTTCACGGTCGCCGACACGGCGATCGCTGGTCGCTACGGCGATGCGCTCATCGCGCTCCGCCATGCCCTGGCATCGGGTGCCGATCCCGTGCCGCTCGTCGCGGCGATCGCCATGAAGCTCCGCACGATGGCGCGCGTTGCGGGCAGTCGCGAGTCCTCCGTCGCCGTCGCCTCTCGCCTCGGGCTCAAGGACTGGCAGGTCGACCGGGCGCGACGAGATCTCGTGGGCTGGTCGGAGTCGACGCTCGGCATGGCCATCCAGGCCGCCGCTCGCGCGGATGCCGAGGTCAAGGGCGCCTCGCGAGACCCGGTGTTCTCGCTCGAACGCCTCGTCACGGTCATCGCGACGAGGGCCCCCTACGGCTCCTGAGACCGTCGCGGCGGAACGACCCGCGGATCCTGCGCGAACGGGGGCCGCGACATCCGTCACCGACGGCGAAGGCCCGCCCCTTGCGGGACGGGCCTTCGCACGAAGAGCTCAGCGGATCAGAGCGCCGCAACCTGCTTCGAGATCGCCGACTTGCGGTTCGCCGCCTGGTTCTGGTGGATGACGCCCTTGCTCACGGCCTTGTCGAGCTTCTTGGTCGCCTTCGAGAGGGTCTTCTCGGCGGTGGCCTTGTCGCCGGCCGCGACGGCCTCACGCGTCTGACGGACGAGCGTCTTCAGCTCGCTCTTGACGGCCTTGTTGCGCTCGTGCGCCTTCTCGTTGGTCTTGTTGCGCTTGATCTGCGACTTGATGTTCGCCACGTGTCGACGTTCTTTCGTTCGGAGTGAATCGGATGATTGCCGGCCAGCGGTAGAGGGGCGCCTCCGGCGCGCGCAGGGTGGGACCCACGCGCAAACCAATCACCGAGTCTATCAGGTCGAGCGTCTATCCACCGACTCGGGGAAGGTGTCGGACGATGGTCGTCACATGGTGCATGATCGACGCGAGCGAGCGCGGGCCGCCCGAGGCCGCGCCGCCCGCGACGAAGGAGTCTGCGTGCCCGAACATCCCTCGCCCGACGTCACGGCGCTCGCCGACGGATTCCGATGGTCGGTGGCGACGGCCGCGTTCCAGATCGAGGGGGCGCGCCGGGCCGATGGCCGCGGCCGGTCGATCTGGGACGACTTCGTCGACGCGCCCGGCGGAGTCCGCGACGGCTCGACCGCCGAGCCCGGACCCGACAGCTACCACCGCTGGGCGGAGGACGTCGAGCTCCTCCGGGGCCTCGGAGTCGACCGGTACCGCTTCTCGATCTCGTGGGTGCGGGTGCAGCCGGACGGGCGGGGAACCGCCGAGCCGCGCGGCCTCGCGTACTACGACCGGCTCGTCGACGACCTGCTCGCGGCCGGCGTCACCCCCCACCCGACGCTCTACCACTGGGATCTGCCCGCGTCCCTCGAGGCCCGGGGCGGCTGGCTCGACCGTGAGACGGCGGAGCGCTTCCGCGACTACTCGGCCATCGTGGCCGACGCCTTCGGAGACCGGGTGAAGCACTGGTACACGATCAACGAGCCCGTCTCCACGTCGTTGCAGGGGTACGCGATCGGCGAGCTCGCGCCGGGGCGGCAGCTGCTCTTCGAATCGCTCCCCACAGTCCATCACCAGCTGCTCGCGCACGGGCTGGCCCTGTCCGTGCTCCGGCACACGGGCGCCGAGACGGTGGGCATCGTCAACAATCACACGCTCGTCCTGCCCGCGACCGATTCCGCCGAAGACGCCCAGGCTGCGCACGTGTACGACCTGCTGCACAACCGCGTCTTCGCCGAGCCGATCCTCCTCGGGAGGTATCCCGACCTCGACGCGCTCGGCCTGCCCCCGATGCCTGTCGAGGACGGCGACCTCGACCTCATCGGGGCCCCCACGGACGTCTACGGGTTCAACTTCTACAACCCGACGACGGTCGCGGCGGCATCCGGCGAGAGCCCCATCCCCTTCGAGATAGTGCCGACACCCGGGGCTTCGCACACGGGCTTCGGCGAGCTCTGGCCGATCGTGCCCGGTGCGCTCACCGAACTGCTCGTCGACTTCCGCGAGCGGTACGGGGCATCCCTTCCGCCGATCGCGATCGCCGAGAACGGCGCGTCGTTCCCCGAACCGGATGAGGTGACGGAGCCGCTGCACGACCGGGACCGCATCGGGTACCTCGCCGGCCACATCGCCGCCGTCGGACGCGCTCGCGACGCGGGAGTCCGCGTCGACGAGTACACGGTGTGGTCGCTGCTCGACAACTTCGAGTGGGCGGACGGGTACACGCAGCGCTTCGGGCTCGTGCATGTCGACCAGGCGACGTCGCTCCGGACTCCGAAGGACTCCTTCGACTGGTATCGCGGCGTCATCGAGGAGGCGCGCTCATGAACGGGCGGGCCGGAACCAAGGTGGGGGCGCGCTGGTTCGTCCTCTTCACACTCGCGTGGCTCGCGATCTGGACCGTGCAGCTCACACCGCTGCAGCTGCTCATCCCGCTGCAGCTCAACACCCCCGACGACGCGGACGGCTGGATCTCGGGCGTCGTGTCCTCGGGCCTCGTACTCGCGATCGGCGGAATAGCGGGCGTCATCGCCGCCCCCGTCGCGGGCGGCCTCTCGGATCGGACGCGGGGTCGCGCCGGTCGCCGGCGCCCCTGGGCGCTGGGCGGTGTGTGGCTCGCGACCGTGTCACTCGTCGCCATCGCGTTCGCGGAGGGACCGTGGGGCGTCGGGATCGCATGGGTGGGAGTTTCGGTCGGCGTCGCCGTCGCCTCCGCGGCCTTCACCGCCCTCATCGCCGATCAGCTGACGACGCAGCGGGGCGCGGCATCCGCTGCCGTCTCGTCGTCGCAGGCGCTCGGAATCGTCGTGGGCGTCGGCATCATCGTGCTGCTCGAGCTCGGCTTCGTCGTCGGCTACCTCGTGCTCGCGGGGCTCATCGCGGTGGTCGGCACGCTCGCGGCGCTGCTGCTGCCCGACCCGCCCGCCCAGGGCGAGGTGGCTGCTGCGCGGAAGGTCCGCACGCTGGGCGAGCGGCTGGCGGCGCTGCGGGACCGCGACTTCGCCTGGCTCCTCGCCGGGCGTCTGACGGTGAACATCGGCAACGCTCTCGGCACGGGACTCCTGCTCTTCTTCCTCATTTACGGACTGGATCGGGATGCCTCGACCGCCGAGGATGAGCTGCTCCTTCTGATCCTCGTCTACACGGTCTTCGTCGTGGTCGCCTCGATTGTCTCGGGGTGGATCTCCGACCGCTCCGGGCGCCGCGTCCCGTGGGTCGTGTGGTCCGCGATCGTCCAGGGCGGGGCGTCGATCATCCTCGTCGTCGTCCCGTCGCTTCCGAGCGCGATGGTCGCGGCCGCACTCCTCGGCGTCGGCTACGGCGCATACATGTCGGTGGGCCTCGCGCTGGGCACCGACCTCCTCCCGTATCCGGAGGACCACGCCCGCGACCTCGGGTTCGTCAACGTCTCGGCGAGCCTGGGGCAGCTCATCGGCCCGCTCCTCGGCGCGGGACTCGTCGCCCTCGTCGGCGGGTTCTGGCTGCTCTTCCTGGTCGGCGGCATCCTGTCGATCGCCGGCGGCCTCACGACGTACGCGATCCGCACGCCTGAGCGGGTGCCCTCAGCTGCCTGAGGCCTCGAGGGTCGTGAGAGCGACCTCCAGAACGGCGTTGAACACCTGTGGGCGCATCACGGTGACGTGATGGGTCGTCCGGGGCACGACGATCAGCTCGGCGCGGGGCGCGACCCTCAGGAAGAGGCGCTCGTTGACGCGCAGCTGGTCGTACTGTCCGTTCACGAACCACAGGGGCACCTCGATCCGGCGGAGCGCCGCGAGCAGGTCGAGCACCGAGAGGCTCCGCAGCGCGAGGTCCTGTGCGTCGAGCGCATAGCCGCCGGCTCCGAAGTCCGCCCGCGTCTCATCCGGCAGGATGCGGTCGAGCAGGCGATCGGTGAGCCACATGCCGCGATCGGGCAGCGAATCGAGCCCGCGGGCCAGCACGCGATAGGTCTGCAGCGCCAGTCCGCGGGGGATCGCGGTGCAGGATGCCGCGATGAGTCCCGCCACGGGCGGCGCGTCCTCCGCGCCGATGTACTCGATCGAGAGGAGGCCGCCCATCGAGTGGCCGCAGAGCAAGACAGGGCCGGCGGCCGAGGCATCCCGGACCGCTCGGTCGATCGTCTCGAAAGCGGAGTCCAGCGTGAACGCCTGCGCCATGCGCGTCCCGTGGCCAGGAAGATCGACGGCGGTGACGGGGTTGCCGCGCCGCTCGAGATAGGCCACCTGCGCGCGCCACATGGTCGCCGACGTCCGGATCCCGTGGACGAGCACCACCTGGACGGTCATGCAGCCACATTACGGCCGGGGGCCTCCCAGCGAGCCGTCGGCCCGGGGCGTCTCGCTATCCGTGCACCGGGAATCCGACGCGCCGGACGTGCGCGGGGGTCCGACATAGAGTGGCGGCATGCCACGCCTCGCGGACCACATCCTCGGCATGCCGGGGTCCGGCGTGCGGCACATCCTCGAGCAGGCCCTGCGGCTCGACGATGCGATCATCCTGGCGGTCGGCGAGCCGGGGGAGGAGCCCGCCCCCGCGATCCGAGAGGCCGCCGCGGCCGCGTGGCGCGCCGGGCATGTGCGATACGGGCCCAACGGCGGCATCGCGCCGCTCCGAGCGGCGATCGTGGACAAGCTCGCGGCCGTCAACGACGTCCATGTCGACATCGAGCAGGTCTGGGTGACGGTCGGTGCGACGCAGGCTCTGCACCAGGCGATGGGCTTGACACTCGCACCGGGCGACGAGGTGCTCGTGCCCGACCCGGGGTACACGACGTTCACCATGAACGCCCACATGCTCGCGGCGGTGCCCGTTCCGTATCAGCTCAGCCCCGCCAAGGGGTTCCAGCCCGATCTCGAGCAGCTGGAGGCGCTCGTCACGGACCGCACCCGACTGCTCATCGTCAACTCGCCCTCGAACCCGCTCGGATCCACGTTCGAGCTCGAGACGATCCGGGCGCTGCTCGACTTCGCCGCGCGGCACGACCTGTGGGTGCTGAGCGACGAATGCTACGAGGCCTTCAGCTACGGCATCCCGCATGTGAGCCCGGCATCGCTCGACCCCGACGACCGCGTGTTCTCGGTCTTCTCGACGTCGAAGACCTACGCCATGACCGGTGCGCGCGTCGGGTGGCTCGTGACGCCGAAGGGCTTCACGTCGACGATGCTGCGCGTGCAGGAGTCTGCGATCTCGTGCGTCGACATGCCGGCCCAGTATGCGGCGCTCGAGGCCATCTCCGGCCCCCAAGACCATGTGCGGGCTGCCGCCGACCACTACCGGGACAACCTCGCGGCGGCGACCGCACTTCTCGACGAGCGCGGCCTCGACTACCTCGCCCCGACGGGCGCGTTCTACCTGTGGATCGACGTCTCACATGCGACGGAGGGGGATGTCGCCGCCTGGGCCGAGCGCTTCCTGTACGACGCGCGCGTCGCCGTCGCACCGGGCAGCGCCTTCGGTCGCACCGGCGAGGGGTGGATCCGCGTGTGCTGCGCGGCACGCCGGGACGACCTGCTCGAAGGACTCAGCCGACTCCCGGCCGCGGCATCCCGAACGGCACGGGTCGCGGGGTGACCCGCCGGTAGACTGGGCCGGATATGTCCCCGCGCGCCCTGAAGCCCCTCGAGCCGTCTGCCACGGCTCCCGAGGCGATCCGCAACTTCTGCATCATCGCCCACATCGACCACGGCAAGTCGACCCTCGCCGACCGCATGCTGCAGATCACGGGCGTCGTCGCGGACCGCGACATGCGCGCGCAGTACCTCGACCGCATGGACATCGAGCGCGAGCGCGGGATCACGATCAAGTCCCAGGCGGTGCGGATGCCGTGGGCCGCCCACGATCCGGTCACGGAGCGCGCCGAGGTGTTCGCGCTCAACATGATCGACACGCCCGGGCACGTCGACTTCACGTACGAGGTGAGCCGCTCGCTCGCAGCGTGCGAGGGCGCGATCCTCCTGGTCGACGCCGCGCAGGGGATCGAGGCGCAGACCCTCGCGAACCTCTACCTCGCCCTCGAGAACGACCTGCACATCATCCCGGTCCTCAACAAGATCGATCTGCCCGCGGCCGACCCCGACCGATTCGCGAAGGAGCTCGCGAACCTCATCGGCGGCGATCCCGACGATGTGCTGCGAGTGAGCGGCAAGACCGGTGCGGGCGTGGAGGAGCTGCTCGACCGCATCGTGCGCGACATCCCCGCCCCGAAGGGGAATGCGGATGCCCCTGCCCGCGCCATGATCTTCGACTCGGTGTACGACGCCTACCGCGGCGTCGTGACGTACGTCCGGATGGTCGACGGCAAGCTCGAACCTCGTGAGCGCATCCAGATGATGTCGACGAGGGCGACGCACGAGCTCCTCGAGATCGGCGTCTCGAGCCCGGAGCCGGTGCCCACGAAGGGTCTCGGCGTCGGCGAGGTGGGATACCTCATCACGGGTGTGAAGGACGTCCGCCAGTCGAAGGTCGGCGACACCATCACCAACCTGCGCAAGCCCGCGACCGAGGCCCTGCCGGGGTACACCGACCCCAAGCCCATGGTCTTCTCGGGCATCTACCCGATCGACGGGAGCGACTACGGCGACCTCCGCGAGGCGCTCGACAAGCTCAAGCTCTCGGATGCCTCGCTCCAGTACGAGCCCGAGACCTCGGTCGCCCTCGGCTTCGGCTTCCGCTGCGGCTTCCTCGGCCTTCTGCACCTCGAGATCATCACGGAGCGCCTCGCCCGCGAGTTCGACCTCGACCTCATCACCACGGCGCCGAGCGTCATCTACGAGGTGCTCACCGACACGGGAGAGCACGTCACCGTCACCAATCCGAGCGAGTACCCCGACGGCCGCGTCGCGTCGGTGTCCGAGCCGATGGTGAAGGCGGCCATCCTCCTGCCGAAGGACTACGTCGGCACCGTCATGGAGCTGTGCCAGGGGCGTCGCGGACAGCTCCTCGGCATGGAGTACTTCAGCGAGGAGCGGGTGGAGCTCCGCTACAACATGCCGCTCGGCGAGATCGTCTTCGACTTCTTCGACCAGCTGAAGTCGCGCACGCAGGGGTATGCGAGCCTCGACTACGAGCCGGCCGGACAGCAGGAGGCCGACCTCGTGAAGGTCGACATCCTGCTCCAGGGCGACAAGGTGGATGCCTTCAGCTCGATCGTGCACCGCGAGAAGGCTTACGCCTACGGCACGATGATGACCGAGCGCCTGCGCAAGCTCATCCCGCGCCAGCAGTTCGAGGTGCCGATCCAGGCCGCGATCGGCGCTCGCATCATCGCCCGTGAGAACATCCGCGCGATGCGCAAGGACGTGCTCGCGAAGTGCTACGGCGGTGACATCACCCGTAAGCGCAAGCTCCTCGAGAAGCAGAAGGAGGGCAAGAAGCGCATGAAGATGGTGGGGCGCGTCGAGGTCCCCCAGGAGGCCTTCATCGCCGCGCTCTCAGGGGATGTCGAGGGCAAGCAGAAGTAGGCTGGAATCCATGCGCCGCGGGACGTTCAAGGACGAGACCGTCGACTACGCCGCCGTCGGGGCGACGCAGGCGCCGGACCTCATGCAATATCCGCCGGAGCGCAGCACTCCCGCCGAGGAGTCGTGGCGCATCGGCAGCGGAGAAGCGCGCTTCCAGACCGCCAGCGAGTCGCTGCTCGCGTGGGTCGCGCAGAAGGGCGCCGACCTGACGGTCAAGGACGTGCGCCCGGCATCCGGCCCGATGTACTCGGGCGTGAGCTTCGACGCCGAGGGGAACCCCATCGCGCCGAGCAGCAGCGAGGTCGAGCAGCGCTTCGACACCGACGGCACGCCGTTCGTCGCCGCCGGCACGACGATCGTCGTCGAGGGACGCGTCAAGGGCTTCAACGCCGACGGCGAACTGCGCGTCATCTTCGCGGTCGAGGAGCCCCGCCGCGTCGGGTTCGCGCTCGGGACGGTCGGCGGCTCGGTCGTCAGCGGCGAGGAGTCGTTCATGCTCGAGTGGCACGACAACGACGAGGTGTGGTTCACGGTGCGCGCCTTCGATCGCCCGGTCGCGATTCTGTACCGGATGCTGCCGACGCTCGTGCGTCGCCGCCGTCGCGAGCTCTTCACGCGCTACCTCCGCGCGATCTCGCCGCTGTACACGACACCCGCCTGATGGGATCCGCTCTTCCCCTCGGCGAGGCCGCTCCGGCCGACGGCGCCCTGCCCTCCGAGGTCCGGGTGGATGCCGCGACGCCGTTCGGCGTCTACCTCCACGTGCCGTTCTGCCGCGTGCGCTGCGGCTACTGCGACTTCAACACCTACACATCCGGCGAGCTGCGTGGCGCCCGGCAGGACGAGTACGCCGACACCCTCCTGCACGAGGTGCGCCTCGCGGAGCGCGTTCTGGCGGACGCCGGCCCGCTGCGCCCCGCCTCGACGGTGTTCTTCGGCGGCGGCACGCCGACGCTCCTTCCGCCCGGCGACCTCGGCCGCATGCTCGCCGGGGTCCGCTCGACGTTCGGCATCGACGCCGACGCCGAGGTCACGGTCGAGGCCAACCCCGACACCGTCACCGACGCGGTCGCGGCGGAGCTCGCGGCATCCGGTGTCACGCGCCTGTCGATCGGGATGCAGTCGTCCGTGCCGCACGTGCTCGCCGCGCTCGACCGAACGCATGATCCCCTGAACGTCGCCACCGCCGTCGCGGCGGCGCGCGGCGCGGGTCTCGACGTGAGCCTGGACCTCATCTACGGCGCGCCGGGGGAGTCCCTCGACGACTGGCGGCACTCCCTCGAGACGGCCGTCGCCCTTGAGCCCGATCACGTCTCGGCGTACGCCCTCATCATCGAGGACGGGACCAAGCTCGCCCGGCAGATCCGCCGCAACGAGGTGCCGGCCCCCGACGACGATCTGCAGGCCGACATGTACGAGCTGGCCGACGACCTCCTCGCCGCGGGGAGCTACGACTGGTACGAGGTATCGAACTGGGCCACCGACCCCGCCCATCGCTCCCGTCACAACCTCGCTTACTGGCAGGGCCACGACTGGTGGGGCTTCGGGCCGGGGGCGCACAGCCACGTCGGCGGCGTGCGCTTCTGGAACGTCAAGCACCCCGCCGCCTACGCTCAGCGCCTCGCGCTCGGCGAGTCGCCGGCGGCCGGCAGGGAGAGGCCGGATGCCGAGGCCCGCGCGCTCGAGAGCGTTCTGCTGCGCACCCGCATCCGTGTGGGCATGCCGATCGCGGAACTCCTCGGCGAGGGGCGCCACGCGGTGGCATCCCTCATCGCCGACGGGCTCATCGACGGACCGGAGGCGCTGCATGGACGCATCGTCCTGACGCGACGCGGCCGCCTGCTCGCGGACGCCGTGGTCCGGGCGCTGACGGACTGACGCGCCCGCCGACCCCGCCGCGCTCCCCGTTCCTCGCGCCGCTGTCGAGATCGCAGGATTGACGGATGCCTCGACCCCGGGGCGGTGATTCGTGCGGTTTCGGCGGGATCAGGAACGTGCGCCTCCGCGAGCGTTGCATCCCGATCCGGTAGAATTGGCACTCCACTCCTGGGAGTGCCAGCCCAGGCGGATCCGGCGTGAGGAGGGCGCGATGGTCACCGATCGAGGACTCCAGGTCCTGCGTGCGATCGTGCAGGACTACGTCGACACCCACGAGCCCGTCGGCAGCAAGTCCATCGTCGAGCGGCACTCGTTCGGCGTCTCGGCCGCGACGATCCGCAACGACATGGCGCTGCTCGAGGACGAAGAGCTCATCACCGCTCCGCACACCTCGTCGGGCCGCGTCCCGACCGACAAGGGCTACCGGGTCTTCGTCGACCACCTGGCGGCCTTGCGACCACTCACTCCGGCGCAGCGCCACGCGATCGCATCGTTCCTCGACGGGCCGGGCGACCTCGACGACCTCCTGGTGCGCACCGTCCGCGCCCTCACCCAGCTCACGGGTCAGGTCGCGATCGTGCAGTACCCGTCGTTCGCGCAGGCGAGCGTCTCGCACGTCGAGCTCGTGCCGCTCGAGGGCGGTCGGCTCATCGTCATCCTCGTGACCGACACCGGCCGCGTCTCGCAGCGGCTCGTGTTCGTGCGGGAGGAGCTCGGCGACGACGTCATGGAGCGCGCACGCCGAACAGTGGGCGAGCTCATCGTGGGGCGTCATGTCCGCGACGGATCGCAGCGCGTCGACGATTTCCTCACGAAGGCCGCCGACAGCGCCGTGCCCGAGAATGCCGCGATCCTCGCGATCGTGCGGCACGTCGCCGAGGAGCTCGAGGAGTTCCGGCAGGACCGGCTCGTCATGGCGGGCGCCGCCAACCTCGCCCGGCGCGAATCGGACTTTAGGGGGAGCATCTACCCGCTCCTCGAGGCGATCGAGGAGCAGGTGACGCTGCTCCGACTAATGAGCGAGATGGTGGCCGACGACCACGGGCTCGCGACGAGCATCGGTCGCGAGAACGAGCCGTTCGGGCTGGCCGAGGCATCCGTTCTCGCGAGCGATTACGACGCGACCGGGGCACGCGCGCGCGTAGGGCTGCTCGGCCCGACGCGCATGGACTATCCGAGCAACCTGGCGACGGTGCGGGCGGTGGCCCGCTACCTGAGCCGCATGCTCGACGACGACGAGAACGCCCGCTGACGCGCGGCGTGACCAGACGATGCCGCGCGGGGCGCGGGCAGGAAGGCGAATGTGGCTGACCACTACGAGGTCCTCGGTGTCTCGCGCGACGCGACGCCCGACGAGATCAAGAAGGCGTACCGGAGGCTCGCGCGCGAGCTCCACCCGGACGTCAACCCGGGCGAGGACGCGTCCGAGCGGTTCAAGCTCGTGACCCACGCCTACGACGTGCTGAGCGACCCCGACCAGCGCGCACGGTACGACATGGGCGGAAGCGATTCGCCGTTCGGCGGAGGCGCCGGCAACTTCGGCGGCTTCAGCGACATCTTCGAGACGTTCTTCGGAGCGGCAGCCGGCGGCCGGCAGGGTCGCCCGCGCTCGCGCCGCGAGCGGGGGCAGGACGCGCTCGTCCGCGTGACCCTCGAACTGAAGGACGTCATCTTCGGCGCGCACCGCGACCTCGACGTCGACACCGCCGTGCTCTGCGACACGTGCCAGGGATCGTGCTGCCAGCCGGGCACCTCGCCCGTCACGTGCGACATCTGCCACGGCACGGGCCAGGTGCAGCGTCAGGTGCGGAGCCTCCTCGGCAACGTCGTCACGAGCCAGCCCTGCAACGTCTGCCAGGGCTACGGCACGACGATCCCGTACCCGTGCGCCACGTGCCAGGGTCAGGGTCGCGTGCGCGCACGCCGCACGGTGTCGATCGACATCCCCGCCGGCGTGGAGACCGGACTGCGGCTGCAGCTCCCCGGCTCGGGCGAGGTGGGCCCTGCGGGCGGGCCGAACGGCGACCTCTACATCGAGGTCACCGTGCAGCCGCACGAGGTGTTCAGCCGCGACGGCGACGACCTGCTCGCGACGCTCGACGTGTCGATGCCCGATGCGATCCTCGGCACGACGACGACCATCGAGTCGCTCGACGGACCGGTCGAGCTCGAGGTCCGCCCCGGCGTGCAGGCCGGCGACATCCTCACGATCAAGGGCCGGGGCATCACGCCCCTGCGCGGCACGCAGCGCGGCGACCTCCGCGTCGGCGTGCATGTCGTCACGCCCACACGCCTCGATCACAAGGAGCGCCAGCTCATCGAGGAGTTCGCCCGCAGGACGAAGGCACCCGCGCCGCACCTCGCGGAGTTCCACCAGGGGCTCTTCGCGAAGCTGCGCGACCGCTTCCGGAACGGCTGACGGATGCCGCTGCACTTCCTGCTGGACGGGGCGGTAAGCCCCCTGGCCGATACGCCGGGCGCGCCGCGCCCCGGCGACGCCGTGACGCTCACGGGCCAGGAGGCGCACCACGCCGCCGCAGTGCGGCGCATCCGGGTCGGCGAGGAGGTCACGGTCGGCGACGGCCGCGGCACGTGGCTCACGGGGGAGTGCGAGTCGGTGTCGCCCAGGGAGGTCGTCGTCCGGGTGACGGGACGCGACGACGTGCCGGCGGCGACGCCGCGGGTGGTGCTCGTGCAGGCCCTCGCGAAGGGCGATCGCGACGAACTCGCCGTGCAGGCGGCGACCGAGCTGGGCGTCGATGAGATCGTGCCGTGGCAGGCTGCGCGGAGCGTGTCGCGCTGGGACGCGGCGAAGGCCGCCAAGGGCACGGCGCGGTGGGCGACGATCGCACGCGAGGCGGCGAAGCAGGCGCACCGGGCGTGGCTCCCGGAGGTCTCACCGCTCGCGACGACGGACGAACTGGTCGCGCGGGCCGCGGCATCCCGGGTCCTCGTCCTCGAGCCGACCGCCCGCGAGCCGCTCTCGAAGACGTCTCTCGACGCGACCGACCCGCGCGACATCGTGCTCGTCGTCGGCCCCGAGGGCGGGATCGCGCCTCAGGAGCTCGAGCGGCTCGCCGACGCGGGAGCGACCCTCGTGCGGCTCGGCGACAGCGTGCTGCGCACCTCGACCGCCGGCCCGGCGTCGCTCGCGGTCGTCAGCGCGATCCTCGGCCGCTGGTAGGGGCTCGCCGTTAGACTGACGGAATGAGCGAACCCTCGATCTTCACGCGCATTCTGGAGGGCGAGATCCCCTCCGAGGTCATCGCGGAGACCGAGAACGCGTTCGCGATCCGCGACATCCATCCGCAGGCGCCCGTGCACCTGCTGGTGATCCCCAAGTCGCAGGAGTACCGCAACGTCGTCGAGCTCGCCGCCGGCGATCCCGACCTCCTCGCCGAGCTCATCGGGCTCGCCAACTCGCTCGCGGCCGAGCACGCCGGGGGAGACTTCCGGCTCGTGTTCAACACGGGTCCGAGCGCAGGGCAGACGGTGTTCCACGTCCATGCCCACGTCCTTGCCGGAGAACTCGAGGAGAAGACACTCGGTGCCTGACGATACGCCCACGGTCGACCGCGTCTACGCGGACGGCGTCGCGATGGTGCAGCTGCTGGGGCCGCAGGACCGGCTGCTGCGCGTCGTCGAGAAGGAGCATCCCGGTGTCGACGTGCACGTGCGCGGCAACGAGATCACCCTGACGGGGGAGGCCGAGGCCGTCGCCGCGGCCCGCTCGCTGGTCGACGAGCTGCTGGCGATGGCGAAGGCGGGGCACCAGCTCGGCCCCGTCGATGTCGCGTCGTCGAACCGCATCCTGCAGACCGAGGGCGGGCCGCGTCCCTCCGAGGTGCTCGGCGAGGCGATCCTCTCGTCGCGCGGCAAGGTCATCCGGCCCAAGACGCTCGGGCAGAAGGCCTACGTCGACGCGATCGAGGAGAACACGATCGTCTTCGGCATCGGCCCCGCCGGAACGGGGAAGACCTACCTCGCGATGGCGAAGGCGGTCCAGGCGCTGCAGCGCAAGGAGGTCAGCCGCATCATCCTGACGCGCCCGGCCGTCGAGGCGGGAGAGCGTCTGGGGTTCCTCCCCGGCACGCTCACCGACAAGATCGACCCGTACCTCCGGCCGCTGTACGACGCGCTCAACGAGATGATGGACCCCGAGCTCGTGCCCAAGCTCATGGCCACCGGCACGATCGAGGTCGCGCCGCTCGCCTACATGCGCGGCCGCACGCTGAACGACTCGTTCGTCGTGCTCGACGAGGCGCAGAACACGACGCCCGAGCAGATGAAGATGTTCCTCACGCGGCTCGGCTTCGGGACGCGCATGGTGGTCACCGGCGACATCACGCAGATCGACCTGCCCCAGGGCGCATCGGGCCTGCGTCTCGTGACGCGCGTGCTCGGCAACATCGACGACATCCACTTCTCGTACCTCACGAGCGACGACGTCGTCCGCCACACGCTCGTCGGGCGGATCGTCGACGCCTACAGCGAGTACGACGAGCGCCGGCTCGCCGCGCGCCGCGAGCGGGACGAGGCATCCGAGTTCGCCAACCGCGCCGAGCGCCGCTCGGCCACGCGCACGGCCGGTCCGCGCGATCACCTGCCGAAGCGAGGCCGCTCATGACGATCGAGATCAACAACGAGTCCGGCATCCCGGTCGACGAGACGGTGCTCCTGCGGCTCACCGAGTACAACCTCGCCGAGCTGCACGTGAGCCCCGACGCGGATGTCGCGATCGTCCTCGTCGACGAGGGTGCGATGGAGGCGCTGCACGTCCAGTGGATGGACGAGCCCGGCCCCACCGACGTGCTCAGCTTCCCCATGGACGAGCTCCGCCCCGGTACGGAGGACATACCGACGCCGGCCGGCCTGCTCGGCGACATCGTGCTGTGCCCGCAGGTCGCCGAGACGCAGGCGGTCGCCGCGAAGCACTCGACGATGGACGAGCTCATCCTCCTCACGACGCACGGGCTCCTGCACCTGCTCGGCTTCGATCACGCGGAGCCGGACGAGGAGCGGGAGATGTTCGGTTTGCAGAAGGACCTCATCGTGGGGTTTCAGCACTCCGAACGCCGACGAAACCGCGCATGACGCCGGTCCTGCTGCTCCTCGCCGCGGCATTGCTCATCGCCTTCGGCGGCCTCATGGCAGCGATCGACTCCGCACTCGGCGTCACGTCCAGGCAGGGCCTCGCCGAGCTCGCGATGGCCGGCCGCAACGTCCAGTCGCTGCGTCGCATCGCCGACGACCCGGAGGTGCACGCGAACGCCGTCGTGTTCATCCGGGTGCTCGCCGAGACGACGGCCGCCGTGCTCGTGACGGTCGCCTTCACGCTCCTGTTCGACAGCATCTGGTGGGCGATGCTCGCCGCCGCGGTCCTCATGACGGGCATCTCGTTCGTCATCGTCGGGGCGAGCCCGCGCACGTGGGGGAGGCAGCACGCCAAGGTCCTGGTCGGGGCGACGGCGCCCATCATCCGTGGCGTGCGTCTGATCCTCGGCCCGCTCGCGCACGGCCTCGTCGCGCTCGGCAACCGCGTCACCCCGGGCGTCGCCCGCGGCGCGTCGTTCGCCTCCGAGGAGCAGCTGCTCGACATGGTCGACGAGGCCGCGTCGCAGGACCTCATCGAGGAGGACGACCGCGAGCTCATCCACTCCGTGTTCGAGTTCACCGACACGATCGTGCGCGCCGTCATGGTGCCCCGCACCGACATGGTGACCGTGGATGCCTCGGCCTTCACCCGCGACGCGATGAAGATCTTCCTCGAGAAGGGCATCTCGCGGATCCCCATCGTCGACGACGAGGCCGACGACGTGGTCGGGATGCTGTATCTCAAGGACCTCGTGCAGTTCGGCTTCCGCGACGAGACGGGATGGCGGGACGCCCCCATCAATCGCATCGCCCGCCGCGCGGTGTTCGTGCCGGAGTCCATGAAGGCAGAGACGCTGCTGCAGCAGATGAAGCGCGACGCCGTGCACGTCTGCCTCGTGGTCGACGAGTACGGCGGCGTCTCGGGCCTCGTGACGCTCGAGGACCTCATCGAGGAGCTCGTCGGCGAGATCGCCGACGAGTACGACCCGCGCGCGGAGGAGGCGGTCGAGCTCGAGCCGGGTCGCTTCCGCGTCAGTGCGCGCCTCGGCCTCGACGAGGTCGGAGACCTCTTCGGGATCGATCTGGACGACGAGGACGTGGACTCGATCGGCGGCCTCCTCGGCAAGGCCCTCGGACGCGTCCCGCAGCCTGGCGCCACGGCTGAGTACGCCGGGCTCGTCCTCACCGGCGGGGCGTCGCGCGGACGCGGACGCGGTCTCGCGACCGTGTTCGTCGAGCGGGGCGAAGAGCTCGAGGCGGCAGAAGAGGCGTTCGGCGCCCGGCCCCGGACCGGAGAGGTGCAGGTCTCGCGGCCGCGCACCGAGCCCATCCCGGTGTTGAAGCCCTCGACGGGCGACGTGAAGACGCCGAAGGCGAAGAAGGGGGAGCGCAGTGCCTGACACCGAGCCCACGGAGTCCGAGTTCGAGTCCGCGACCGCGGAGCCCGCACCGGTCCCTGAGCCCGCACCGGTCCCTGAGCCTGTCGAAGGGCGCTCGGGGTTCGTCACATTCGTCGGCCGCCCCAACGTCGGCAAGTCGACGCTCACCAATGCACTCGTCGGAGAGAAGGTGGCCATCACCTCCGACAAGCCGCAGACGACGCGGCGGGCGATCCGAGGCATCCTGAACCGCCCCGTGGGACAGCTCGTGATCGTCGACACCCCGGGACTGCACAAGCCCCGCACGCTCCTGGGCCAGCGCCTCAACGATCTCGTCGAGCAGGTGCTCGGGGATGTCGACGTCATCGGCTTCTGCGTCCCCGCCACGGAGAAGGTGGGCCCCGGCGACCGGCGCATCGCGGAGTCCTTGTCGGGGTACGGCCGCGCAAAGAAGGTCGCGATCGTGACGAAGACGGATGCCGCCTCCCGCGAGCAGATCACGGAGCGGCTCATGGAGGTCGACAGCCTCCGCGAGGACTGGGCAGCCGTCATCCCGCTGTCCGCTCTCACGCACGAGCAGCTCGACGTGCTCACCGACGAGCTGCTCGAACTCATGCCGATCGGGCCGGCCTTGTACCCCGACGACGTCGTGACCGATGAGTCGCTCGAGGACCGGATCGCCGAGATCATCCGCGAGTCGGCACTGGACGGCGTACGCGATGAGCTGCCGCACTCGATCGCCGTCACGATCGAGGACATGGAGGAGCGCGACACCGGGTCGCTCACCGACATCTACGCGAACATCGTCGTCGAGCGCGACAGCCAGAAGGCCATCATCATCGGCCGGAAGGGCTCACGGCTGCGCGATGTGGGCGCCCGCGCCCGCGAGCAGATCGAGCCCCTCGTCGGCACCAAGGTCTTCTTGAAGCTCCACGTTCGCGTCGCCAAGGAGTGGCAGCGCGATCCGAAGCAGCTCGGCCGCCTCGGGTTCTGAGCCCATCCCGTCAGGCGGCGTCAGCGTCCCGCCTTCGCGGCGTTCCAGGCGATCCACGTCAGCTCGGAGTGCCCGACGTCGTTGTGGGCACCGCTCGCGCCGTCGAGGTGCGAGATGACCCCGCTCGCGTCGATGTTGTAGAGCTTCCCCGGTGCGAAGCCGGGGTCCGTCCGCGCCCCCTTCGCGAGCGCCGGCAGTTCGACGGCTCCGCCGACGCCCTTGATGCCGAAGGTGCCGATCCCGCCGTACTTCGGCGCCTCGTCGTCGCCCAGGAGGAACTGGCCGGCGAGCTTGACGGCGAGCGGATAGAACTTGCCCACGGCGTAGTCCCACGACGACCGCGTCACGACGACGGGGCCCGAGACGAACTCGGGACGCAGGACGTCGGCGAAGTAGCCACGACCACCGCCGAAGGCAGAAGGCGCATCCTCGGTGAACGCCCACAGCGAGACGGCCCCCTGTACGAGGAAGAGCGAGTTCACGGGTCGCGGCGGAGGCGTCGGGTGCTCGCCGGGTCCGCGGACCGCGCCCGCCATGACGATCGTCCCGAAGCTGTGCCCCATGAGGTGGATGCGCACGTCGGCGGCGCGCATGATCTTGCGGACGAAGTCGGCCGCCGCGCCCTCGCCGAACTCCCGCGCGTGATTCTTGCCGCTCCAGAAGGTGAGCTGGCGCAGGGGCGTCAGCACCGCCTCGCGCAGGCGCGAGAAGACCCCGCCGCCCAGCAGGCCGTCGTCGGCCGCCGCCGTGACCGACTCGTCGAACACGACGTCGGGATCCCAGCCGCCGCTGAGCAGCCCGCCGTCGTCGCCCGCGGCCCCGAGCCGCGACACGAGCGAGCGGTAGGCCTCCGACACATCGGCGGGAAGAGCGTCGCCGGCCGAGGCATCCTGATCCGGGGGCACGGATGCCGCGTACGTCAGCACCGTCCGGAGGGCCTCGCGCGTCTGGGGATCGTCTCCGAGCTGCGCGGCGAACTCGTCGACCGCCTGATCCACCGTCACGGAGTCCTCGGACGGCTCATCGCCGAGAAGGCCGCTCGGCGTATCGGTGAGCTCTCGGTTGCTCCACGCCTTGCTCGGCCAGTGCAGGCCGACGACGACGGGGCGGATGTCGTCGTCGTCCGTGTCGGGGTTCGCGGCCCCGACCCACCGGTCGTACTGGCTGATGGCGTCCTGGTAGTCGCCCTGCCAACCATGGCTCAGGACGAAGACATCCGTCACACCCGGCGCGGCGATGGCCTTCAGCGCCGCTGCGCTCGCGACGGAGCCGTCCTCGTCGCGCTGCTCCCGGCCCTTCCTGTCGTAAGCGATGAGGTGGTAGGTCTGGGACTTTCCGTCGATGTGCCGAAGGGCCATGAGAGCTCCTAGTGCGAGCCGCCGGCGGCGGCGAGGGCGGGGTCGACGCGCGTGTCGGTGTCGCAGTGCACGCCGTACAGGAGGCCGAGCGGATTGCCGTGCTTCTCGAGGAAGTCGCGCCGCAGTCCCAGCACGGCATCGCCGAGCGGCTCACCCGCGAAGAAGCGGTCGAAGAAGGCGATCGCCCATTCGCTGGCGAACCGGCCGGGGGTCTTGCACTCCGTGCCGATGACGCCGCGGGCGCCTTTCGCGAGGAAGTACGGCACGAAGCCGTCGTAGAAGTTCGGCGAGAGGTCTCCCGACTCGCACGCATTGATGACGACGAGCGGATGACTCGACAGCTGGTCGTCGATGGGAGCGTACACGGCGAGCTCGCCGAGCGTGATGCGCTGGTCGCCCGTCATCACGAGGTACGAGTCGTCGGAGTCCTGGTCCGACGCGACGGCGTGGCAGTACATGTACAGCACTTTGTCGGTGGCGGTGGCGGCGAGTGCGGCCTTGAGGTCGTCGACCTTCGTTCCCTCGCCGAGGGCGACCGCGCGGTTCTCCCAGTACGTCCGCTGAGCCGCGACCGGATGCGAGGGCATCTGGGCGTCGATGCCGTCGTTGTAGAGCACGCGCACTGTCAGGTCGGGCGTCGACTCGATCGTGGTGACGGGCGGCAGCGTCGAGATCTCGCGCATCGGCACCTGCTCGACGACATGGCGCATGCCGATGAAGTTCTTCCAGTCGAGAGCGTCGTCCGAGAACCGGTCGGTGAGGTACATGAGTGCCCACGGCACCGGGAATCCGCGCGAGACGACCTGCAGCGTCGTGACGTCGTCGGCCAGGCTGTCGCGCAGCCAGCGCCCCACATCCTTCAGTTCCTCCGAGGCGAACGGACCTCCGAAGATCGCCTGGTAGAGCCGGAAGCCGGCGAAGGCGAGGTCTTTCAGGGCGACGGCCCCGCGGTCGGCAGGGATGTCGAGTTCCAGCGCGAAGGTCGGGTCCTTCACCGTCTTGAGCAGCGCCTGACGCACGCCGTCGATCCGCGCGGCGAGCTCGTCCTCGGTGATCTGGACGAAGACCTCCTGGTCGGTCACGCCCTTGACGAAGAGCTCGTAGCCGCCCGTCGCCGGCATGAACTGCATCGACGCGGTGCGCGGCTCGAGCGTCGTCGCCGCGCCGGCGGGACGGCCGAAGTTGGTCGACTCGACGGGCTTGGCGGTTCCGACGTCGAACTCGAGCTCGAGGCGCTGCAGGAAGTTGCCCCGGACGTCGACGAGCACGCTCAGCTTGGAGGGTCCCGCGTGCAGCGGCGTGCAGGGGAAGAGCACGTGCCCGACAGATCGTCCGTCGCGTCCCACGCGGATCAGCTGGGGGAGCGGCGGCACTTCGAAGTCGGTGCTCACGAGCTGCACCGACAGGTCGACCGACTTCTGCGTCGCCTCGAAGGGGATCGCGGTCGGGGCCGCACCCGCCGCGGTTGCGCTGCGCTCGCCGAACGAGATGTCGAGGACGTACGGCAGTCCTGCCTGCAGGCTGGTGTAGCCGCCCTGCACGTCGGCGTTGAGCCACGTCTGCACCGTCTCGACGGGGGCCGGTGCTCCTCCGTCAGCCGGCGGTGGGGTCGGCGCCGGCGGCACGAGCGGGGTGACCGGAGGGGGCCCAGCCGACTCGGCTTCGAAGGGCGGCGGGGGCGGTGGCGGCGGCTCAGCCATGTCGGGAGCGGGCGACGGCTCTGCCATGTCGGCCGGCGGCTCGGCCATCGCGCCGTCATCCGCACTCGGCGCCGCCTCATCGCCGCCGAGCAGCCCGTCATCCGCGCCTGGCGCGGCCTGCGCCCCGAGGCGTGAGCTCACCTCGCTGATCGCGGTGTCGATCGCTTCGTCCTCGCCCGCACCGAACCCCAGTCGACCCGCATCCACGTCGGCCTGATACCGGGCGGCCAGAGCCGGATCAGCGTCGAGCACCTCGATCACGACGAAGGCGCGTTCGGTCAGGGTCGCGGCGTTCTGCCAGTCCGCGCGCAGGATGACGGCGTCGTACAGCTCGACGACCGACGGCGGGAAGAACTCGACGATCGCCGCTCGTCCGCGCCCGTCGAGGAACGAGTTCGCGAGGATCACAGCCTCGAACGCGCGCTCTTCTGTCGACCCCATCGCCGGCCCCACCTGCGTCCGATCGGAGGCCCGCTGCGGGCCCTTTTGGCACACACTAGCCCTCGGCCCGCGCGGGGGCCAGAAGCGCTCAGCCCTGCAGGGCGGACCGGACGACGACGACCCCGTCGCCGTACGCCGCGTCCGCGGCATCCTGCAGCGTCCCGTCGTCCCAGATGACATCGACCCACACGTACCCGCGCTCGATGCTGGACGAGACGAACTGATCGCCGAGGGCGGATGGCAGCTCGGCCCGGACCTTCTCGAGGGTCGCCTCATCGGCCGTACCGGGCTTCCCGCCCGTAGGGTCCTCGGGGCGGATCGGGTCGTACAGCGCCAGGAGGATCGGCGGACCGGTGACCGTGAGCGTCTCGCCGTCGTACGTCCCCTGCACGGCGTAAGCGCCCCAGTGCGCGTCACCGGACGAGTCACTGCCCTCCACGCCGTCCCACGACCAGCCCTGCAACGGGATGCCGGAGCACTGCGGCGGATACGACTCGGCGATCGGTCCGAGGCACAGCTGCACGTCGCCGCCCCGGTCCAGAACCGTGCCGGTGCCGCGCACCTCGCCGTCTGGCGCGGCGGGCGGAACGGTCCCGAACGGCGCGCCGCCCCCTGCGGCGGGAGTCGCGCATGCAGCGAGGAGGACGAGGGATGCCGCGGCCAGGCCCGCAGCCGCAACGGCACGACGAAGTCGGTTCATACCTCCATGGTGTCGGGAACCCGGCGTTCGTCTCGCGGGGCGCGTTCGACCGATCCGGACGGCAGGTGTACCCTGAACCCATGCGCTTCGGCGGGCTTCTCCTTCTTAGCCGCCGCGACGAGTCCTCGATCTAGGGCCTTCCTCGTCGCGGCGATTGCTGTTGGCCCGCATCCTCAGACGACAGAAGAAGCGACACCATCATGGACAACACCCAGAAGCCCTCCGGCATGCCGATCCACAAGTATCGGCCGTACCACGAGCAGATCGCGGTCGAACTGCCCGACCGCACGTGGCCTGGCAAGCGCATCACGACGGCACCCCGCTGGTGCGCCGTCGACCTGCGCGACGGCAATCAGGCGCTCATCGACCCGATGAGCCCCGAGCGCAAGCGCATAATGTTCGACCTCCTCGTCCGCATGGGCTACAAGGAGATCGAGGTCGGGTTCCCCAGCGCGAGCCAGACCGACTTCGACTTCGTGCGCCAGCTGATCGAAGAGGACCTCATTCCGGACGACGTCACCATCCAGGTGCTGACGCAGGCCCGGTCCCACCTCATCGAGCGCACGTATGAGTCGATCGCCGGCGCCAAGCAGGCGATCGTCCACCTCTACAACTCGACGAGCGTCCTCCAGCGCGAGGTCGTCTTCCGCACCGATCGCCAGGGCATCGTCGACATCGCCCTCGAGGGCGCCCGCCTGTGCCGCGAGTTCGAGAAGCGCATTCCCGAGACGAAGGTCTTCTACGAGTACTCGCCCGAGAGCTACACCGGCACCGAGCTCGACTTCGCGCTCGAGGTGTGCAACCAGGTGATCGAGATCTTCGAGCCGACGCCCGACCGCAAGGTCATCATCAACCTGCCCGCCACGGTGGAGATGGCGACGCCGAACGTCTACGCCGACTCCATCGAATGGATGAGCCGCCGCCTGGCGCACCGCGAGAACGTCATCCTGTCGCTGCACCCGCACAACGACCGCGGCACCGCGATCGCGGCGGCCGAGCTGGGGTACATGGCCGGTGCGGACCGCATCGAGGGATGCCTCTTCGGGAACGGGGAGCGCACGGGCAACGTCGACCTGGTCGCCCTGGGTATCAACCTCCTGACGCAGGGCATCGACCCTCAGATCGACTTCAGCGACATCGACCAGATCAAGCGCACGGCGGAGTACTGCAACCAGCTCCCCGTCCCGGAGCGCAGCCCGTGGGCCGGTGACCTCGTCTTCACGGCCTTCAGCGGGTCGCATCAGGACGCCATCAAGAAGGGCTTCGAGGCCATGGAGGCCCGCGCCCGCGCCGAAGGCGTCTCGGTCGACGAGATCGACTGGGCCGTGCCGTACCTGCCGATCGACCCCAAGGACCTGGGGCGTTCGTACGAGGCGGTCATCCGCGTCAACTCGCAGTCCGGCAAGGGCGGCGTGGCCTACCTGCTCAAGACCGACCATGCGATCGACCTGCCGCGCAAGCTCCAGATCGAGTTCTCGGGCGTCGTGCAGGCGAAGACGGATGCCGAGGGCGGCGAAGTGACGAGCGACCAGATCTGGTCGATCTTCAACGACGAGTACCTGCCGTCCGACGTCGCCGACGACCGCTGGGGAAGGTTCGAGCTGCTGAGCACTCGCACGCAGAGCGACATGTCGGGCGACATCTCGCTCGAGGTCACGCTGCGCGACGGCGACGAGCGAGTCGAGGCATCCGGTCATGGGAACGGCCCTGTCGCGGCGTTCATCGAGATCGTCCGCGCGCACGGGTTCGACGTCACGGTGTACGACTACGTCGAGCACGCGCTCAGCGCGGGCGGCGACGCCCAGGCGGCCGCCTACGTCGAGCTGCAGGTCGACGGCGAGCGGCTGTGGGGCGTCGGCATCGACGGCGACATCTCGACGGCGTCGCTCAAGGCCATCGTCTCAGGCGTCAACCGGGCCATCCGCACGCGTGAGCGTTCGCGGGAGCTCGCCGGCGTCTGACCCCCGAGCGCCGCGGTGCTTGTCAAGCCCCCTCCGCTCCGGCGGAGGGGGCTCCTAGCTTGTGGACATGACGACTTCCGATCCGCTTCAGCGTGCAAAGCGACCCAGGACCGTGCTCGCCGGTCCCTACGGCCATCCGTTCCACCCGATCGCCGTGACCATTCCCATCGGGGCATGGACCGCGAGCATCGTGTTCGACCTCATCGGCTTCTTCGTCGAGGACCCCACGCCCTGGGCGATCGGCGCCCAGGTGCTCATCGCGATCGGGATCGTCGGAGCGCTTCTCGCCGCGATCCTCGGATTCCTCGACTTCTCGGTGATCCCGAGCGGCATGCCGGCGCACCGCACCGCGCTGCTGCATATGACCCTCAACCTCGCGGTGACCGTCCTCTTCGCCGTCAACTGGTTCATCCGCTCCGGTGAGGATCACGATCACGTGAGCGTCATCGGCTTCGTCCTGAGCATCGTCGGACTCGCGATACTCGGCATCTCGGGGTGGCTCGGCGGCAAGCTCGCGTACCACTACGGCGTGCGGGTGGCGAACGAGGAGACGCAGCGGCAGGGGTTCGTCTAGGCCGCGGTCACCGCTTCGGCAGCGTGATCGCCGACGTCTCGACCGCGACCTTGCGCCGGTAGAGCGCCCGCTGCTCGGGCAGCGAGATGTCGAACATCACCGCGAGGAGACGGATGACGGTGGTCACGACGATGCCGACGACCGCGGCGATGACGATGTCGAGGCCGAAGGCCTGCAGCGTCGCGAGGACGAGGCATCCAGCTCCCGCGGCCACCGCGTAGAGCGAGCCGACGTGCATGATGGCGGTCGGCAGACCCATGAGCATGTCGCGCAGGATGCCGCCGCCGACGGCCGCGCACACGCCCACGAAGACCGCCGGGACGAAGGGGAAGCCGAGGGTCAGTGCCTTGCTCGTGCCGAAGGCGCCGAAGAGGCCGATGACGACGGCGTCGAGCGCGACGATCACGCCGTTCAGCCGCTGGAAGAGGTTCGCGAGGAGCATGCCGACCAGCGCCGCGAGCGTCGCGGTGATGAGGTACCAGTTGCTCTGGAGGGTCGCCGGCGGCACATTGAGCAGCAGGTCGCGGATGAGTCCGCCGCCCATGCCCATCACGACCCCGATGATGGCGACGCCGAGCAGGTCGAGTCGTCGCTGACCCCGGAAGCCCGACGCGAACAGCGCGCCCTGGACGCCGCCGAGGCCCACGGCGGTGAGGTCCGCCCACAGCGGAATGACGAAGACCGGCTCGTTCACCCCTCCATTGTCGCGGTGGGCCGGGATAATCGAGGAGTGCCCACCTACCGCGACGAAGTCGTGGTCCTGCGGACCCACAAGCTGGGCGAGGCCGACAGGATCGTGACGCTGCTGAGCCGCCGCCACGGCAAGCTCCGCGCCGTCGCCAAGGGCGTGCGGCGCACGTCGTCGCGCTTCGGCTCGCGCCTCGAGCCCTTCATGGTCGCCGACGTGCAGCTGTACCAGGGGCGGTCGCTCGACATCGTGCAGCAGGCCGAGTCGCTCGGATCGTACGGCGCCGAGATCGCGGTGCACTACGACCGCTACACGTCGGCCAGTGCCATGGTCGAGGCGGCCGATCGCCTCAACGAGGCCGAGGCGACGCCGCAGCAGTATCTCCTCCTCGTGGGCGGGCTCCGCGCCCTCGCGCGCGGCGATCACGCGTCGCGCAGCATCCTGGACTCCTACCTGCTGCGCGCCATGGCGCTCTCGGGCTGGGCGCCGTCGCTCGACGAGTGCGCCCGGTGCAGCCGCCCGGGGCCGCACGACACGTTCGTCGCGCAGCTCGGCGGCATGATCTGCCACGACTGCGCGCCGACGGGCGCGGCGCGGGTCCCCGCCGAGACGGTCGCGCTCCTCCAGTCGCTGATGGCGGGGGAGTGGGAGGAAGTGGATGCCGCGTCCCCGGCGGCCACGGCCGCCGCGTCGGGGCTCATCGCGGCGTATGCGCAGTGGCACCTGGAACGAGGCATCCGCTCGCTCTCGCACGTCGAGTCCGCGCCCCGGGAGGCCGCCCGGTGACGCCGAAGCCCTACACGCACCGCGATGCGGTGCCCTACCGCGCTGTCGACTGGACAGGGCTCTACCCGCCCGCCTACCCCAAGGGCGCCGTGCCGCAGCATGTCGCGATCGTCATGGACGGCAACGGACGCTGGGCGAACCGCAAGGGCCTCACGCGCGTAGAGGGCCACAAGGCGGGCGAGGCGGCGCTGCTCGATGTCGTCGCCGGGGCGATCCAGGCCGGGGTGAGGCATCTGTCGGTCTACGCGTTCTCGACCGAGAACTGGTCGCGCTCGCCCGATGAGGTGCGCTTCCTCATGGGCTTCAACCGCGACGTGCTGCATCGCCGCCGCGATCAGCTCAACGAGTGGGGCGTGCGGGTCCGGTGGGCCGGGCGCAAGCCGCGGCTGTGGGGCTCGGTCGTCAAGGAGCTGCAGTACGCCGAGCAGCTCACCGCGGCGAACGACGTCCTGACGCTCACGATGTGCGTCAACTACGGCGGTCGTGTCGAGCTCGTCGACGCGGTGCGCTCGATCGCCGACGACGTCGCCGCCGGGAGGATCCGGCCGAGCGCCGTCTCGGAGAAGCTCATCCAGCGCCGGCTCTACATCCCCGACATGCCCGACGTCGACCTCTTCGTGCGGTCGAGCGGCGAGCAGCGAACGTCGAACTTCCTGCTGTGGGAGTCGGCCTATGCCGAGTTCGTGTTCCTCGACACCCTGTGGCCCGACTTCAGCCGCACGGATCTGTGGCGGGCGATCGACCTCTATCTGGACCGCGACCGGCGGTTCGGCGGCGCGGTCGACGCTCCGTCGGAAACAGGGCTCTGACCCGACCGCCACGTCTCCTCACCCGGATCGGATGAATTCGATTCCCGACCGGCTGTGAGCCGTTGACACGTTTCGCGGGACGCGAGTAGACCCGAACTCGAACTGTCGCCGACGTCCCTCGCCAAGGTCCGCCGTCGATCTCCGAGCCGGGGGGCCTCACGGAGAGACCCCCTCTTGTTGAGGGAGTTGCAATGTCGAGCACTGACAAGACCACACGGTCGGCCACCCCAGCCAAGACGGGCAACGCCGCCCTCTCGTGGACCACGATGGCGATCCTCATCGCCACCGCCGTCGCCAGCGTCCGCGGCCTACCGGCGATGGCTCCGTACGGCTGGGCCTCGATCTTCCTCTACATCCTGCCCGCCATCGTGTTCATGGTCCCGGTCGCGATGGTCGCCGCGGAGCTGGCGAGCGGATGGAAGGGCGGCGTGTTCGTCTGGGCGAAGGAGGCGTTCGGAGACCGCGTCGGATTCGTCGCGATCTGGCAGCAGTGGATCCAGAACGTCGTCTGGTACCCCGCGCAGCTGGCGTTCTTCGCCTCGGCGCTCGCGTACGTGTTCAACCCGGCGCTCGCGAACAACGGCCTCTTCACCGGTGTCGTGATCCTCGTCGTCTACTGGTTCTCGACCCTCATCGCATTCCGCGGCGTCAAGGCGTTCGCCGGCGTCAGCAAGTGGGGCTTCATCGCTGGCACGATCGTCCCGTCACTCGGCCTCGTCTTCTTCGCGATCCTCTTCCTGACGGGAGGCGGCCAGTCGCAGCTGGCTCCGATCTCCGAGGCGCAGTGGCTCCCCACCTGGACGGGCATTGCGAGCATCGTGCTCATCGTGAGCAACTTCCTTTCGTACGCGGGCATGGAGATGAACGCCGTGCACGTGAACGAGATGCAGAACCCGGCGAAGAACTTCCCGAAGGCGATCGTGCTGGCCGCGATCGTGATCCTGATCGTCTTCGTCTTCCCGACGCTCGCGATCTCGGTGGGCGTCCCCGCCGACAGCGTCAACCTCACTCAGGGTGTGCTGCAGGCGTTCGACGTCTTCTTCAAGCAGCTCGGGATGCCCTGGGCGACCACCGTGATGTCGCTGCTCATCGTGTTCGGCATCCTGGCATCGGTGGTCACCTGGATCCCCGGGCCCAGCAAGGGTCTTCTGATGGTCGGCCGCCAGGGCTACCTGCCCCCGTCGCTGCAGAAGACGAACCAGTACGACATGCAGGTGCCGATCATGGTTGTGCAGGGCATCATCGTGACGGTCCTCGCGGTGCTGTTCGCCATTGTGCCGTCGGTGCAGAGCGTGTTCTGGGTGTTCTCCGCGATGGCCGTTCAGCTGTACCTGATCATGTACATGATCATGTTCCTCGCGGCCATGCGGCTGCGGCGCACGCACCCCGACGTCCAGCGCGGCTTCCGCGTCCCGGCGATGCCGCTCTTCGGCTGGGTCGGGTTCTTCGCGAGCCTGCTCGCTTTCCTCATCGGCTTCGTCGAGCCGTCCAGCAGCACGATGGGCCAGCCCTGGTATTCGCTCCTGCTCGTGGCCGGCATCGTCGTGCTGGGCGTCTGGCCGTTCATCCTCTACGCGGTGCGCAAGCCCAGCTGGAAGGTCCACCCCGAGGTCTCGCACGCCCACGAGGACACGGACCCGGACCTCACCAAGACCGAGCCGCAGGTCTCCTGACCTGCCTCTCACGATCACGACCGACTACTGACTCGAATCCGACAAGGGAGAGACGCACAATGCTGCACCACCGCGACAACATCCGCGACGAGATCCTCGACGAGGTCTTCTCATCGAGCGACCTCTCGGTCTCGATGCCGAAGTACCGCATCCCCGAGAAGGAGCACCTCGCCCGGCACGCGTATCAGGTCGTCTCCGACGAGCTCATGATGGACGGCAACTCGCGACAGAACCTCGCGACGTTCTGCCAGACGTGGCTCGAGCCCGAGGTGCGCGCCCTCATGGCCGAGACGCTCGACAAGAACATGATCGACAAGGACGAGTACCCGCAGACGGCCGAGATCGAAGCCCGCTGCGTCCACATCCTGGCCGACCTGTGGAACTCGCCCGACGCCGCCAACACGCTGGGCACGTCGACGACGGGGTCGAGCGAGGCGGCGATGCTCGGCGGGATGGCGCTGCTGTGGAACTGGCGGGCGCGCCAGCGGGCGGCTGGCAAGCCGACCGACAAGCCGAACCTCATCACGGGTCCGGTGCAGGTCTGCTGGCACAAGTTCGCACGGTACTGGGACGTCGAGCTCCGCGAGATCCCGATGGAAGGCGACCGCTTCCTGATGACCCCGGAGGAGGTCGTGAAGCGCGTCGACGAGAACACCATCGGCGTCGTGCCGACTCTCGGGGTGACGTTCACGGGCGGCTTCGAGCCGGTGCAGGCGGTGAGCGACGCGCTCGACCAGCTGCAGGAGGAGCAGGGCCTCGACATCCCGATCCACGTCGACGGAGCGAGCGGCGGCTTCCTGGCGCCGTTCACGGCGCCCCACATCATCTGGGACTTCCGGCTGCCTCGGGTCAAGTCGATCAACACATCCGGCCACAAGTTCGGCCTCGCCCCGCTGGGCGTCGGCTGGGTCGTGTGGCGGGATGCCGCGGACCTCCCCGAGGACCTGATCTTCAACGTCAACTACCTCGGCGGCAACATGCCGACGTTCGCGCTGAACTTCTCGCGGCCCGGGGGACAGATCGTCGCTCAGTACTACAACTTCCTGCGCCTGGGGCGCGAGGGATACCGCAAGGTGCAGCAGTCCTGCTACGACACGGCGATGTATCTCGCGTCCGAGATCGACAAGCTCGGGCACTTCGACATCATCAACGGCGGCAGCCCGCAGGAGGGCATCCCGGCGGTGTCCTGGAAGCTCAAGGACGGAGTCGATCACGCCTTCACGCTGTTCGACCTCGCCGACCGTCTGCGCGCCCGCGGCTGGCAGGTGCCGGCCTACACGATGCCGAAGAACCGGGAGGATCTGCCGATCCAGCGGATCCTGGTGCGCGTCGGCTTCAGCCGTGACGAGGCATCCCTGCTCATGAACGACTACCGCGACGCGATCGCCCACTTCGACAAGCACCCGATCACGGTGCCGATGAGCGAGGAGGAGGCTGGGGCCTTCCACCACTGAGCCGATCCGAGGGGCGGTCCCTGCGGCATCCCGCCGCACGGACCGCCCCTTCGGCATCGCTACGATCGGACTGTGGCCTCACCCCCTCGCCCTCTGCGCCTGCGCCGGGAGGCGTGGGGATTCATGATCGGATCGGCATGCTTCGCGATCGGAGCCGTCCCCGCCTATGCGAACGCCGTCGGACCCGTGTGGGGCTCGGCGACCTTCTTCGTCGGATCGATCTTCTTCACCCTCGCCGCGCTCATCCAGCTCGCGCTGAGCGGGCGGCGGCCACCAGAGAAGCCGCTGCAAGGGGCGGATGCCGCCGACTGGTGGTCGGCAGCCATCCAGTTCCTCGGCACGCTCCTCTTCAACCTGAGCACCCTCGCCGTGCTGGTCGAGGCGGCCGCCTCACCCCGGCAGGACTTCACCGGGTGGCGACCGGATGCCTGGGGCTCGATCGCCTTCCTGATCTCGAGCGTCTTCGCGCTCGTCGCCGCGAACCGGCGTCACGAGCTCTGGGACCCGCTCGCCCGCACCGGCCACGGCACGATCCTCAACATGGTCGGGTCGATCGCGTTCGGCTTCTCCGCCGTCGGCGCCTACATCCTCCCGGCGACCGGAGATCCGCGGAACCTCGAGTGGGCGAACCTGGGCACATTCGTCGGTGCGGTCTGCTTCTTCGTCGCTGCCGTCCTCGCCCGGCGGAATATCGAGCCCGCGGCGGGGCGTTAGCCCTGACGTGACCGAACCCATCCGAATCGACGTCTGGAGCGATATCGCCTGCCCGTGGTGCTACATCGGCAAGCGGAATCTCGAGAAGGGACTCGCCGAGGCATCCGCCGACGACGACGCCCCCTTCGTGGAGGTGACGTACCACTCCTTCGAGCTCTCGCCCGACACGCCGGTCGATTTCGAGGGCGGTGAGGCGGACTATCTGGCCCGGCACAAGGGCATCTCTGCGGAGCAGGCCACCGGCATGCTCGACCGGGTCACCGGTGTCGCGGCCGACGCCGGACTGGAATACCGGTTCGACATCCTCAAGCACACGAACACCGTGAAGGCCCACGAGCTCCTCCACTTCGCGAAGGATCAGGGCCGCCAGCTCGAGCTGGCAGAGCGGCTCATGTCGGCGTACTTCACCGAGGGCCGCCACGTCGGGCGCGAGGACGAGCTCGTCTCGCTGGCTGTCGACGCGGGTCTCGACGGCGACGCAGCCCGCGAGGCTCTGCGGAGCGGGCGCTATCTCGCGGCCGTGCGCGCCGACCAGGCGCAGGCATCCGCGTACGGCATCAACGGCGTGCCGTTCTTCGTCATCGACGGCAAGTACGGGGTTTCCGGCGCGCAGCCCGCCGAGGCGTTCGCGCAGATCGCGCGCCAGGTGTGGGCCGAGCACCGCGACGCCGACGAGGACGCCGCCTGAGGCCGCCGGCCCGCCGTCAGGCGGGAAGATTCCGCTCGATGACCTCGACGATCGCGGGGTCGTCGGGCTTCACGTTCGGCCGGAAGCGATGCATCGCGCCGTCGGGCGTGAGCACGAACTTCTCGAAGTTCCACAGGACCGGACCGCGCTTGCCCTCGGCATCCCGGGTCTTCTTGAGCGCCTTGTAAAGCGGCGCGGCCTTCCCGCCGTTGACCTTCACCTTGTCGAGGACCGGGAAGGTGACGCCCCACGTCATGGCGCAGTAGTCGAGGATCTCGTCCATCGATCCCGGCTCCTGACCCGCGAACTGGTTGCAGGGGAACCCCAGCACCGTGAAGCCGCGGTCGGCGTACGCGCGCTGCAGCTCCTCGAGCTGCTCGTACTGCGGCGTGAGCCCGCATTTCGAGGCGACGTTCACCACCAGGAGCACCTTGTCGCCGTAGTCGGCGAGCGTCTTGGTCTCGCCTTCTGCGGTCTGGAACGGGATGTCGCGGAGCGAGACGTCGACGGCCTGGGTCATGTTTCCAGGCTAAGGCCCTTCTTCAAGGAGGCGCCCGGTTTCGTCTGGGAGAATGAGAGGATGACGACCGCCCTGGCTCCGGCCCGCGCGCTGCGCATCGGGCCCATCGAGCTCGATGCGCCCGTCGTGCTCGCTCCCATGGCCGGCATCACCAACACGGCCTTCCGTCGCCTGTGCCGCGAGTACGGCGCCGGCCTGTACGTGAGCGAGATGATAACGTCGCGCGCGCTCGTGGAGCGCAACGCCACGACGATGCGCCTCATCACGCACCACGAGTCCGAGACCCCGCGCTCCATCCAGCTCTACGGCGTCGATCCGAAGACGGTCGCCGAGGCGGTCCGGATCCTCGTCGCCGAGGATCGCGCCGATCACATCGACCTGAATTTCGGATGCCCCGTCCCCAAGGTCACCCGCAAGGGCGGGGGAGCGGCCCTCCCGTGGAAGCGCGAGCTGTTCCGCGACATCGTCACAGGCGCCGTCCGCGCCGCGGGCGACATCCCGCTGACGATCAAGATGCGCAAGGGCATCGACTCCGATCACCTCACCTACCTCGAGGCGGGACGTATCGGCGAGGACGCCGGAGTCGCCTCGATCGCGCTCCACGCTCGCACCGCCGCCGAGTTCTACTCCGGCCAGGCCGACTGGTCGGCCATCGCGAAGCTGAAAGAGACCGTCACGAGCGTGCCGGTGCTCGGCAACGGCGACATCTGGTCGGCCGACGACGCGGTGCGCATGATGGCCGAGACGGGCTGCGACGGCGTCGTCGTCGGACGCGGATGCCTCGGCCGTCCGTGGCTGTTCGGCGACCTCGCCCGGGCGCTCGGCGAGCCGGGGGCGGCGATGGGCGAGCCCGTCGACGCGACGCTGGGGTTCGTGGCCGCGGCGTTCCGCCGCCATGCCGAGCTGCTGGTCGAGTTCTTCGAGGACGAGGACCGCGGATGCCGCGACATCCGCAAGCACGTCGTCTGGTACTTCAAGGGATATCCGGTCGGCGGCGACACGCGAGCGCGGCTCGCGACGGTGTCGAGCCTCGCTGAGATCGACGACCTGCTGGCGACCCTCGACCTCGAGGCTGCCTATCCGGGCGCCGCGGCGGAGGGTCAGCGCGGACGCGCCGGAACCCCCAAGCGCCCCGCGCTGCCCGACGGCTGGCTCGACTCGCAGGACCTCGGAGCCGAGGCATCCAGCGCCCTCGCCGAAGCGGAACTCGACCACAGTGGCGGCTGACGCTTCGACGAGCTCCGGGCTGGCGCCGGCGCTCTCGGCTGCCGCGACGGGTGCGGTCGGCGTCGCGTCGGAGCGGCCGGAGGGCTATGACGACGCCGACGCGGCGCGCTTCCACCGCGAGCGGCACCGGTCGCAGCGCGACGACTTCGCACGCGACCGCGCCCGGGTGCTGCACTCGGCGGCGCTGCGTCGCCTCGCCGCCAAGACGCAGGTGCTGAGCCCCGCGAGCCCCGCCGACTTCGCGCGCAACCGCCTGACGCACTCGCTCGAGGTGGCACAGGTCGGGCGGGAGCTCGCGACCGCGCTGCGACTCGCACCCGACGTCGTCGACACGGCGTGCCTGAGCCATGACCTCGGGCATCCGCCCTTCGGGCACAACGGCGAGCGGGCGCTCAACGACTGGGCCGAGGACTTCGGCGGCTTCGAGGGAAACGCGCAGACGCTCCGCATCCTCACCCGGCTCGAGCCGAAGGTCGTCGACGACGACGGCGCGAGCTTCGGCCTGAACCTGACTCGGGCGAGCCTCGACGCGACCTGCAAATACCCGTGGACGGCGGATCATCCGCTTCCCGACCCCGGTGGCCGCCTCAAGTTCGGCGTCTACCCCGACGACGAGCACGTCTTCCGCTGGATGCGCCAGGACGCTCCGGGTCGCGTGCGCTGCATCGAGGCCGAGGTCATGGACCTGTCCGACGACATCGCCTACTCGGTCCACGACTTCGAGGACGCGATCGTCAACGGCTACCTCGATCCGGCGTTCCTCGCCGACGTCCGGGTGCACGACAAGCTGCTGAGCGGAATCCAGTCGTGGGTGGGTTTCGACTTCGCGCGCGACGAGCTCGCGGACGCGCTGTACCGGCTCATGCGGATGCCCGAGTGGATCACGTCCTACGCAGGCACCCGCGCCGACCACGCACGGCTGAAGAACCTCACCTCCGACCTCATCGGACGATTCGCCCGGGCCGCGACGACGGCGACGCGGGATGCGTACGCTCTCAATGTGCTGACCCGCTATCGCGCCCACGTCGTCGTGCCGCGCGTCGTCGAGGCCGAGATGGCGGTGCTCAAGGGCATCATCGGAGCCGTCGTCGTGTCGATGGAGGGCCGCAAAGAGCTCTACAAGGAGCAGCGACGCGTGCTCAAGCGCCTGGCGACGGCGCTGTGGGAGCGGCCCGAGGAGCTCGACGCGCTCTACGCCCTGGACTTCGAGACGGCGAGAACGGATGCCGCGCGCCGCCGTGTCGTCGTCGACCAGGTCGCGAGCCTGACCGACCAGCTGGCGATCGCCTGGCACGGACGCCTCGTCGGCGAGGTGGATGCCGAGTCCATCGGCGTCTGGGCGCCCGGTTCGCAGAAGCCCGGCCGCCGGGTCGCCTCGCGCGAGGACGCCTGATGCCGGGGCGGATCCGTCAGGCCGACGTCGACGAGGTCAAGGCCCGCACCAACATCGCGGACATCATCGGCGAACGCGTCGCGCTGAAGTCCGCCGGCGTCGGCGCGCTCAAGGGGCTGTGCCCCTTCCACGACGAGCGCAGCCCGAGCTTCAACGTGCGCCCGCAGGCGGGCTTCTACCACTGCTTCGGCTGCGGCGAGTCGGGCGACGTCTACTCGTTCCTCCGCAACCTCGACCACCTCTCCTTCACCGAGGCCGTCGAGCGGCTCGCCGCCCGCATCGGCTACTCGCTCCACTACGAGGACGGCGGAGCCGCTCCCGAGACCTCCGGGCGTGCGCGCCTGTACGCTGCGAACGCCGCCGCGGCGGAGTTCTTCCGCGCGCAGCTCGCCACCCCCGAGGCGGACATCGCCCGGCGCTTCCTCGGCGAGCGCGGCTTCGACGCCGGCGCCGCGGCCCACTTCGGAGTCGGCTTCGCCCCCAAAGGATGGTCGGGCATGCTCGACGCCCTGACCGCCCAGGGATTCTCGCGCGACGACCTCACCGCGGCGGGTCTCGTCTCCCAGGGGCAGCGAGGCGTCTACGACCGGTTCCGCGGACGCGTCGTCTGGCCCATCCGCGACGTCACGGGTCAGGTGCTCGGCTTCGGAGCGCGCCGGCTCTTCGACGACGACAACGGACCGAAGTACCTCAACACGCCCGAGACGACGATCTACAAGAAGGCCCAGGTGCTGTACGGGCTCGACCTCGCGAAGCGCGAGATCAGCCGCAGCCACCGCGTCGTCGTGGTCGAGGGCTATACCGACGTCATGGCGTGCCACCTCGCAGGCGTCACGACGGCCATCGCGACCTGTGGCACGGCCTTCGGCTCCGACCACATCACGGTGCTCCGAAGGGTGATGGGCGACGATTCCGCGGCGGGCGAGGTCGTCTTCACGTTCGATCCGGATGCCGCGGGACAGAAGGCCGCGCTCCGCGCCTTCGCCGACGCCAAGCGGTTCAATGCGCAGACCTACGTCGCAGTCGGCCCGGAGGGCCTCGACCCGTGCGATCTGCGTCTCCGCCGCGGCGACGGCGCCGTCCGGACGCTCGTCGACACGAAGTCGCCCATGGTCGAGTTCGTCCTCGACCAGCGCATCTCCGGCTTCGACCTCGCCAGCGTGGAAGGTCGTGTCGGGGCTCTTCGCGCCGCGGCGCCCGTCGTGGCCGAGCTCCGCGACCCGCTGCTGCAGCCCGAGTACGTCCGCGTCCTCGCTCGGCGCCTCGGCATGGACACCGAGGACGTGCGCCGCGAGGTCGAGCGCGCGAGCCGAACGGGCGACCGCGGCCCGGCGCGACCGGCGCCCGATCGTCCGGCCGATGGGGCGACGGATGCCGCGCCCCTCGTCCGCGTCACACTCGCGTCGCTGCCCCGCACCGCGGAGGTGGCGCTCGAGCGCGACGCCCTGATGGGCCTGCTGCAGTTCGGGCACCGCCTCGACTCCGCACTGCGCGAGCGCGCGTTCGCACTGCCGTTCCGGCACCCCGCCCTCGAAGCCGTCCGCTCGTCCGTGGCCCCCGAGGCGGCCGTCGACCGGCCCGGCTGGGCCGCGGAGGCCATCGGCACCGTGCGGGAGCCCTTCCGCTCCCTCGCAGCCGAGCTCCTGACGGCGGACTTCCCGGCGCTCACCGACGACGAGGCCGTGGCCTCGGCATCCTCCCTCTGCCGGCGGCTCATCCAGCGATCGCTCGATCGCGAGAAGGCAGAGCTGCTGGGTGCGATCCAGCGCGTGCCGCCGGACTCCGAGGAGGGGCGGTCGATCCGCCTCCGTCTGCGGGAGCTGGATGTGAACCGGCAGCAGCTCGTCTCGGAGTCCTGATTCCGCACGCCGGCTGGCCCCCGGCCGCCGCGCAGGGCAGGATGAGTCCATGCCCCGCCGCCGTGACGCCGACGTCGCCATCCGTGCGACGGACCTGTCGCTCGCTCGCTCGACCCGGGGCGCCGTGGACGTGCGCGTCGTGGACGGGGCATCCTTCGTGGTCCCGCACGGCGGGACGCTCGCGATCATGGGTCCGACCGGAGCCGGCAAGTCGAGCCTCGCCGCCGTTCTGGCGGGCGTCGACGCGCCCGGCCTCGCCGTCGTCGGGGGAGACGCCTGGGTCGAAGGCATCCCGGTGCGACATCCGGGGCGCTCCCGCCGGGAGCTGACGTACTTCACCGGCTACCTCGCGCAGTCCGCCGGGGCGAAGCTGCCGGCGCGCATGACGGTCGCCGACGTGATCGGCGAACCCATCACGAGCCGCGACCGACGCGTCAACCAGCGGGCTCTCGCGGTCCGGGTGGCGACCCTCCTCGACGAGCTGATGCTGCCGCTCGGAGCGGCCGCCAAGTACCCCTACGAACTCAGCGCCGGCATGCGCCAGCGGGTCGCGTTCGCGCAGACGCTCGTGCTCGAGCCGCGCGTGTTCATCGCCGACGAGCCGTTCGCCAACATGGACGTCGAGGTCCGCAGAGCCGCCCGCGACGCGATCCTGCGCCGGCGCGCGCGAGGCATGTCGACTCTCGTGGTGACGAATGACGCCGAGGTCGTCCGGGAGCTCTCGGCCGACGTGCTCGTGCTGAGGGGCGGCCATACGGTCGCCTACGGGCGCGGCACGACGGATCTGCTGTGGACGCCGAGCTCGGAGGCCGATCATCGCCTCGTCGCGTCGTGAGCACCCCTCCGGCTTTGCTAATATGGTGTGGTTGCCCGCGCGAGAGCGCGAAGCATTCCTCCATAGCTCAATTGGCAGAGCAATCGGCTGTTAACCGATAGGTTCTTGGTTCGAGTCCAAGTGGGGGAGCGAACGGCTCCGGACTCCACTCCGGGGCCGTTCTTCATTTCCGGATGGCTACCGCCGACGCTCGGAGCGGTCAGGCTTCGATGTCGTCGATTCCAGGCGTCCAGGATGCGCCCGGCCGACCCCACCCGCGCTTGCGCGCGATCTTCTGCGTCGTTTTCCAGTCGCTGTCGTCGAGTCGGTCGATGTAGAGGATCCCGTCGAGGTGGTCGAACTCGTGCTGCATGATGCGCGCCCGCCAGCCGTCCACCTCGATGCGCACCGGCTCGCCCTCGAGGTCCGTGCCGGTGACGAGGACCTCCTCGGAGCGGCGGAGCGGGAACCGTTCGCCGGGGAACGAGAGGCATCCTTCGGATTCGTCGTCGGGGTCGGGATCGCCCGGCACGAGCGGACGCATCCACAGCTCCGGGTTGATCAGCACTCCCCGCCAGGGCTGCCCGTCGTCGTCCTGGTACGAGTACGTGTAGATCCGCAGCGGCACCCCGACCTGGGGGGCGGCGAGCCCGACACCGGGCGCGGCATCCATCGTCTCGAACATGTCGGCGACGAGCGTGCGGATTTCGTCGGTGACCTCGTCGACCGCCGCTGCGGGGGCGTGCAGGACGGGGTCACCCATGATGCGGATCGGCAGAACGGCCACGCCTTGAGCCTATCGAGGCATCCGGGCGGTTAGTGTCGGAGGGTGCTGTGGGCGGAACTGACTCTGGATGAGGTGACGGACGACCTCATCGGATTCTTCCGGGAGCCCGCCATCCTGATCGGCATCCCGCTCGCCCTGCTCGGCGCCGTCTTCATGTCCTTCGGCGCTCAGTACCAGCACCGCGGTGTCACGAAGGTGGAGCGGCTCAGCGGGCTCTCCGGCGCATCCGGTCTCAGCGGGCGTCAGCTCGTGAGCCTCCTCAAGCGCCCCTCATGGGTCGCCGGCACCGGCATGCTGGGGCTCGCGATCATATGCCAGCTGAGCGCCCTCGCCTTCGCGCCGCTCATCATCGTGCAGCCCATCGGAGCGATCTCGCTCGTCATCACGACTCTGCTGAACTCCCGCGTGACCGGCATACGGCCGACGAGACGATCGATCATGGCGATCATCGCGTGCGTCGGCGGAATCTTCATCTTCGTCACGATCGCCGCGTTCTACGCGACTGAGAACCCCGTGACGCCACGAGAGACCATCGTCATCCTCTCGCTCCTGGGCGTCGTCCTCGTGGCGCTCGGCGCACTCTGGCTCTGGCTTCGCAAGCGCGGTCAAGCTCTCTTCTACATCGTCGCGTCCGGCATGATCTACGGCTTCGTCGCGACTCTCGCGAAGGTCGTCATCGAGCGCATCAAGGCCAATGACTTCGACTGGCTCACGATCCTCTGCATCGTCGCCCTGCTCGCCGCCGTCGCGATCGGCGCCTATTTCGTGCAGACCGCCTACGCGGTGGGTCCGCCCGACCTCGTCATCGCCGGCCTCACCGTCATCGACCCCATCGTCGCCGTGATCATCGGCCTGACGGTCCTGCAGGAGGCGGCCAACGCGCCGCTCTGGGCCTTCATCGGCTTCGCGCTGGCCGGTGCGATCGCCGTCTTCGGTGTCATCACCCTCGCCCGGTTCCACCCGGAGGTGCTCTCGCACAGCGGTGAGCTGCCCATACCCCGGGGGAGCAATCCTCCGGAGGGACCGGAAGAGCCCCGTTGAGCGACGGATGCCGCGCCTAGGCGTCCTTCGGAACCTCGATGACGATCCGGCCATCGTCCATGCGCCCCTTGTCGCCCGGTGTCGGCGCCGGCGCGGGCAGCTCGACGGTGGCCTCCCAGTCGCGATGAGCGTCTTCGGCGGAGGGGCGCCAGACGGCGTCCAGTCCCGAGCCGAGCCCGCCTGACGGCGCTCGTCCGTCCAGCTGCCGTCTGAGTTGGTCGCGCTTCAGGACCGGTGCGAGGATAACGAGCACGGCGGCAGCGGCCAGGGCGACGCCCACGCCGATCCACAGACCCATGTCCATGACGTCGGAGTCTAGACGAGGCTCAGCAGGTGGTTCTCTGTGACGGCGTCCAAGGCCAGCACTTTGTAGCCCTGCTCTTCGAAGAAGACGGTGATCCGGTCGCTCTCGACCTCCACGACGCTGCCCCGGCCCCATTCGATGTGCTTCACGCTCACGCCTGCGGGATAGGGCGTGTCGACCTCTTCTTCAGCTTCCTTCGCCGTGCCGGCCCGGCAGGTGTCGCAGTGGCCGCAGGGCTCCGGCAGGTCCTCGCCGAAGTAGCCGAGCAGGACCCGGCGCCGGCAGTCGCGAGTCTCGGCGTAGCGGCGCATGACCTCCAGTCGAGACTCCTCGATGCGCTCCCGGCGCTCCGACGCCTCCTCTGCGCCCGCCGCGGCTGCCGCCGGCGTGAATCCCGCACGGGGCCGTGCGCCCCGCCGTGTGACCGACACCGCACCCGCCTCGGCGAGAAGATTCAGCAGTGCGGTGGCCGAGCGGGGGGAGATCTCCAGCCGCTTCGCGAGCTCGGTCGCCTTCACGGGCGAGTCGGATTGCGCGAGTGCCCGGTAGGCGGCCGCCGCCCGCTCCTGGTCGACACCGCGGGCGACGAAGTACTTTCGCAGGCCGAGGTCTTCGGAGCGGTAGAACAGGATGGCGCTCGCGGGATCGCCGTCGCGGCCGGCCCGGCCCACCTCCTGGTAGTACGCGTCGAGCGAGTCGGGCACCGACGCATGGGCGACGAAGCGGACGTTCGGCTTGTCGATCCCCATGCCGAAGGCGTTCGTCGCGACGACGACGTCGACCTCGTCGTCGAGGAAGGCGTCGTGGACGTCCGATCGCTCCCGCGCCGGCAGGCCCGCGTGATAGGCGGACGCGCGGAGGCCGTGCGAGCGCAGCACCTCCGCGTACTCCTCGGAGTCTCGTCGGGTCGCCGTGTAGACGAGCCCGGGCTTGGGGAGGGCGAGCACTTCGTCGATGACCCGTTCGCACTTCTCGTCATCGGTCGTCGCACGGTGCACGGTGAGGTCGATGTTGGGCCGGTCGACTCCGCGCACCACGACGAGGGCGTCCCTCATGCCGAGCCGTGCCGTGATCTCGGCACGGACCGGCTCGGCCGCCGTGGCCGTGAGCGCGACGGTGACGGGCCTTCCGAGGCGCTCGCGGACGTCGCCGAGCCGAAGATAGTCGGGCCGGAAGTCGTGACCCCAGCTCGCAACGCAATGCGCCTCATCGACGGCAAGGAGCCCGACGTCGAGCCTGCGCAGGCGCTCCACGACATCGTCCTTCGCGAGCTGCTCCGGCGCGAGGAAGACGAACTCCGCCGCGCCCTCAGCCAGGGCGTCCCAGGCCTCCTCGACCGCCCGCTCCCCTCGAGAGGAGTTGATCGCGACCCCCTTGGGCGCACGAGGCGTCTCTTCGAGCTGGTTCAGCTGATCGCGCTGGAGCGCTATCAGCGGCGAGACCACTACGGTGATGCCCTCCCGGATGGTGCCGGCGAGCTGATAGACGGCCGATTTTCCCGCTCCGGTCGGCAGCACCGTGATGACATCGCGGCCGTCGACGAGCGCGGCCACAGCCTCCTCCTGGCCGTCCCGCAGGTGCTCCCAGCCGAAGAAGTCCCGCGCCGCCTGCGCGATCGGCCCTGCCGCCATCCCTCGTCTCCCTCCGACGTCGCACCATCCTCGCAAGCGGCGGGGGAGGGATGCCGGGGATTGACAGCGTCCTGTGGAGAAGTGGCCTGAGCGGGGTTGCTCGCGCACGCACTCGTAGGGCGGGTGGGACTTGTCCCTACCGCCACTCCACACGCCGCTCCGCGGCGCGCGGAGCCTCCGGCGGCAGGGGCCCGCCCACGGGTGGGCTCGCGCAGCCACCCGACATACGAGTGCGGCGCGGGACAAGCCCGCGCCGCACTCGTAGGGCGGGTGGGACTTGAACCCACGATCGTCGGGTTATGAGCCCGCTGCCTTGACCAGCTTGGCCACCGCCCCTCGCGCCCTCGCGGACGCGCAACGAGCCTACCGTGCACGCGAATGACACGCTTGTCATTAGCACTCGCGCTGGGTCATAATGGCCCCAGCACAACCGAACAGCAGTCGCGGTTCCGTTCAGGTCGTTGGGGAAGACGTACCTGGTGAAACGGAGAGACCATGGCGACACCACAAGCGCGTGGAGTGATCTATATCCACTCCGCGCCACGCGCGTTGTGCCCCCACCTCGAGTGGGCTGTCGGGCGAGCCCTCGGGCGCGCCGTGAACTTCGATTGGGCCGATCAGCCCATCCTGGCGGGCAGCCGACGAGCCGAGTTCTATTGGGAGGGCCCGGCCGGCACCGGCGCCGCCCTCGCCACGGCGATCCGCGGGTGGGAGCACCTGCGGTTCGAGGTGAGTGAAGACCCGACCCCCCGCAGCGACGGCGGCCGCTGGATGCACACACCGGGACTCGGCATCCACTACGCCCAGACCGACACGGCGGGCAACGTCGTCGTCGGCGAGGACCGTGTGCGCTACGCGCTGGAGGTGTCCGCCGGCGATCTCGCAGAACTGCAGCGAGAGCTGGAGGTCGCCCTCGGGGCCGCGTGGGACGAGGAGCTCGAGCCGTTCCGGCACGCGAGCGACGACGCTCCCGTGGTGTGGCTCCACAAGGTCGGCTGACGCAGAGCGCGGAGGGGCGGCATCCCGGATCGAGGATCGAGATTTCAGGAGGGCGAGGCGCCACTACCGGTGATCGGAGGCCGATGAACCCGGGCGCTGGGACCGCGAATCGCCGCCTGACATGAGAGAGGCCCCCGGAACCGAACGGTTCCCGGGGGCCTCTTCACGTGTGCGTCGTCGCGGATCAGACCGAGGCGAACGCGGCGACGGCGTTGTGACCGCCGAAGCCGAAGGAGTTGCTGATCGCCAGCTGCTGGCCGTCGCCGAGCGCCTGCGTCTCGCCCGAGATGCGGAACGGCACCTCGGGGTCCTGCGTCGTGATGTTGATCGTGGGGGGTGCCACGCGATCGCGGAGCGCGAGGATCGTGAAGATCGCCTCCAGCGCGCCCGTACCGCCCAGCAGGTGGCCCGTGGAGGCCTTGGTCGCCGACACCGGGATGTCGTCGATCCTCGATCCGAAGACCGTCTTGAGCGCGACGTACTCGTTCGGGTCGCCGACCGGGGTCGAGGTGGCGTGCGCATTGATGTGCGTGACGTCCTCGGGCGAGGCATCCGCCATCTCGAGCGCCATCCGCACCGCGCGCGCGGCGCCCGTGCCCTCGGGGTCGTTCGCCGTGATGTGGTACGAGTCGGCGGTCACGCCACCGCCCACGACCGCCGCGTAGATCTTGGCGCCGCGAGCCTTCGCGTGCTCCTCGGTCTCGAGGATCAGCACGGCGGCACCCTCGCCCATGACGAAGCCGTCGCGGTCGATGCTGCCGGGGCGAGAGGCCGTTTCGGGGGAGTCGTTCCGCCGCGACAGGGCCTGCATCGACGAGAACGCGGCGATCGTCACGGGGTGGATGACGGACTCGGTGCCGCCCGCGATGACGACGTCGGCGAGACCCGAGCGCAGGTGCTCGATCGCATTGACGATCGACTCCGTGCTCGAGGCGCACGCGCTCGCCACCGTGCGCGCGTACGCACGCGCGTTGAAGTGGAGGGAAAGGTTCCCGGCCGCCGCGTTCGGCATGAGCATCGGGACGGTCATGGGGAGGACCCGGCGGGGGCCCTTCTCGCGGAGGATGTCCCACCCGTCGAGGAGCGTGTGAAGTCCGCCGATGCCGGTCGCGAAGTCGACTCCCAGCCGCTCCGGCTCGACGTCGGGTCCGCCGGCGTCGTTCCACGCCTCGATCGCCGCGACGAGCGCGAACTGCGAGGACGGGTCGAGGCGCTTCGCCACCGGGCGCTCCAGCACCGTGTCGGGGCGGACCTTCGCCTCGGCGGCGAACGAGACGGGAAGGCCGTATTTCTCGACCCAGTCGTACTCGAGGGTGCGGGCGCCGGACTCGCCGTCCAGGAGGGCCGACCAGCTCTCGGGAGCCGTGCCGCCCAGGGGCGACGACGCGCCGATGCCGGTGACGACGATGCGGGAGTTGCTCATATGGTGGGGGATCCTCGCTCGAGCCGGTGGGGGCCGAAGCCCCCACCGGATGGCTTACGCCTGGTTGGACGTGATGAAGTCGACGGCGTCACCGACGGTCTTGAGGTTCTTGACCTCGTCGTCGGGGATCGTGACGCCGAACTTCTCCTCCGCGTTGACGACGATCGTCATCATCGAGATGGAGTCGATGTCGAGGTCGTCCGTGAACGACTTGTCGAGCGCGACCTCATCGGCCGAGATGCCGGTCTCGTCGGTGATGAGCTCGGCGAGCCCTGCGAGGACCTCGTCGTTGGTGAATGCCATGGGGTTTCTCCTGTTTCTCGGGGGTTCGCGGACCCTGGCGGGACCGCTGTTCAGTCTAGGGTCGGGTGCTTTCGCGTCACGGGAGCCGGACGACCTGGGCGCCGAAGACGAGTCCTGCGCCGAAGCCGATCTGCAGCGCGAGGCCGCCGCTCAGCTCGGGGTGCTCCTCGAGCAGGCGGTGGGTGGCGAGGGGGATCGATGCCGCGGACGTGTTGCCGGTCGTCTCGATGTCGCGGCCGATCACGACGGTGTCGGGAAGGCCGAGCTGCTTCGCGAACTCGTCGATGATGCGCATGTTCGCCTGGTGCGGCACGAAGGCGGCGAGATCGGATGCCTCGACCCCGGCGGCCTCGAGGGCCTGACGTGCGACCTTGACCATCTCCCACACGGCCCAGCGGAAGACGGTGGGGCCCTCCTGACGCAGGGTCGGCCACGGCGCCTCGCCGTCGCGGAACTCGGTCAGGGTGTGGTTCATCCCGACCGCGTCGGCCTTCGAACCGTCCGAGCCCCACACCGTGGGACCGATGCCCGGGGTGTCGCTCGGACCGATCACGACCGCGCCGGCACCGTCTCCGAGGAGGAACGAGATGCTCCGGTCGGTGGGATCCACGATGTCGCTGAGCTTCTCGGCGCCGATCACGACGGCGTATTTCGCGATGCCGCCGCGGATGAGCGCGTCGGCCTGCGCGACGCCGTACGCGAAGCCCGCGCAGGCGGCGTTGACGTCGTAGGCCGCGGCGGGGTTGGCGCCCACCCGGTCGGCGACGATGGCCGAGACCGACGGCGTCTGCTTGGGGTTGCTCACGGTCGCGACGATGACGGCGTCGACCTCGGAGGCGGGGACGCCGGATCGCTCGATCGCCTCGCGCGCGGCATCCGTCGCCAGATCGATGGCATCGGTCTCTTTCACCGCGCGCATCCGCGTGACGATGCCGGTGCGCTGCCGGATCCACTCGTCGCTGGAGTCGATCGGACCGATGAGGTCGTCGTTGGGCACCGCGATCTCACCGCGGGCCGCGCCGTACGAGTAGATGCGGGTGTGCGCCGGCCCCGTGGGCTGGACGAGCGATCGGGTCATGCCCGTGATCCGTTCAGGAGGGCGTCCGCGGACGCCAGGTCGTCGGGTGTCTTCACCGCGACGCCCGGGACGCCCCGGAGGGCGCGCTTGGCGAGACCGACGAGCGTGCCGGCCGGGCTCAGTTCGACGATGCCTGTGACGCCCGCCTCGGCGAACGACGCCATGCAGAGGTCCCAGCGCACCGGTGCGGCGACCTGCTCGACGAGGAGGTCGCGGTAGACGGCTCCGGAGTCGACGGCAGACCCGTCGCGGTTCGTCCAGATGCGCTGCGCCGGCTCATTCGTCGCGACCCGCCCGGCCGCGTCGCGGAGCGTCGCGACAGCGGGGGCCATGTAGCGCGTGTGGAACGCGCCTGCGACCTGGAGCGGGATGACGCGCGTCCCCGGCACCGGCTCTGCGGCGAGCCGCTGCAGCGCCTCGAGGGAGCCGGCGGCGACGAGCTGACCGCCGCCGTTGTAGTTCGCGGGCGTGAGGTCGAGCTCTTCCAGTCGCGAGACGACCGATGCCTCGTCCCCGCCGATGACGGCGCTCATGCCGGTCTCGGCCGCGGCTGCCGCCTCCGCCATCGCGCGACCGCGCAGGCCGACGAGTCGCAGGGCGTCCTCCTCCGAGAGGATGCCGGCGGCAGCGGCAGCGGCGAACTCGCCGACCGAGTGCCCGGCGACGCCCACCGCCTTTTCACGCGACTCGAGCGCGTTCCACGACAGCAGGCTCGCGGCCACGATGAGCGGCTGCGCCACCTTCGTGTCGCGGATCTGCTGGGCGTCCCACTCGGTGCCTGCAGCCACGAGGTCGACGCCGGCCCACTCCGAGTACTCGCCGAGTCTGTCGCGTGCACCCTCCCGCTCGAGCCAGGGTGCGAGAAAACCGGGGGACTGAGAGCCCTGCCCGGGGAAGACCGCGATGATCACTTGTCCATCCTCCCAAGGATCGAATCCGGCCCTCTGGCGATCAGCGCACAGAAATCCTGGATTGCTTTGTGTACGGGGTACAGAGTCATCCGTGCGGGCGACGGGATGCCGGGGGCCGTCGCCGCGTCGTGTCGGTGCCGATGGAGCCGAGGATGAGAGCGGTCTGCAGGATCAGCGCCTCGCGCGGGCCTGTGGCATCCCACCCGATCACCTCCGACACGCGCTTGAGCCGGTACCTGACGGTGTTCGGGTGCACGAACAGCTCGCGCGCCGTGGCCTCGAGCGACCGGCCGTTGTCGAGGTAGCTCCACAGCGTCGCGACGAGGTCCGCGCTGTGCTGCTGCAGAGGGCGGTAGATCCTCTCGACCAGCGTCTGCTTGGCGAGCGGGTCTCCCGCGAGGGCGCGCTCGGGCAGCAGGTCGTCCGCCTCGACGGGGCGCGGGGCGTGACGCCACGCGCGTGCCACGGCGAAGCCGGCGAGCGACGCCCGGGCGCTCTGGCTCGCGTCGACGAGGGCCGGCACGGCCGGCCCGAGCACGAGGTGGCCCGCACCGAAGCCGGGTTCCAGGCGCCGGGCGATCTCGGGGAAGGGCAGCTCGGCGGTCAGCTCCTCGCTCCGGGCGGGAAGCTCGGCACGTCCGAGCACGAGCACGAGTCGCGATCCCTGCACGCCGATGAGGACATCGACGCCGAGCTTGCGCGAGGTGCGTCGCAGCTGATCGATGTCGAGCATCGGGGGAGTGGTCCCCACGAGCACCGCGACCTCGCCGTGACCGTGCCAGCCGAGGGCCGCGATGCGGCTCGGCAGCTCCTCGTCGGCTTCGCCCGTGAGGATCGAGTCGACGACGAGCGCCTCGAGGCGCGCATCCCAGAGCCCGCGCGTCTCGGCCGCACGGGCGTAGACGTCGGCCGCCGCGAAGGCCACCTCTCGCGAGTAGAGGAGCATCGCCTCCCGCAGATCCTCGCTCTTGCTGGCGACACGCTCCTCGGTCACCTCGACCGTGACGCGGATCAGCTGCAGCGTCTGCTGAAGGCTGACGCTGCGAAGCAGCTCACGAGGAGCCGCGGCGAAGATGTCGGCCGCGATCCAGGGCGTGGAGTTGGGGTCGTCGTACCACGAGATGAACGACGTGATGCCCGCCTGGGCGACGAGCCCCACCGCCGACCGTCGCGCCGGCGGCATCTCCGCGTACCAGGGGAGCGTGTCCTCCAGCCGCTTGATGGTGACCGTCGCGAGATCACCCGAGATGCGCCGCAGCCAGGCGAGCGTCTCGGTCTTGTCCATCGGGGCGGGGCTGGCGGGCATCCGGTCGGTCAGCTCTCGCCGCCCGCGTTGCCGCTCGTGCCGGCGCTCACGTCGTGCAGGCGGTACTTCTCGATCGCCTGCGCCGCGAGCCCGCGGTCGACGACGCCGTCCTCGGCCAGCGCCTGGAGCGTCCGCACGACGACCGACGGACCGTCGATCTTGAAGAAGCGGCGTGCCGCCGGACGGGTGTCCGAGAAGCCGAAGCCGTCGGCGCCGAGCGTCGCGAAGCGGTGCTGCACCCACGGACGGATCTGGTCCTGGACGGCGTGCATCCAGTCGCTCACCGCGATGACGGGGCCGGGGGTGTCGCGGAGCTTCTCGGTGATGTACGCGGTGCGCGGCTCCTGGTCGGGGTGCAGGAAGTTGTGCTCGTCGGCGGCGAGGCCGTCGCGACGCAACTCCGACCACGAGGTCACCGACCAGACATCCGCCTGCACGCCCCAGTCGTCGCGGAGCAGCTGCTGCGCCTCGAGCGCCCACGGCACGCCGACGCCGGACGCGAGGATCTGGGCGCGCGCGCCTTCACCCTCGGGGCTCGAGATGCGGTGGATGCCGCGGACGATGCCCTCGACGTCGACGCCCTCGGGCTCGGCCGGCTGGACGAGCGGCTCGTTGTACACCGTGAGGTAGTACATGACGTTGGGGTCGGGGTGGTTGCCGCCGTACATCCGCTCGAGACCCGAGCGCACGATGTGCGCGATCTCGTAGCCGTATGCCGGGTCGTACGACACGGTCGCCGGGTTCGTCGATGCGAGGAGCTGTGAGTGCCCGTCGGCGTGCTGGAGGCCCTCACCGGTGAGCGTGGTGCGACCGGCCGTCGCGCCGATGATGAAGCCGCGTGCCATCTGGTCACCCGCGGCCCACTGGGCGTCGCCCGTGCGCTGGAAGCCGAACATCGAGTAGAAGACGTAGACCGGGATGAGCGGCTCGCCGTGCGTCGAGTACGACGTCGCCGTGCCGGTGAAGGCGGCGACCGCCCCGGCCTCGTTGATGCCGACGTGCAGGATCTGGCCCTGCGGGCTCTCCTTATAGGCGAGGAGCAGCTCGCGGTCGACCGAGGTGTAGTTCTGGCCGTGCGGGTTGTAGATCTTCGCCGTGGGGAAGTACGCGTCCATGCCGAAGGTGCGGGCCTCGTCGGGGATGATCGGCACGATGCGGTGGCCGAAGTCCTTGGCCCGGAGGAGGTCCTTCAGGAGCCGGACGAACGCCATGGTCGTCGCGATCTCCTGCGTGCCCGAGCCCTTCTTCGGCAGCGCGTAGGACTCGTCGCCGGGAAGCGTGATCGGCACGTGGTGCGAGCGGCGCTCGGGCAGGAACCCGCCGAGCGCGCGCCGGCGCTCGATCATGTACTGGACCGTCTCGTCCTCGCCACCCGGGTGGAAGTACGGCGGCAGGTAGGGGTTCTCCTCCAGCTGCTGGTCGGAGATCGGGATGCGCATCGAGTCGCGGAAGTGCTTGAGGTCCTCGAGCGTCATCTTCTTCATCTGGTGGGTCGCATTGCGGCCCTCGAAGTGGTGCCCGAGGCCGTAGCCCTTGATCGTCTTGGCGAGGATGACGGTCGGCTGGCCCTTGTGCTCGGTGGCCGCCTTGTAGGCCGCGTAGACCTTGCGGTAGTCCAGGCCGCCGCGGCGGAGGTTGCCCCAGATGTCCTCGTCCGACCAGTCCTTCACGAGGGCGGCCGTGCGCTCGTCGCGCCCGAAGAAGTGGTCGCGGATGAACTTGCCGTCCTCGGCGCGGTACGTCTGGAAGTCGCCGTCGGGGGTCGTGTTCATGAGGTGCACGAGCGCGCCGTCGGTGTCGTTGGCGAGCAGCTGGTCCCAGCCGCTGCCCCACACGACCTTGATGACGTTCCAGCCCGCGCCGCGGAAGAAGCTCTCGAGCTCCTGGATGATCTTGCCGTTGCCGCGCACCGGTCCGTCGAGGCGCTGCAGGTTGCAGTTGACGACGAAGGTCAGGTTGTCGAGGCCCTCGTTCGCCGCGACCTGAAGCTGGCCGCGGCTCTCGACCTCGTCCATCTCGCCGTCGCCGAGGAACGCCCACACCCGCGAGTTCGAGAGGTCCTTGATCCCGCGGTTGGTGAGGTACTTGTTCGTCATCGCCTGGTAGATGGCGTTGACGGGGCCGAGTCCCATCGAGACGGTGGGGAACTGCCAGTAGTCCGGCATGAGACGCGGGTGCGGATACGACGGGATGCCGTTCGGCGCCTTCGACTTCTCCTGCCGGAAGCCGTCGAGCTGGTCGGAGCTCAGGCGGCCCTCGAGGAAGGAGCGGGCGTAGATGCCGGGGGAGGCGTGACCCTGGATGAAGATCTGGTCGCCGCCCGACGGGTCGTCGAGGCCCCGGAAGAAGTGGTTGAAGCCGACCTCGTAGAGCGACGCGGACGAGGCGTACGTCGAGATGTGACCGCCGACGCCGATGCCGGGGCGCTGCGCGCGGTGCACCGTGATCGCGGCGTTCCAGCGGATCCAGCGGCGGTACCGGCGCTCGAGCTCCTCGTCACCGGGGAACTCGGGCTCGTTCTCGGGCGCGATCGTGTTGATGTAGTCCGTCGTGGGGACCTGCGGGACGTTGAGCTGCAGCTCGTGGGACTTCTGCAGAAGGCTGAGCATGATCTCGCGGCCACGACCGGATCCCTTCGCCTTCACGAGCTGCTGCAGGGACTCCTGCCACTCTGAGGTCTCTTCCGGGTCGCTGTCGAGCGGGCCCTGGGAGTACGGATCCTGATCGTTGACAGTCACAAGAGACCTTTCTTCGTCTGGCAGGTCGTGCCAGGGATTCGGATTCGGATGCGGTCGGCTTTGTCTGCCATCGACAACGCACCGTCTATCAGCCTAGCGAGTCCGCAGGTGCCAGGATTGCTGCATGGCGATCGAGACCGGAGACCAGGCACCCGACTTCACGCTTCCCCGCGCGGGCGGCGGAACCGTGACCCTCAGCGAGGCGTGGAACGAGGGCCCGGTCGCGCTCGTGTTCTTCCCCTTCGCCTTCTCCGGCCGATGCCAGGGCGAGCTCTGCGAGCTGCGCGACAACATCGCGGTCTTCGACGACGCGAAGGTGCGGATCATCGGGATCTCGGTCGACAGCCACCACTCGCTCCACGCGTGGGCCGAGGAGCAGGGGTACACCTTCGATCTCGTGTCCGACTTCTGGCCGCACGGTGACGTGGCTCAGGCGTACGGCGTCTTCCTGCACGAACGGGGCATGGCCAACCGGGCGAGCTTCCTGATCGACCGGGGCGGCGTGGTGCGGTGGAGTGTCGTGACCGACCCCGGCACATCGCGTCCGCTCGCCGGCTATCGCGAGGCGATCGCGGCGCTCTGAAGCGCCTGCCGTCGCCCCATAGACTGACCCGGAAGGGCCTTTAGCTCAGCTGGTAGAGCGCCACGTTTACACCGTGGATGTCGTCGGTTCGATCCCGGCAGGGCCCACCACCGATCTCGACCCCTCGCTCGGACTTCACGCCGCTCAGCGGCGCGGATCGTCGTCCCTCTCGCCGCGCTCGTGCGAGACGACGTGCGGCAGCGCGAACTCCTCGTATCCGGGCTGGCCGACGCGGGAGTGGCGACGCGAGTAGGCGAAGTAGATCACGAAGCCGACCACCAGCCAGATGAGAAACCGCAGCCACGTCTCGACCGTGAGGTTGAGCATGAGGTAGAGGCAGACCAGGGCCGAGAGCCCGGGGAGCCACGGGTTGAGCGGCACCTTGAAGCTGCGCTTCAGGTCGGGGCGCTTGCGGCGCAGCACGATGACACCCACCGAGACGAGGACGAACGCGGAGAGCGTGCCGATGTTCACCATCTCCTCGAGGAGCCCGATCGGCGTGAAGCCGGCCACCACGGCGACGATGGCGGTGACGACGATCGAGATGACCCAGGGGGTGCGGAACCTCGGGTGCACCTTCGCGAGGGCCGCCGGCAGCAGCGCGTCGCGCGACATCGCGAAGATGATGCGGGTGGCGCCGATGAGCAGGGTCAGGACGACGGTAGTGAGGCCCGCGACCGCGCCGGCCGAGATGAGCGTCGCCATCCAGTCCGCGCCGTGGTACACGAAGGCGTTGGCCAGCGCCGCGGCGGGGTCGAGATCCTGATACGGCACCATCCCGGTCACGACGAGCGACACCGCGCAGTACAGCAGCGTGCAGATGAGCAGCGAGGCGATGATGCCGATCGGCATGTCGCGCTGCGGGTTGCGGGTCTCCTCGGCGGTGGTGGCGACGACGTCGAAGCCGATGTAGGCGAAGAACACCAGCGCCGCGCCGGCGAAGATGCCGCCCACTCCGAACGCCGTGGGCTCGATGCCCGAGAAGAACTGCAGGAGCGGCTGAGTCAGTCCCGAGGTCGCCTCGGTCGGCTGCGCGGGCGGTACGAACGGGTCCCAGTTGGCGGGGTTGACGAAGAGCAGCCCGGCGACGATGACGAAGAGCACGATGAAGATCTTCACGGCGACGAGCACGAGGTTGACCCGCAGCGACTCCTTGATGCCGAACGTCATGAGCGCCCCGAGGACGACGACGAGCAGGATCGCCATGAGATCCACGGTGCCGCCGTAGCCGATCGCCTCCGGGATGGGCGCTCCGAGCTGGCTCATCAGCGTGCCGAGATACGCGCTCCAGCCCTGGGCGACGACACTCGCGCCGAGGAACATCTCGAGAATCAGGTCCCAGCCGATGATCCAGGCGAAGAGCTCGCCCAGCGACGAGTACGAGAAGGTGTACGCCGAGCCCGCCACGGGCACGGTGGACGCGAACTCCGCGTAGCACAGGGCCGCCAGCGTGCATGCGATCGCCGCCACGACGAAGCTCACGACGATCGCGGGACCTGCGACGTCGTGCGCGGCTCGGCCGGTGAGGGTGAAGATGCCCGCGCCGATGACGACGCCGACCCCGAACACGGTGAGGTCGAGGGCGCTGAGCGACTTCTTCAGGCGGAACTCCGGTTCGTCCGTGTCGGCGATGGCCTGCTCGACCGACTTCGTCCTCAGAACGCTCATCAGGGTGCTCCTCTCCGATGGGACCGGTCGTTGCATGCTAGTAGCCGCCCACCGCGGCGTCGACGCCCCACGGTAGGTTGGGGAGCGTGAAAGCCAGCCCCGCAGACCAGCGCCGCCTCCTCGACCTGGCCGACCTCGACGCCCGCATCGGTCGCGCCGACGCCGCCCGGAAGAACCCGCCGCAGGCTGCCCGGGTGAACGAGCTCATCGCCCGCCGCCAGGAGCTGAGCCAAGAGCTCACCAAGCGGCTCGGCGCCCGCGACGACCTGCGCACCGAGCTCAAGCGCATCGAGTCGGACGTCGCTCTCGTCGACGCACGTCGCACGCGCGACAGCGAGCGGCTCGCCGCCTCCTCCAACTCCAAAGAGGCCCAGGGTCTCGAGAGCGAGCTCGCGTCCCTCGCGCGCCGCAAGAGCGACCTCGAGGATGCCGAGCTCGATGTCATGGACCGCCTCGAGCAGGCCGAGGCATCCGTCTCCGAACAGGAGGCCGTCATCGCCGAGATCAACGCGGAGGGCGCCCGGCTGAGCGCCGAGGGCAAGCAGTCCGTCTCGGATGCGACCACGGCATTCGAGCAGGCGACACGCGACCGAGCCGCGATCGCGGGTGCCATCGCGGCCGACCTCCTCGCCGCCTACGACCGCATCGCCCAGCGCACGACCGGCGCAGGACTGCTCCGCCGCAACACGTGCGAGGCGTGCAACATGGTGCTCGCGGGCACGGATCTGCAGGCGATCCGCCAGGCCACATCCGACACCGTCGTGAACTGCCCCGAGTGCGGCGCGATCCTCGTGCGCACGGAGGAGTCCGGCCTGTGACGACGGCCCGCGGGGCTGTCGAGACGGATGGCTGAGGCGCCCCTCTGGATCGTCCTCGGACGCGTCGACGGCGCACCCGTCGCCGCGCTGCTGGATTCGGCGGGGGAGGAGCAGGAGCGCGTCTCGCTGAGCGATGACCGACTCCCTTCCTGGGTCGCCGACCGCGAAGCCGCCGGTCCGCGCTGGGTATGGAGCGATGCGACCCCTTGGTATACGCGCCTGCTCGCCGCGGGAGTGCGGGTGGGGCGCTGCCACGACCTGCGGCTCTGCCACGCGATCCTCCGCGATTCGGCCCTCGTCGTCGAGGCCCCCTCCCTCCGGGCCGCCGCGGAGTGGGATGCGGCCCCGGTCGCGGAGGTCGAGGAGACGGCGACGCTCTTCGCACTCGACGACGCCGGGGGCGCGACCGGTGCGCCCGACGGGCTCGATGAGACGCTGGAAGAGTTCCGGCGACAGCGGGCGGCGCTGGCCGAGGCATCGGACCCCGGCCGGCTGCGGCTCCTCCTGGCTGCCGAGTCCGCAGGAGCCCTCATCGCCGCCGAGCTGCAGGCCGCCGGGCTCCCGTGGGACGCCGCGGCGCATGATCGGATCCTCACGGAGATCCTGGGGGAGCGTCCCGCCGGCGGCGGATTGCCCGCCCGGATGCAGGATGCCGCGGACCGCGTCCGTCGCGAGCTGGGCGACCCCGCCGCGAGCCTCGATTCGCAGCCCAAGCTGCTTCGCTCGCTCCACCGCGCTGGGGTGCTCGTCGAGTCGACGAGCCGCTGGGAGCTCGCCCAGCACGACCACCCCGTCGTCGCCCCCCTCATCGAGTACAAGAAGCTCTCGCGCCTGCTGAGCGCCAATGGATGGGCCTGGGTCGACGAGTGGGTGCACGACGGACGGTTCCGTCCGGTCTACGTGCCCGGCGGCGTCGTGACCGGACGCTGGGCGTCGTCCGGGGGCGGCGCTCTGCAGATCCCCCGGCAGCTGCGGGGCGCGGTGCGGTCAGACCCCGGCTGGGTGCTGGTCGTGGCCGACGTCGCGCAGCTCGAGCCCCGTGTGCTGGCCGCCATGGCACGCGACGAGAAGCTCGCGGACGCGGCTCGGGGTCGCGACCTGTACTCGGGCATCGTCGACAGCGGCGCGATCGACACCCGCCAGCACGCGAAGGTCGCGCTCCTGGGCGCCATGTACGGCGCGACGACGGGGGAGAGCGGACGTCTCGTGCCCCGGCTCCGACGCGCGTACCCGCGCGCGATGGCACTGGTCGACGACGCGGCGCGGGTCGGCGAGGAGGGCGGCGTGGTCTCGACGTGGCTCGGGCGCAGCTCACCGGCGCCGTCGTCGGGCTGGCGCGACTCGCAGCTTCGCGCGAGCGAGGCCGAGGCATCCGGCGCCGACGAGACCCGTGCGCGGCGCTGGGCGCGCGATCGCGGCCGGTTCACCCGCAACTTCGTCGTGCAGGGGACGGCGGCCGAGTGGGCGCTCTCGTGGCTCGCCGACCTCCGGGGGCGCCTGGCCGAGCTGCCGCCCGTGACGGAGGCGCAGACGTCGCCGCGCTCGGGGCCCGTCTTCGAGGCGCGGCCCCACCTCGCCTTCTTCCTGCACGACGAGATCATCGTGCACACTCCGGAAGACCGCGTCGACGTCGTGGTCGACGCGGTGCGGGATGCCGCGGCATCCGCCGGTCGGCTGCTGTTCGGGAGCTTCCCGATCGACTTCCCGCTCGACCTCAAGGTCTCGCGGACCGCGGTCAAGGACTGAGATGGACCGGGGCCCGCGCACGCACCGCCGATAGACTCGACAGCGCGAATGGGTCGGCTGGACGGTCGCGTCGCGGGGCTTCGGCTGCCGCGCCGAGGAACGTCCGGGCTCCACAGGGCAGGGCGGTGGGTAACACCCACCCGGAGCGATCCGCGAGACAGTGCCACAGAGAGCAGACCGCCTCCTCGTCCCCGAGCTCGTCTCAGGACCGAAGAGGTAAGGGTGAAAGGGCGGTGTAAGAGACCACCGGGGTCGTGGTGACACGACCCGCACGGCAAACCTCGCCCGGAGCAAGGCCAGACAGGGGATGATGACGCGGCCCGCCGAGTCCCCGGGTAGGCCGCTGGAGCGGCACGGCAACGTGTCGCCGAGAGAGATGACCGTCCACGGGGCTTCGGCCCCCGGACAGAACCCGGCGTACAGGCCGGCCCATTCGCCCTCTCACACGGCATGCCCTGCGCTTCGACTCGACGTCAGTCGAGCGCGAGAGACGCGGCCCCGATGATCCCCGCGTTGTTCCGGTGCACGGCAGCGACGATCGGGGTGTCGAGCTTCAGCAGGGGCAGGAACTTGTCGGCGTGCTTCGAGACGCCGCCGCCGACGATGAAGAGGTCGGGACTGAAGAGGAACTCGATGTACTCGTAGTACCACTGCAACCTGGCCGCCCACTCGTCCCACGAGAGCTCCTCGCGCTCCATCGCCGAGTACGCAGCGAACGACTCCGCGTCGCCCTTGTGCTTGGCGCGCTGGACGTGGCCGAGTTCCGAGTTGGGCACGAGCACCCCGTTGTAGATGAGCGCCGAGCCGATTCCCGTGCCGAGCGTCGTGAGGAGGATCAAGCCGTCGTGGCCGCGCGCGGCGCCGTAGCGCACCTCGGCGACGCCGGCGACATCCGCGTCGTTCGCGAAGTGGATGTCGCGTCCCAGGCCGTCCTCGAAGAACTTCTCGGCCTCGAAGCCGATCCAGTTCTTCGAGACGTTCGCGGCCGAGAGGGTGCGGCCGCCCTTCACGATCGCGGGGAAGGCGACGCCCAGGTGGACGTCGTGGTCGTCGGCCACGCCCAGGGTGTCGAGGACCTGCTTGACGGCCTGCAGCACGTCGTCGGGCTCGGCCCCTCGGGGGGTGGGGACCTTGATGCGATCGCTCTTGAGCACACCCTGATCGAGATCGACGATCGCGCCCTTGATGCCCGTGCCCCCGATGTCGACGCCGACCGCTCGATTCGTCTTCGATGCCATGCGCTCAGCCTATCCAGCGGGACCTGGCCGATCAGTAGGATCGATGGAGATCGAAGGGGGTCACCATGACGGACGGCAGCGAGAAGTACTGGTACAACCTCAAGACCGGGAAGGTCGAGAAGGGCTTCGAGTCCCCATCGGTCGATCGCGCCGGCCCCTTCGACACCCCCGAGGAAGCGGCTCACGCCCCCGAGGTCATCCGCGAGCGGTCACGCGCGTGGTCGGAGGACGAGGCACGCGAAGACCACTGGGGTTCATCCGACGAGACCGGCGAGACCGGCCGATAAGCCCGGCCGCGGCGGCCAGGAGAGGATCAGATGGACAAGCAGCGTGACTTCGTTCTGCGGACGATCGAGGAGCGGGGCGTCAAGTTCGTCCGGCTCTGGTTCACCGACGTCATCGGCACGTTGAAGTCGGTGGCGATCGCACCCGCCGAAGTGGAAGGCGCGTTCAGCGAGGGCCTCGGGTTCGACGGATCGGCGATCGAGGGGCTGACCCGGTCGTACGAGTCCGACCTCCTCGCGCACCCCGACCCGACGACGTTCCAGATCCTCCCGTGGCGCGGCGAGATCGACCCCACGGCGCGCATGTTCTGCGACATCACGACGCCCGACGGCCAGCCGGCCGTCGCCGACCCTCGGCACGTCCTCAAGCGCGCCCTCGCGAAGGCCGCCGACGCGGGCTTCACCTTCTACACGCACCCCGAGATCGAGTTCTACCTGCTGAAGTCGTCGGCGTTCGGCGCCGAGGGGCCGGAGCCGGTCGACTCGGCCGGCTACTTCGACAACGTGCCCGGGGGCACGGCGCACGACTTCCGCCGCCGGTCGGTCCGCATGCTCGAAGACCTCGGCATCTCGGTCGAGTACAGCCATCACGAGGGCGGCCCTGGCCAGAACGAGATCGACCTGCGCTACGCCGACGCTTTGGCGACGGCGGACAACATCATGACGTTCCGCACCGTCATCAAAGAGGTCGCGATCGAGCAGGGCGTGTACGCCACCTTCATGCCGAAGCCGCTCAGCGGCCAGCCCGGCAGCGGGATGCACACGCACATGTCGCTCTTCGAGGGCGACGTCAACGCCTTCTACGAAGAGGGCGCGCAGTACCAGCTCTCGAAGGTCGGTCGTCAGTTCATCGCGGGCCTGCTGCGCCACGCCAACGAGATCTCGGCCGTCACCAACCAGTTCGTGAACTCGTACAAGCGGCTCTGGGGCGGCGACGAAGCGCCGAGCTTCATCTGCTGGGGTCACAACAACCGCTCCGCGCTCGTGCGCGTGCCGCTCTACAAGCCCAGCAAGGGCCAGTCGTCCCGCGTCGAGTACCGCGCCCTCGACTCGGCCGCGAACCCGTACCTCGCCTACGCGCTCATGCTCGCCGCGGGTCTCAAGGGCATCGAGGAGGAGTACGAGCTGCCCCCCGAGGCCGAGGACAACGTGTGGTCGCTGACGGATACGGAGCGCCGCGCCCTCGGCTATGCGCCGCTGCCGGCGAGCCTCGACCACGCGCTGGAGTACATGGAGGAGTCCGAGCTCGTCGCCGAGACGCTCGGCGAGCAGGTCTTCAACTACGTCCTCCTCAACAAGCGCACCGAGTGGCAGGAGTACCGCACTCAGGTGACGCCGTTCGAGCTGAAGAGCAACCTCGAGATGCTCTGACCCCTCGGGGCGACCATGTCTTCGACCGAACGGTCCTCGACCCTCACCGGACTGGCGAGGCTCGGCTTCGGCGAGCTCGGTGAGGCCGATGCCCTGCTGAGCGAGCTTCAGGAAGCACTCGGCGTCGGCCGCGACATCCTCACCGAGAACGTGCCGCTGGCAGCCGACCCGGATGCCGCGCTCGGAGCACTCGCCCGCGTGGCGCGCCGCGACGCGGAGCGGGTGCAGGAGCTGAGCCGCGACCGCCAGGGGTGGCGCGCTCTGTGGACGCTCCTCGGTGCATCGTCCGGCTTCGGCGACTTCTACCTGCGCCATCCCGAGGAGCTGCCCATGCTCGTGGGCGCGGGTCTGGCGCTGCCGTCGCCCGACGAGCTCCGCAGGGGACTCCTCGACGCCGTCGAGGCGACCGAAGGGTTCGCCGCCGCGGGCGGCGAGAACGCGTGGATCGCCCTCCGCGTGCGCTACCGCACTCTGCTGGCGCGGATCGCGGCGTTCGACCTGCTGAGCCCCGACCCGGTCGAGCAGGTCGCGCCGGTCGCGGCGATCCTGGCGGATGCCGCGGGCGCGGCGCTCGAGGCATCCCTCTGCGTCGCACGGACCAAGGTGTCCGGCGGAACCGCACCCGGGCTCTTCCCCCGAGAGCAGGTCGCCGGCACGCGGTTGGCGATCATCGGCATGGGCAAGACGGGCGCCCGCGAGCTCAACTATGTGAGCGACGTGGATGTCATCTTCGTCGCGGGTGCCGACGACGCTCTGATCGCCGAGGTCGGCGAGAGCCGCATCGTCGACATCGCCACGCGCCTCGCGGTGCAGGCCATGCGCGGCGTCTCGGGTGCCGAGATCGAACCGGCGCTCTGGGAGGTCGACGCCAACCTGCGTCCCGAGGGCAAGCAGGGTGCACTCGTGCGGACGCTCGACTCCCACCTCTCGTATTACGACCGATGGGCGAAGAGCTGGGAGTTCCAGGCGCTGCTCAAGGCCCGCCCGATCGCGGGCGACCCCGAGCTCGGGGATGCGTACGTGCGAGCGGTGCAGCCGAAGGTCTGGACGAGCGCCGCGCGCACGGACTTCGTCGACAGCGTGCAGCGGATGCGCGAGCGGGTCACCGAGCACATCCCCGCCGCTGAGCTCGCCCACCAGATCAAGCTCGGCCCCGGTGGCATCCGCGATGTCGAGTTCACGGTGCAGCTGCTGCAGCTCGTGCACGGCCTGAGCGACGAAGGGATCCGTCAGCGCGGCACGCTCGACGCCCTCGAGGCGCTCGTCACGGAGGGCTACATCGGACGCCCCGAGGCCGCCGCGTTCTCGCGCGACTACCGCATCCTGCGGGTTCTCGAGCACCGGATGCAGCTGCGCGGCCTTCGGCGGACCCACCTCATGCCGTCGCGTCCCGAAGAGCTCCGGGCGCTCGCGCGCGCCAGCAGGCTCGCCGACTCCGGACCCGGTGTCTGGCAGGTCTGGGAGTCCGTCAAGCGCGAAGTGCGCGACATCCATGTCCGGCTCTTCTACCGGCCGCTCCTGTCGGCAGTGGCGGCGCTGCCCGCCGAGGAGCGCACGCTGTCGCCCGAGCAGGCGCACGACCGGCTCGCGGCCATCGGCTTCGCCGATCCCGCCGGCGCCCTCCGCCACATCGCCGCCCTGACCAACGGCCTCAGCCGCAAGGCGACGATCCAGCGGCACCTCATGCCCGTCATGATCCGCTGGTTCGCGGACGGCGCCGACCCGGACTACGGTCTTCTGGCGTTCCGCCGCATCAGCGAGCGGCTCGGCGACAGCCCGTGGTTCCTGCGCATGCTGCGCGACTCTTCCGGGGCCGCAGAGAGTCTCACGCGGGTGCTGTCGGGGTCGCGGTACGTGGGCGAGCTCATGGAGTGGATCCCGGAGTCCGCGGCGTGGCTCGATGACGATGAGCTCCTGGTCCCGCGCACCGGGCACGCGCTGCAGGAGGAGGCGCGCGCGATCCAGGCGCGCCACTCGTCGACCGACGACGCGATGCGCTCGATCCGCGGCCTGCGGCGGCGGGAGCTGCTGCGCACGGCGATGGCGGCCATCCTGGGGATCATCACGGTCGAGGAGCTCGCCGAGTCCCTGACGACCATCACCGAGGTGACGATCCAGGCGACGCTGCGGGCTGTGCGCCGCGAGATCGTGCCGCCCGAGGACGCGTCGCTCGACTTCTCGGTCATCGCGATGGGCCGCTTCGGCGGGCGCGAGCTCGGCTTCGGCTCGGACGCCGACGTCATGTACGTGTACAAACCGAACGACGTCGACCCGCAGCGGGCCCACGAGCTCGCACTGAAGCTCGTGGCGGCGGTGCGCAAGCACTCCGAGGACCACCGCGTGCCCCTCGACCTCGACGCGGACCTGCGGCCCGAGGGTCGCAACGGCCCGCTCGCGCGCTCCTTGGACTCCTATGCCGCGTACTACCAGCGCTGGTCCCTCTCGTGGGAGGCCCAGGCGCTTCTGCGTGCCCGCGGGGTCGCGGGCAGCGTCAAGCTCATCGTCGAGTTCATGGAGCTCGCCGACGCGGTGCGGTATCCGGCATCCGTCGACCCCCAGGGTCTGCGCGAGATCAAGCGGATCAAGGCCCGCGTCGAGAACGAGCGCCTGCCGCAGGGCGTCGACCCCGCGCGCCACCTCAAGCTCGGGCCCGGCTCGCTCAGCGACGTCGAGTGGCTCGTGCAGCTTCTGCAGCTCGAGCACGCCCACCGTGTCCCGGCGCTGCGGACGACGTCGACGATGAAGGCCCTCCGCGCGGCGCAGGAGGCAGGTCTCGTCCCCGAGTCGGCGAGCGACCGCCTCGCGGCGGCCTGGCGCCTCGCCAGCCGACTGCGTTCGGCGAACACGCTCCTCTCCGGGCAGACGAGCGACGTCCTCCCCGCCGACCGGCAGCGGCTCGACGGCATCGGGCGCCTGCTCGAGTATCCGCCGCGCTCCGCGACGCAGGTCGAGGAGGACTACCTCGCCGCGACGCGGCGTGCGCGCCGCGAGTTCGAGAAGCTCTTCTACGGCTGACGCGCGCGACCGTGCGCCGGCCCGGGATCGGGTTCCGCGACGACTGAAGGGGCGCGCGCCCTTCACCCGCTCGTCACGCCGGCGAAACCGCCCGCCGATACCGTGAGACGCACGGTGAGTGGCGATGTGCTCCACGGTCGCCCGGGATTTCACCCCAGGACACGGGGGAGGACGCTTGGTGACGAACCGCTCGAGGATGCTGCGCGCACTGGTGGCGATCGTGCTCGGTGCCGCGCTGGTCATCGCACCGCTCACGCGTCCGGATGCCGCCGAGGCCGCCGACGCCTTCGACGCCGCCCGGGCTCGCTGGCTGCTGCAGCTGACCGCCGGGACCGACATCGATCCCGCCGCCTCGCCCTACCGCGAGGGCGTCGAGCGCATCACCGCCGAAGCGCGGGCGAACTGGACCTCGATGGCTGCGGCGCCATTCGCCGAGCCGTGGGCCGACCTCTCGACCGGGACCCGCGTCGCCGATCTCTACGAGGCATACATCCGGCTCCGCGAGATGGCGCTCGCCTACCGGACGAAGGGCTCGCCGCTCGCGCGCGATGCGGGACTGCTCTCGGCGATCCTGACCGGCCTGGACTGGGTGAGCGCGCACCGCTACAACACGACGACCCAGCGCGACACCAACACCTGGTACTGGGCCCTCGGCATCCCGATGGAGTTGAACGACACAAGCGTCCTGCTCTACGACGAGCTCGGCGCGTCGCGCATTTCGGCGTATGCCGCCGCCCAGACCCGCTTCCTCCCCGGCGTGTACACGACCGGCGCCTACGCGACAGGGGCCAATCGCGCCTGGTCGATCAAGGTCGTGGCCCTCCGGGCCGTCCTCACCGAGAACGATGCCAAGGCGCGCGAGGCGCGCGACGGCGTGCCCGGCGTGCTCGCCTACGTCACGAGCGGCGACGGCTTCTACAAGCGCGGGGGATTCATCCAACACACCTCTATCCCGTACGTGGGCGGCTACGGCATCTCGGCCCTCGAACTGACCGCCGAGGTGATGTACCTCTTCCGCAGCTCGCCGTGGGCCGTGGTGGATCCCGTGACCGCCAACCTCTACGACGCCGTCGAGGTGACATTCGCCCCGTTCCTCTTCGAGGGCGTCATGATGGACGCCGTTCGCGGGCGCGAGATCTCCCGCGAGTACCACCAGGACCGGGATGCCGGGTCCGCCACGATCCGCGCCATCGGGCTGCTCTCGGCATCCGCTCCCTCCGGCGTCGCGCGGAGGCTGCAAGCGGCCTTCAAGGCGCAGCTGCTGGGCACCGACCTGGCGACGTTCCGGTCCACCAGCTCGCTCATGGAACTCCGCCGCGCGGAGCTGATCCTGGCGGATGCGACGCTCACGCCCAGCGCGGGCCTGCAGGGCGCCTTCCCGTTCCCCTCGATGGACCGCTTCGTGCACCGGGCACCGGAGTGGGCGCTCGCCGTCAGCGCCTCGAGCTCCCGCATCTCGAACTTCGAGACCGCCAACGCGGGCGAGAACCAGAAAGCCTGGTACACGGCCGACGGAATGACCTCGCTCTACCTGGCGGGAAGCACCCCGTACACGGGGAACTACTGGGCGACGGTCAACCGCTACCGCCTTCCCGGCACCACCGTCGACACCCGGAAGAAGGACGTCAACGACGGCCGCAACTACCGCAGCTCGCAGACCTTCGCCGGGGGAGTGTCGTCCCCCCTCGGGAGCGTTCGGCGCGTACGGCGTGGTACTCGACGCGGCTCTCAGCAACCTCGTCGCGAACAAGGCCTGGTTCACCTTCGACGACGAGGTCGTGGCGCTCGGCAGCGGCGTCACCGATCCCGGCCTTTCGGGGACCGGCTGGGACGGCACCGCACTCCATGCCGAGACGATCGTGGAGGACCGCAGAATGGATGCCGCGTCCCAGGCGCTCGTCGTCGACGACAAGCCGATCACGTCGGCGTCAGCGACGAGTCTCACGAACCCGGCATGGGCGCAGATCACCGGAACGACGGGCCAGGTCGGCTACACCTTCCCCGGTGCCGAGCCGCTCCGAGCGGCGAAGACGACCAACACGGGCTCCTGGTTCGACGTCAACGCCAAGAACGGCACCACGACCCGCCGCACCGACACCTACTTCGCCCTCTGGGTGGACCACGGGAGGACGCCTGTCGATGCGACCTACTCCTATGTCATCCTGCCCGGCTCGACGCTCGCGGAGACGAAGGCCTACGCCGCGTCGCCCGATACGTCCGTGCTGAGCAATACGACCGCCGTGTCAGCGGTGCGGGAGAACACCCGGAACGCGGTCGGGGCGATCTTCTGGAGGGATGCTGCGGCAACCGTCAGCGTCGGCGGCAAGGCGTTCCTCACGTCGTCCGCCCGGTCGGTCGTCATGACCGAGGAGTCCTCGACCGGCATCCGCGTCGCCGTCACCGATCCGACGCAGGCACGGACCGGCACGATCCGCGTCGAGGTGGCGCGCGGGGCCGCGGCCGCTGTCTCGCTCAGTGCGGGGGTGCGCGTCGTGCGACTCACGCCGACGATCGTGCTCGACGTCGACGTGACCGGTGCGCGAGGCAAGGAGTTCGACGCGGCCTTCCGCTACTAGTGCCGGCCGTGCCGGTCGGGGCGACCCGTCCACCCAGGGCACGACGAGAGGGCCCCGGGAAGTCCCGGGGCCCTCTCGCGCTGGAAGCAGTCAGCTCACACGCCGTAGTACAGCTCGTACTCGAACGGGTGGGGACGCTGCGCGAGCGGCTTGATCTCGTTCTCGACCTTGTAGTCGATCCAGGTCTCGATGAGCTCCTCGGTGAAGACATTGCCCTCGGTGAGGAAGGCGTGGTCGGCGGCGAGAGCGTCGAGGGAGTCCTGCAGCGAGTTCGGCACCTGCGGGATGCCCTTGGCCTCCTCGGGCGGCAGCTCGTAGAGGTCCTTGTCGACCGGCTCGTGGGGCTCGATGCGGTTCTTGATGCCGTCGAGGCCGGCCATGAGCTGCGCCGCGAAGGCGAGATACGGGTTGCCCGAGGCATCCGGAGCGCGGAACTCGATGCGCTTGGCCTTCGGGTTCGAGCCGGTGATCGGGATGCGGATCGCGGCCGAGCGGTTGCCCGCCGAGTAGACCAGGTTCACCGGAGCCTCGAAGCCCTTCACCAGACGGTGGTAGCTGTTGAGGGTCGGGTTCGTGAAGGCGAGGACAGCGGGGGCGTGCGCGAGGATGCCGCCGATGTACCAGCGGGCGATGTCGGAGAGACCGCCGTAGCCCTTCTCGTCGTAGAACAGCGGCTGGCCGCCGTTCCACAGCGACTGGTGCGTGTGCATGCCCGAGCCGTTGTCGCCGAAGAGCGGCTTCGGCATGAACGTGGCGGTCTTGCCCCACTGCTCGGCCGTGTTCTTGACGATGTACTTGAACTTCAGGATGTCGTCTGCCGCGTGCACCATCGTGTCGAAGCGGTAGTTGATCTCGGCCTGGCCGCCCGTGCCCACCTCGTGGTGCGCGCGCTCGAGGTGCAGGCCCGCCTCGATGAGCTTGAGGCTGATGTCGTCGCGCAGGTCGGCCTGCTTGTCGACGGGGGAGACGGGGAAGTAGCCGCCCTTGTAGGGGGTCTTGTTGGCGAGGTTGCCGCCCTCTTCCTCGCGGCCCGAGTTCCAGGCGCCCTCTTCGGAGTCGACCGAGTAGAAGCTCGAGTTCTGCTTCACCTCGAAGCGGACGTCGTCGAAGATGTAGAACTCCGCCTCGGGCGCGAAGAACGCGGTGTCGGCGATGCCGGTCGACGCGAGGTACTTCTCGGCCTTCTTGGCGACCTGGCGGGGGTCCTTCGCGTAGATCTCGCCGTTGCGCGGGTTGTAGATGTCGAACACCATGATGAGCGTCTTGGCGTCGCGGAACGGGTCGAGGTAGCCCGTCGAGACATCCGGGATCAGCTGCATGTCCGACTCGTGGATGTTCGCGAAGCCACGGATCGAGGAGCCGTCGAACAGCTGTCCGACGGTGAAGAACTCCTCGTCGACGGTTGCTGCCGGGATGTTGAAGTGCTGCTGCACACCAGGGAGATCCGTGAAGCGGATGTCGAGGAACTTGACGTCCTCATCCTTGATGTACTTGAGCACCTCGGAAGAATCTTTGAACATTGAGGCTCCAGAGGTAGCGCATCGGGAAGTGCGACCCGTTCGCGCGGGTCCTCATGCACGGTACCCGTGGGGCATTGCCCGGCAGTGACGCGATTGTTTCCGGCATGTTACGCGCACCTGGGTACGCTGAGGAGGTGACGGAGACGAGCCAGCGATATCCCGGTGAACGACTCGGGCTGCCGGAGCGCGGCAGCGGCTCGATCGCACGTCTCGGCCGCCGTGTCGGCGCGCTCTTCATCGACTACGGCGCCGCCTATCTCATCTCGGGCTTCTGGGGCTGGGACTCCCTCGCGATCCTGGCGATCTTCGCGACCATCCAGATCGTGTTCATCCCGACGCTGCAGGGAAGCCCCGGTCACCGGATCTTCGGGCTGCGCCTCGTGCGGCTCGACGGCGTGTGGACGGGACTGTGGCGTCCGATCGTCCGAACGCTCCTGCTCGTCATCGTCATCCCCGCGGTGATCTGGGATGCCGACCAGCGCGGACTGCACGACAAAGCGGCCGGCACCGTCCTCCTGCGCGCCTAGCGGCGCACCGGGTCGACGTCCACGGCGAGGCCGGCCGGCCGGCCCGGTGGCCGCACGGACCGGGCCGCCGCTGAGCGCCCTCGGTTCAGCGAGGGCGCGGCGCGCGGGCCCGGGTTGGGTCGATGCCCTTGGGGATGGGCAGCGATGCGAGCGACTGCGAGACGGAGTCGACGCGCTTGATGACGGCGGCCTGAGTCGTGCGGTCGATCTTCTTGGGGAGCGCCTTGATGGTGGACGCGAGCTTGTCGATCGACACCTCGTCATCACCGTGGCCGACGTAGAGCACTGTGATGGGGACCCCCGAGGCGACGCGCGTGACCTTCGACCGCTCCTCGTTCACGAGGCGCGTGAGCCGGCCGCGGGCACCTTCGCCCACGATGACGACTCCGCCCCGGCCGATGACGCGATACACCGCTTCCTGCGTCTTGGGGTTGACGCCCACCGGCATCTCGCTCGCGGTCCAGTTGCGACCGAGCGATGTCGACAGCACGTGTCCGGCGGCCCCCGGCATCCCGTCGATCTGCCGATACATCGCCTTCGTCGACAGACGCGTCATGGTCATGAGCGAGACGAGGATGCCGAGCATCACACCCGTGATCGACCACAGGACGATGCTCCACCACTGCACGGGCGGGATGAAGAGACCGACCGTGACGCCGGCCGCGATCGAGAGCACGAAGATGCCCGCGATGAGCCAGGGGAGCCAGGGGAAGGCCTTCTGGGTGTACGTGTAGAGGGTGCGCAGCTGCCGGAAGAAGTTGGGTCGCTTCTCGGGCGCGGTCGAACGGCCGGACATGTATCCAGCCTACCTTTCAGGCGTCCGCCGATCCGCTCCTCCCCAGTGCGCTGAGGGCGGAAGCACGTCACCGATCTTGCGGCGCACGAGTCGACAGCGACATCCCCTCTTCATAGTGGAACCGTGCCTGCCGACGACCCGCTCCTCGCCGCCTACCGCGTGATCCGCCGCCTGGATGCTCCCGCAGAGGCGCCGTGGCCAGGCCTGCTCGCGCACGATCCGACCGGAGCGGTGCTGCTGGTCGATCTGGCGTCGCTCGGCGCCGAATGGCCGGGCTGGCGGGCCGCCGGCGACGGGCACGTCCTGGCTCCGCTCGACCTCGTCCGCCAGGTGCAGGGCCACTTCGCCGCGTTTCCGCCGTGCGGCGAGCGAGTCGACGAGTTCCTCGCGCGTCGTGGCGACGCGCCGCTGACCGATGGAGAGTGCCTCACACTGGCGGTGAGCGCGCTCCGCGGGCTCGCCGAGACCTTGACCCTGCCCGGCGGCGGAGGGAACGGCGTCTGGTGGCTCGACGGTGACGGCCGTCCGGTCTTCGCCTTCTGCGAGACGGGCGACCCGGTAGACACCGCGACGGATCGCCTCCTCGACGAGCTCCGTGCTGCCGCGTCCCCACGGCTCGCGCGGGAGTTGGAAGACGCCATCGAGGTCGCGAGCGAACCGACACGCCTCGCGCGGTCCCTCTCGCGGGTCGAAGAGACGCTGTTCGCGGTGGCGTCACCCGAGCCGCTCGCCACGACGGTGTTCGCACCGCGGCGGGCGCGTGCCGCGACGGCCGCGACGGATCCACCGACCGCCGCCGAGCCGGCGGAGCCGCCGCTCCTCGTTCGGCTCGCCGGCCACGTCGACGCCGACCTCGCCGACGCCTTCTCGCGCGCGACGACGGCGGTGTGGCGCCGGTTCCGCACGGAGCGCGAACCGAGTCGCAGGAAGCCCATCGTTGCGGCCGCCGTCGTGGCCGGCGCGGTCCTCGCCGGTGGGCTTCTGTGGCCTTCGGGTGGCCCGGCTACGGCCGAGGCTCCGGCGACGCCCGGCCCGGGCCCGTCCCCATCCGCTTCGGCCGGTGTCGGGCCGGGCGGCGAGGAAGGCACCGAGGCGACGGATGCCGCGGCATCCACCTCCCCGCCGGAGGAGTCAGCGGGCGCTGGGACGGCCGACCTCGCATCGACGCTCGATGCGCTGCTCACCGCACGCGCGGCGTGCGACGACGACGGATGCCGCGGCGCGCTGCAGGAGGATGCGGCGGTGTCGCTTCCGCCCGGCCCGATCGACCTTCCGAGCGCCGATCGCCGGATCGCGCTGCTCGACGAGTTCGGCGGAGCGGCCGTCCTGCGGGTCGACGCCGTCGCCGAGGACCAGGCCTCTCAGCTCGTGGTCATCGTCCGCGCAAAGGAGACGTCGGTGCTCCGCGACGTGCACGACGTCGTGGAGCACCCACGGTGAAGCCGGTTCGGATCAGATGCCGAGGTCGCCCTCGAAGGCCGCTGCCTCGAGGCGCGACTTGACCGCACCCAGGAAGCGGGCGGCGTCGGCACCGTCGATGATGCGGTGGTCGTACGACAGCGCGAGGTAGACGTAAGAGCGCACCGAGATCGCGTCCTTGCCGTCGACCGTCACGATGCCGGGGCGCTTGACGACGATGCCCGTGCCGAGGATCGCGGACTGGGGCAGGAACACGACGGGGGTGTCGAACAGCGCGCCGCGCGAACCCGTGTTCGTCAGCGTGAAGGTGCCGCCGGCGAGCTCGTCGGGCTTGAGCTTGTTCTCACGCGTGCGCGCCGCGAGATCGGCGATCTCGTGCGCGATCTGCGCGAGGTTCTTGCTCGCGGCGTCGCGGAGCACCGGGGTGAGCAGGCCGCGCTCCGTGTCGACCGCGATCGACAGGTTCTCGGTCGGCGGGTAGACGATGTCGGTGCCGTCGACCGTGGAGTTGACCACGGGGTACGCCTGCAGCGCCTCGGCCGCCGCGAGGGCGAAGAACGGCAGGAACGACAGCTTGTCGCCCGTCTTGGACTGGAAGTCGCCCTTCACCTTGTCGCGGAACGACGAGAGCTTCGTCACGTCGACCTCGACGACGGTCGTGAGCTGAGCCGTCGACTGCATCGAGGCGACCGCGCGCTCGGCGAGCACCTTGCGCAGACGCGACATCGGCTGGGTCGTCCCGCGGAGCGGCGAGATCTCGAGCTTCGGTGCGGCCGGTGCGGCCGGCGCCTCTGCAGGAGCGGCCGGCGCCGATGCCGCCTCGGCGGCCTTCAGCACGTCTTCCTTGCGGATGCGTCCGCCGACTCCCGTGCCCGTGACGGTCGCGAGGTCGACGCCCTGCTGCTGCGCCAGCCGGCGCACCAGCGGGGTGACGTACGTGGGAACGTCCGAGTCGTCCGAGCCCTGGGCCGCGGCGGCTGCCGGGGCTCCGGAGGGGGGCGCGGCCTGTGCGGGCGCGGCCTGAGCAGGAGCGGCCTGTGCCGGAGCGGACTGAGCCGGAGCGGCGGCCGGGGCAGGGGCTGCCTGCGCGGGCGCTGCCTGCGCGGGGGCTGCCTGTGCGGGCGCGGGCGCTGCCTGGGCAGGCGCCTCCTGAGCCGGCGTGGCCGGGGCGGCGGGCTCCGGGGCGGCCTCCTGCGCAGGAGCCTGCGCGGCCGGGGCTGGAGCGGGAGCGGCGCTGTCGCCGATGCGGGCGAGAGCCGCGCCGACGGCGACCGTCTCGTCCTCCTTCACGAGGATCTCCTGCAGAACGCCGGCGAACGGCGACGGGATCTCGGTGTCGACCTTGTCGGTCGAGATCTCGAGGAGGGGCTCGTCGGTCTCGACGGAGTCGCCGACCTCTTTGAGCCAGCGCGTGACGGTGCCCTCGGTGACACTCTCGCCGAGCTCGGGGAGGACGACCTCCTTGCCGCCGGACGCGGCGGGGGCGGATGCCTCGGCAGCCGGAGCCGCGGGAGCCTGCTCTGCGGCCGGCGCGGCCTCTGCGGCCGGCGCGGCCTCTGCGGCAGGTGCCGGGGCCTCCTGCGCCGGCGCCGCCTCAGCGGGCGCGGACTCGGCCTGCGCGGGAGCCTGCTCGGGCGCGGGAGACTCGGCGGGAGCCGACGAGCCGTCGCCGATCTTGGCCAGCACGGCGCCGACCTCGACGGTCTCGTCCTCCTGGACGAGGATCTCTTCGATCACGCCGCCCACCGGCGAAGGGATCTCGGTGTCGACCTTGTCGGTGGAGATCTCGAGCAGACCCTCGTCCGCCTCGATGGTGTCACCGACCTTCTTGAGCCAGCGGGTGACCGTTCCCTCGGTGACGCTCTCTCCGAGCGCGGGGAGGACCACGGATGTGCTCATGGGACTGTCTCCTTCAAGATGCCGATGTCGTGTCTAGCTTAGTGATGAGGTTCGTACGTCGGGGTTCACAGGGTGTGCAGCGGCTTGCCCGCGAGAGCCAGGAAGGCCTCGCCGAGGGCCTCGCTCTGCGTGGGGTGCGCGTGCACGAACGGCGCGATGTCTTCGGGGTGCGCCTCCCACCCGACGATGAGCTGCCCCTCCGTGATGAGCTCGCCGACGCGGTCGCCGATGAGGTGCACCCCAAGGACCGGACCCTCCTTCTGACGCACGACCTTGGCGATGCCCGACGTGCCGAGGATCTCGCTCTTGCCGTTGCCGGCGAGGTTGTACTCGTAGGCGACGATGCCGTCGGCTCCGTGAGCCTCGACGGCCTTGGCCTCGGTGAGGCCCACCGAGGCGACCTCGGGATGCGAGTACGTCACCCGCGGGACGTGCACGTCGGGGATGAGGACGGGCGAGAGCCCGGCGATCTCCTCCGCGACGAAGATGCCCTGCTGGAAGCCGCGGTGCGCGAGCTGAAGTCCGGGGACGATATCGCCGACGGCCCACACGTGGTCGACCGACGTGCGCAGCCGGTCGTCCGTGACGACGAAGCCCCGGTCGATGGTGACGCCGGCCTCTTCGAAGCCGAGCCCGGCCGTGGCCGGACCGCGGCCCACCGCCACGAGGAGGTAGTCCGCCTCGAACGTCTTCCCGTCTTCGAGCGTCACGGTCACGGCATCCGTCGTCTGGGTCGCGCTCGCGAAGCGCACACCGAGGGAGTACGCGATGCCGCGCTTGCGGAACGCACGCTCGAGGCCCTTGCTGAGGGCGAGGTCTTCGACGGGGACCAGGTGATCGAGCGCCTCGACGATCGTCACGTCGACGCCGAACGAGCGCCAGACGCTCGCGAACTCGACGCCGATGACACCGCCGCCGAGCACCACGACGGACCGCGGCACCTCGGTCAGCTCGAGGGCCTGCTCGCTCGTGAGGATGCGGCCGCCGATCTCGAGCCCCGGCAGGGTGCGGCTGTACGAGCCGGTCGCCAGGATGACGTCGGTGCCGATGTAGCGGTCGTCGCCGACGCGCACCGCGCGGTCGCGCTCCAGGCGGCCTTCGCCGTGCACGACCTCGATCTTGCGGGCCTTCACGAGTCCCTCGAGGCCCTTGTACTTCTTGGCGACGATGCCCTCGCGGTACGTGCGGACGCCGTCGATGTCGATCGACTCGAAGGAGGAGCGGACGCCGAACGAGGCCGACTCCCGCACGTTGTCGGCGATCTCGGCCGCGTGGAGCAGCGCCTTCGTCGGGATGCACCCGCGGTGGAGGCACGTGCCGCCCACCTTGTCCTTCTCGATCAGCGCGACCGACTTGCCGAGTTCGGCTGCACGGAGGGCGGCGGCGTACCCGCCGCTGCCACCGCCGAGCACCACGATGTCGAAGCTGTGATCGGTCAACGCCCGGCCTCCTCGCCGATGAAGTGGATGAGCGACCGGACGGTCGCCCCGGTGGGGCCCTTGTCGGTGAAGCCGAAGGGACCGCCCTTGTTCATGCCGACGCCGGCGATGTCGAGGTGCACCCAGGGGATCCGTCCCGCGTCGTCGGCGTCCGACGACCGCCCGACGAAGTGGCGCAGGAAGAGCCCTGCGAAGAGCGAGCCGCCCGCGGGATCGCCCACCTTCGCGTTGACGAGATCGGCGATCGGGGAGTCCAGCTCGTCCTTCATGTGCTCGGGGAGGGGCAGCTGCCACGCGAGCTCGCCCGCCTCGGCCGACGCGGCCAGATAGCGCGCGACCGCGTCGTCGTCGCCCATGACGCCGGCGTGACGGGTGCCCAGGGCGATCGTGATGGCACCTGTCAGCGTCGCGATGTCGACGATGACGTCGGGATGCTCGCGACTCGCCGCGACCAGGCCGTCAGCGAGAACCAGGCGTCCCTCGGCATCCGTGTTCAGGACCTCGACGGTCGAGCCGTCCAGGAGCCGCAGCACATCGCCGGGGCGCGTCGCGCGACCGGAGGGCATGTTGTCGGCGATGCACAGCCACGCCGAGACGCGTACCGGGAGCGCGAGGGCCGCGGCGGCCCGGAGGACGGCGAGCGCCGTCGCCGCGCCGCACATGTCGTACTTCATGCCGACCATCGCCGCAGCGGGCTTGAGCGACAGACCGCCCGTGTCGAAGGTGATGCCCTTGCCGACGAGCGCGACGTGACGTGTCGCACCGTCGGGCGCATAGTCCAGGCGGACGAGGCGCGGAGGCCGGTCGGAACCCTGCCCGACACCGAGGATCCCGCCGTAGCCGCCGGCAGCGAGCGCGGTCTCGTCGAGCACCTCGACCGTGACGGGCAGGTCGGCGACAGAGGCTGCGGCGCGGTCGGCGAAGTCCGCCGGTCCGAGCCACTCGGCCGGGATCGACACGAGGTCCTTGACGAGCGCGACGGCACCGGCGACGGCCGTCACGGCCGCGACGGCGTCGTCGTCGACCGCGTCGGAGCCGTGGATCCGAACGCGCGAAGCGCGGGGCTTCGGCGCATCCGACTTGTAGCCGTCGAAGCGGTAGCCGCCGAGTGCGGCACCCTCCGCGGCGGCTCGCCAGAGCTGCGGGTCGGCGGCGGGTGCGGCCACGGCGACGGACCCGAACCCGGTGAGGGTGCGGATGCCTGCGCCGACGGCATCGCGGAGGGCCGCGGCATCCGGATTCGCGCCCGTTCCGACCACTGCGAGCGGAAGCGCCGTGGAGTCAGGAGCGAACGCCCGCTGATACGAGCCCGGAGCGCCCGTGAATCCGGTGCCGACGAGAGCGTCGCGCAGCCCGGGCCAGTCGTCGAGCCCGGGGGAGTCATCCCTGTCGAGCGGGGGGAGCGCCAGGAGGATGGCGTCTGCGTCGGCTTCTCGGATCGGTGCGGTGGAGTACTCGAGGTCGGGGAACGACATGGGTTCCATCCTAGGGAGCCGGTGTTCGCTGTCAGCGGGATGCCGCGGGCCCTGGGGACGAACACGGCTCGTAGCATGGACCCATGCCCCAGTCCGCGCCCCTCTTCGAGCGTGCCGTCTCGGCTCCGCCGGTGCCGGCCGGCCTTCCGCTCGTCATCGCGCTGACGGGATTCACCGACGCGGGGAGCGCCGTGAGCGGCCTCGTGGACTATCTGCGCGACGAACTCGACCCCACTCCCGTCGCCGTCTTCTCCAATGACGTCCTGCTCGACTACCGGGCGCGTCGTCCGATCATCTCGTTCGACCAGGACCACCTCACGGACTACCGGCCGCCGCGTCTCGAGCTTTCGCTGGCCCACGACTCGGTCGGGCAGCCGTTCCTCGCGCTCGCGGGCTACGAGCCGGACTTCGCATGGGATGCCTTCGCGTCGACCATCGTCGAATTCGCCGAGACCTTCGCGGTGTCGACCGTGACCTGGGTGCACGCCATCCCCATGCCCGTCCCGCACACGCGGCCCATCGGCACGACGGTGAGCGGCACGCGCGACGAGCTGACCGAGGCCCACTCCGTCTGGAAGCCGCACACTCAGGTGCCGGCGACGGCGGGGCATCTGCTCGAGTACCGGCTCTCGCAGGAGGGCTTCGCCATTGCGGGATTCGTGCTGCTCGTCCCGCACTATCTCGGCGACACCGAGTATCCGGCGGCGACGCTCGCGGGTCTCGACAGCATCACCGCGGCGACGGGACTCGTCTTCACGGGCGACGACCTCCGCGAGCAGAACCGCGAGTACCTGACGAAGGTCGATGAGCAGGTCACCGGAAGCGAGGAGCTCTCGCGCATGCTCGAGGGCCTCGAGGAGCGCTACGACGCCTACATGGCGGGGTCGACCCTCGCCACCCCGATCATCCACACGGGCGATCTGCCGAGCGCGGACGAGCTCGCCGCGGAGCTGGAGCGGTTCCTCGCGACACGCCCGTCCGGCGACGACGACAAGCGTCCCTGACGGGAATGCGCGCCGTCTCGCGCGCGTTCCCTCTAAGTGCGTGTTCTCCCGCCCGTCATACCGCGGGGAGTGTGAGACAATAGATGACCTGACCCGTTGTCAACCCCTTCCTTGAGACCAACTCAGAGGTTCGGGGACTTGACAAGGGTCTTACTAGTGTCCGAAATCGATCGGGGGGCGCCGGACGCAGCGCCCGCCGATGAAAGGCGAAACGTGACCTCGAGCACGAAGACCACACCTCGATCCCGAGCAGCGCAGGACACCGAGGCAGAGACCCCCGTCGAGGAGGTCGAGACGAAGCCCGCCACCGCCAAGCGCACCGCCGCGAAGACGAAGGCCCCCGCGAAGGCCAAGGCCGCGCCCAAGGCGAGCAAGGCCAAGGCGAAGGACGACGAGTCCGGCGACGACGAGGACCTCGACGACGACGTCGAACTCGATGCCGCCGATCTCGAAGAGGACGTCGCCGTCGATGAGGACTCCGATGACGAGTCGGACGAGCCGGCCGCCGCGCCCGCGGCGCGCGCGAAGACGGCTGCGACGACGGATGCCGAGTCCGCCGACGAGGAGGACGACGAGGAGGAGGGCACGAAGGCCCCCGTCTTCGCCGAGCCCCTCCCGACCGGCGCCATCGTCATCTCGTCGAGCGATGAGGACGACATCCCCGTCTACTCGACGCAGATCACCGGCGCCACGGCCGACCCCGTCAAGGACTACCTGAAGCAGATCGGCAAGGTCCCGCTCCTCAACGCGGCCGAAGAGGTCGAGCTGGCGATGCGCATCGAGGCGGGGTTGTTCGCCGAAGAGAAGCTGTCGCACATGACGGCGGCCGAGAAGTCGTCCCAGCTGGGCCTCGACCTGCAGTGGGTCGCCCGCGACGGCCAGCGCGCCAAGTCGCACCTGCTGGGTGCGAACCTCCGCCTCGTCGTCTCGCTCGCCAAGCGGTACACGGGCCGCGGCATGCAGTTCCTGGATCTCATCCAGGAGGGCAACCTCGGTCTGATCCGCGCCGTCGAGAAGTTCGACTACACCAAGGGCTTCAAGTTCTCGACCTACGCGACCTGGTGGATCCGTCAGGCCATCACGCGCGCCATGGCCGACCAGGCCCGCACGATCCGCATTCCCGTCCACATGGTCGAGGTCATCAACAAGCTCGCGCGCGTCCAGCGCCAGATGCTCCAGGACCTCGGTCGCGAACCCACGCCGGAAGAGCTCAGCCGCGAGCTCGACATGACCCCCGAGAAGGTCATCGAGGTGCAGAAGTACGGCCGCGAGCCGATCTCGCTGCACACCCCGCTCGGCGAGGACGGCGACAGCGAGTTCGGCGACCTCATCGAAGACACCGAGGCGGTCGTCCCGGCCGACGCGGTGGGCTTCACGATGCTGCAGCGTCAGCTCGAGTCGCTTCTCGACTCCCTCTCGGAGCGCGAGGCGGGCGTGATCCGCATGCGCTTCGGCCTCGGCGACGGCCAGCCGAAGACCCTCGACCAGATCGGCGACACCTTCGGCGTCACGCGTGAGCGCATCCGCCAGATCGAGTCCAAGACGATGGCCAAGCTGCGGCATCCCTCCCGCTCGCAGTCCCTCCGGGACTACCTCGAATGAGCGCCGAGGCCAACGCCGGCAAGGCGCTGACCGTCGACCTCGAGGGCGCGAGCTTCTCACGGATTCCGATCAAGACGCGCGTCGTCATGCCCGGCGACGACCTCGACTCGTTCGTGCGCGAGTACGCGAGTGAGGTCGTGCAGCCGGGTGACACGCTGTTCGTGACCGAGAAGATCGTCGCCATCACGCAGGGACGCTCCTTCCCGGTCGACTCGATCAAGCCGCGTCGTCTCGCGTTCTTCCTGTCGAAGTTCGTCGTGAAGACGCCCTACGGCATCGGGCTCGGCATGCCCGAGACGATGGAGATGGCGCTGCGCGAGTGCGGCACGCTGCGCATCCTGTTCGCGGCATCCGTCTCGGCCGTCACGAAGCTGTTCGGCCGCAAGGGCGACTTCTACCGCATCGCGGGCGACAAGGCGCGGGCCATCGACGGCCCGACGAGCGGCACCATCCCGCCGTACAACAAGGCGGTCGTGCTCGGCCCCGAGAAGCCCCGTGAGGTCGCGCAGCGCCTGAAGGCCCTCCTCGGCGGCGTGCCCGAGGTCGCGGTCGTCGACATCAACGACATCGGCGGCAACATCCTCGGCTCGACGCTCACGAAGGACGGCGACAAGCAGCTCGTGACCATCCTCCGCGACAACCCGCTCGGGCAGGGGCATCAGTCGACGCCCCTCGGCATCGTGCGGAAGACGACGGCCTCCGCTTAGGCCCAGACGTACGAAGACCCCCGTCATCCCTTCTCGTCGAGGGAGGATGACGGGGGTCTTCGCGTGCGGCGTGCGCGAGGTCAGCGCTGGGAGTCGAGGTAGTGCCGGACGGTGACGTCGCGCTCGACCAGGTAGCGCTCGTCCTCGGGATAGAAGACGGCGCGATCGACCTCGTCGCCCGCGAACGCGCGGATCGCCTCCATCGACTCCCAGCGCGACACCGTGACGATCTCCGTCAGCCCGTCGGGGAGGTCGCGCGACAGCATCCAGGCGTCGAGATTCCCCGGTGTCGCGCGATACTCCTCCATGCCCGTGCGGGCGATGTAGTCGAGGTAGGTGTCGCGGTCCTCGGTGCGGATCACGCCGCGCCACATCCGCACGATCGGCTGTGAAGAGCTCATCGTCCTAGGATGCTCCGGTCCGGCGGTGCGCGCACCCCCGGGCCGACGAGCGGCTCGACCGCCTCAGAACCCGATCGCGGCCCGGTAGCGGGGCTTGTGCCCCGTGCGGATGCCCGTCGCGCTCGGCTTGTTCTCGTAGACGCCGGCCGCCCAATTGCCCTCGACCAGAACCGGACCGGTCGGGGTCACGACGATGTCCCAGCCGACATACTGCACCTGCGGCACGACCCGGGCGACGCGGTCGACGAAGGCGACGACCTCGTCCATGAGTGGAAGTCGGAAGTCGGGGATGCGCACGCGCGACTCAGGGTGGAACTCGTGGATGTGGCCGTGGGAGTCGTAGCCCTTGCCCAGCGCGCGACCCTCGTCGTCGAGCATGGTGTAGAAGCCGCCGTAGGTCATCTGGTCGCTCACTGCGCCGCGTCCGAACTTCTGCGCGATCGCGAGGATGTGCGTCTTCTCGCCGTCGAAGAAGGCCGTGACGCGCGTCGTGTTGACCGTCCCGGGGCAGACGGCCGCGAGGTCGTCGTGCTGGACGATGACCTCCTCGATCAGCAGCTCGCCGCGCTCGAGCAGACCGCGGTGGAAGCCGTTCCAGTCCTCGATCTCGGCCGCGTGGTATCGGTGCACGCCCGTGCCCGCCTGTCCGACGGGCTCCTTGGTGACGATCGTGCCGAGCCGCTCGGCGAAGGCGCGGACGGCGTCGGCGTTCCCCTCTTCGACGACCATCCACTGGCGGTGAAGGTGGTCACTGAAGACCCGGTCGAACGCCACCTTGTCCTGGAAGATGTGCCGGAAGTCGGGGTGGTCGTACTTCTGCGAGAGCTGGTTCGACACGGGGTGCGTCATGTAAGTCGCCCGTTCGGCCGCGTTCAGGATCGCGAAGTCGTAGTCGATGTAGTCCTGGAACCCGACGTTCTTGAAACCCGCCTGCCACAGCATGTCCGCCACGATCGCGGGGCGCCACTTGCCGTGCTCTTCGGACGCCTCCCTGGCGCGTTCCAGCACCGATCCGACGTCGATGCGACGCGCTCGTCCGGCGAGGTAGCGAAGGCGGGGCGCGAGGCCGAGGCCCTTCGAAGGCATGCGTGCTCCAGGGTCGGGGGTGGGGGACCTCGATAGTCTAGACGGCGTGTTTCAGGCCGACGGGATGACGGATGCCGCGCCACGGCGCAGCGGTCCCGTCGCGACGATCGACCACCGCGCGCTGCGCGCCAACGTCGAGAGGCTCCTGCTCCGCGCCGACGACCAGTACGCCGTCGCGGACCTCCGTCACGACGCGTGGGGTCACGGCCTTCGGCCCGTCGCGAGGACGCTCGCCGAAGCGGGTGTCGACGCCTTCATCGTCGACGAGGGTGAGGCGGAAGCCATGACGGGCGACTTCTCCGGCGTCGCGGTGAGCGCGGCCGGCGGCGCCACACTGGACGGCACCGAGATCTACGGCCTCTCGGCGGCCGGGCCGACGCCGGTCATGCGTCTCTCGGGCTTCGTGCTGCTCACGAAGGAGCTCCGAGCGGGGGAGGGCGTGTCCTACGGCTACACCCACCGCGCCGCGCACGACACCCGCGTGGCACTCGTCACGGGAGGGTACGCGCAGGGCATCGTCCGGGGACTCGGCGACCGCGTGTCGGTCGCGATCGGCCCACTCCGCTGTCCGATCGTGGGACGGGTCGCGATGGATGTCTGCGTCGTCGACATCGGCGATGGCGACGTGGCGCGTGGCGACGCCGTCGTCTTCTTCGGGCCGGCGGACGGCGACCCGGCGCTCTCGGACTGGACAGACGCGACAGGGCTGTCGGCTGCAGAGATCGTGACGGCGGTGGGGCTCCGCGCCCAGCGGGAGCACATCGCATGAAGGCCGTGCTCCGCATCGATTCCGGCGCTTTCGCCGGGAACCTCGCCGAGATCCGCCGCCGGGTGGCGCCGGCCGAGCACATGCTCGTCGTCAAGGACGACGCCTACGGCCACGGGCTCGAGCGCATCGTTTCGCTCGCCTGGGCGGAGGGCGTCCGCTGGTTCGGCGCCTTCGACGTCCGGACCGGTCAGGCGGTGCGCGCCGAGCTCGGCGACGACGCGCGGATCTTCGTGTGGATCGTCGCGACGGCCGACGAGGCGCGGAGCGCCGTGGCTGCCGGCCTCGACATCGGGGTGGGTGACGGCATCCTCCTGGAAGACGTCGCCGCCGCCGAGGGTGTCGGGCGGGTTCACCTCAAGATCGACACCGGCCTGCACCGCAACGGCGTGCGGCCCGAGGAATGGCCGGCGTTCGTGGCGAGGGCTGCAGAGCTCGAGCGCGCGGGCGAAATCGAGGTCGTCGGCATCTGGAGCCACATCGCCGAGGCCTCCGACGAGGAGGACGACGCGGCACGGGCGCTGTACGACCGGGCGGTCGCGCAGGCCGGGGATGCCGGTCTCCGCCCCCGGCTCCGACACCTCGCCGCATCAGCCGCCGGTTTCGCCCGGCCCGAGTTCCGCTACGACCTCGTGCGGATCGGCGCCTTCGCGTACGGCATCCGTCCCGCGGATGGTCCGGGCGAGGCTGAGCTCGGCATCCGCCCGATCTCGAGTCTGATCGCCCGGGTCACCGGCGTCGACGGGACGAGCGTGCGGATCCACGTCGGCGCGCTCGACGGACTGCCGTCGACGCTCGCGGGAAGGCTCCGCGTCGGGACGCCCGATGGTCCGCGCGCCGTGCGTGCCATCGGCGCGGACGAGAGCATCGTCGACGCATGGCCGACGGCGACGGTCGGTGACGAGATCTTCGTGGTGGGCGCCGGCGCGCCGCAGAGCGTCACCGACGCGGCAGAGCAACTGGGAACGATCGGCGAAGAGATCGCCTTGCGGTTTGCACCGACGATGCGGCGCGAGTACTGCGGGAAGTGAGTCTTACTCGCTGAGGCGCGAGGTCTCGTCGTGCCAGGAGGTGGCGATGGCGCGCAGCTTCTCTTCGTACTTGCGGCCGTGGTGGGCGCAGAACAGCAGCTCGCTGCCGTTGACCTCGGCGGCGATGTAGGCCTGGGCGCCACACGAATCGCAGCGGTCCATCGCGGTGAGGCGGTACTCGAGGACAGCGCCCGGCTCGGTAGGGGTCGAAAGCGTGTTCATCTCGGTGCCTCCTCTGTGCTGTGTCACTCTGTCACGTCGCTTCTGCGAGTCCATAGATATAACCACGCGATTGTTTCGCGAATGCCGTGAACAGATGACATTTCGCTCACCGCGTACCGCGGCGCCGGCAGGTCGTGTCTGTGCAAGGCGGGGTCGGATGCCCCGGATACGCTTGAGGATTGTGACCGCCGAGTATTCCGCCCATCATCTCCAGGTGCTGGAGGGCCTCGAAGCGGTCCGCAAGCGCCCCGGCATGTACATCGGCTCGACGGACTCCCGGGGCCTCATGCACTGCCTCTGGGAGATCATCGACAACGCGGTCGACGAGGCGCTCGCCGGCAACGGCAGCCGCATCGAGATCGTGCTCCACCCCGACGGGAGCGTCGAGGTCCGCGATCAGGGCCGCGGCATCCCTGTCGACATCGAGCCGCGCACCGGCCTCTCCGGCGTCGAGGTCGTCTTCACGAAGCTGCACGCCGGAGGCAAGTTCGGCGGCGGATCGTACGCCGCGTCGGGCGGCCTGCACGGTGTCGGCGCATCCGTCGTCAACGCCCTCTCGGAGCGACTCGACGTCGAGGTCGACCGCGGGGGCAAGACGTGGGCCATGTCGTTCCACCGCGGCGAGCCCGGCGTCTTCGCCGGACAGAGTCCGGATGCCGCGTTCACACCGTTCGAGAAGAGCTCGGAGCTGCGCGTGGCGGGCCGCGCGGCCAAGGGTGTCACCGGCACCCGGATCCGCTACTGGGCCGACCGCCAGATCTTCACGAAGGATGCGACCTTCAATCTCGAAGAGCTCGAGCAGCGGGCGCGCCAGACGGCCTTCCTCGTGCCGGGCCTCGAGATCGTCATCCGTGACGAACGCGAGGGCGGCCGCAACGAGACGACCTTCCGCTTCGACGGCGGCATCTCGGAGTTCGCGGACTTCCTGGCGCCCGACGCGGCCGTGACCGACACGTGGCGTCTGACGGGTACGGGCACCTTCACCGAGACGGTTCCGGTGCTGCAGCCGACCGGCGCGATGGTGCCCACCGAGGTCGAGCGCGAGTGCGTGGTGGACGTCGCCGTCCGCTGGGGGACCGGCTACGAGACCGTGGGCCGGTCGTTCGTCAACATCATCGCGACACCCAAGGGCGGAACCCACCAGCAGGGCTTCGAGCTCGCGCTCATGAAGGTGCTCCGCGCACAGGTCGAGCAGAACGCGCGACGCCTCAAGGTGGGCAACGACAAGCTCGAGAAGGACGACATCCTGGCGGGCCTGACGACGGTCCTCACCGTCCGTCTCCCCGAGCCCCAGTTCGAGGGGCAGACGAAGGAGGTGCTCGGCACTCCGGCGGTCCGGCAGATCGTCGCCAACGTCGTCACCCGTGAGCTCACCGCGAAGTTCGCCTCGACCAAGCGCGACGACAAGAACCAGACGGCGCTCCTCCTCGACAAGGTCGTCGCCGAGATGAAGGCCCGGATCTCGGCACGCGCGCACAAAGAGACGCAGCGCCGCAAGAACGCCCTCGAGTCGTCGTCGCTGCCGGCCAAGCTCGCCGACTGCCGGACGAACGATGTCGCCGAGTCGGAGCTCTTCATCGTCGAGGGGGACTCGGCCCTCGGCACCGCCAAGCATGCGCGCAACAGCGAATACCAGGCGCTGCTGCCCATCCGCGGCAAGATCCTGAACGTGCAGAAGGCGTCGATCAGCGACATGCTCGGCAACGCCGAGTGCGCGTCGATCATCCAGGTCATCGGAGCGGGCTCCGGACGCTCCTTCGACATCGAGCAGGCCCGCTACGGGAAGATCATCCTGATGAGCGACGCCGACGTCGACGGCGCGCACATCCGCACTCTGCTCCTGACGCTCTTCTTCCGCTACATGCGGCCGCTCATCGAGGAGGGGCGCGTGTTCGCCGCGGTCCCGCCGCTGCACCGGGTCGTCGTGATCAACCCCGGCTCCAAGCCCAACGAGACGATCTACACCTACAGCGAGCAGGAGCTCCACGGCCTGCTCGCGAAGCTGTCGAAGGCCGGCAAGCGCTGGCAGGAGCCGGTGCAGCGCTACAAGGGGCTGGGCGAGATGGATGCCGAGCAGCTCGCGACGACGACGATGGACCGCGCCGGCCGGACGCTCCGTCGCGTGCGGCTGGAGGATGCCGAGGCCGTGGCATCGGTCTTCGAGCTCCTGATGGGCAACGAGGTCGCACCGCGGCGCGAGTTCATCGTGAGCTCGAGCGACCGCCTCTCGCGCGAGGCGATCGACGCCTGAGGCCTCGCCGGCCGAGGGGATCTCGCGAAACGAGGAGGATTCGGCTCGTTTCGTCCGCGACTCGCGAGATCTCCTCGCTCCGCGAGACGTCGGTCAGCGGACGGCCGTGCCGATCGCGCCGACCACCCCGTCGAGGGGCTGGCCGGAGGCATCCCGCTTGGCACCGACCGGCGGAAGCGCACGCGTCGCCCCGTCGGCGCCGACCGCACGCGGCTCGACGCCGACCCACGCGTGGGTCAGCGTGTCTTCGCCCTTGAGGAAGCGCTGAGCGCGCACACCGCCGGTGCCGCGGCCCTTCGCGGGGAACTCGGAGAAGTCCGACACCTTGGCCGAGCCGGCGTCCGCGCCCGCGATCGCCTGCGTGCTGCCCGAGATCGTCACCACGACCGCGTCGAACACGGAGGCCCCCACGACGCCGAAGTAGATCACGCGCTCGCCGTCGGCGACCCGTACGCCGGCCATGCCGCCCGCCGCCCGCCCCTGCGGCCGCACCGAGTCGGCGTCGAAGCGCAGGAGCTGGGCATCGGAGACGACGAAGACGAGCTCGGCGCCGTCAGCGGCGGGTGCCGCCCCGACGACGCGATCCCCGTCCTTCAGCGCGATGATCTCGATGTCGTGCTTGCTCCCGAGCTCCGTGGCGGACACGCGCTTGACGACGCCCTGCGCCGTCCCGAGCGCGATCGGCGGGGCGTCGACGAGGGCCACGAGCCCCACGACGTGCTCGCCCGAGCCGAGGCCGAGGTATTGGTCCGCACGGGTCCCTGCAGCGAGCTGGACCGAGTTGCCGGGCACCGACGGCAGATCGACCGGCGAGAACCGAACGAGCCTGCCTGCCGAGGTGACGGCGCCGAGGTCGCCGCGGGTCGTCGCATCGACCGACGAGCGGACCGCGTCGTGCTTCGATCGGCGCGAGGGCGTCACGATACCGCCGTTCGGGGCATCCGGCGTGACCTCGGCTCGGACCATGCGACCCGTGGCCGACAGGAAGACGCGGCAGGGCGCGTCGGCGATCTGGAGGTCGGGAGCCGACGCGGCGGCGCGGGAGCGCGGGGCGACCGGGCCGCCGTTGAGCAGGAGCGTGCGGCGAGGAGTGCCGTACGTCTCGGCCGCGGCATCCAGCTCCCGTGCCACCTGAGCCCGGAGGAGGACCTCGCTCGCGAGCAGCTCTTCCAGCTCGGCGATCTCGGCACGCAGTTTGTCGCGCTCCGTCTCGAGCTCGATGCGCGAGAACTTCGTGAGGCGGCGCAGGCGCAGCTCGAGGATGTACTCGGCCTGGAGCTCGGAGAGGTCGAAGACCTCCTGCAGGCGCGTGCGTGCGGCATCGGAGTCGTCGGACGAGCGGATGACCTGGATGACCTCGTCGATGTCGAGGATGGCGATGAGGAGGCCCTCGACGAGGTGCAGGCGCTCCTTGCGGCGTGCGAGCCGGTAGGCGCTGCGCCGCGTGACGACCTCGATGCGATGGTCGAGGTAGACCCGCAGGAGCTCGCGCAGGCCGAGCGTCTGGGGCTGACCCGCGACGAGGGCGACGTTGTTGATGCCGAACGAGTCCTCGAGCGGCGTCAGCCGGTAGAGGTGCTCGAGCACGGCCTGCGGGTCGAAGCCCGTCTTGATGCCGATGACGAGGCGCAGGCCGTTGTGCCGGTCCGTGAGATCGGTGACGTCCGAGATGCCCTGGAGCTTCTTGGACTGGACGGCGTCCTTGATCTTCTCGATGATCCGCTCGGGGCCGACGAGGTACGGCAGCTCCGTCACGATGAGGCCGGTGCGGCGCGGACCCAGCGGCTCGATGGACACCTTGGCGCGCGTGCGGAAGGTGCCGCGCCCCGTGCGGTACGCGTCCTTGATGCCGTCGAGGCCGACGATGACACCGCCCGACGGCAGGTCGGGGCCCGGAACGAACTCCATGAGCTCTTCGAGCGTCGCCTCGGGGTTGTCGAGCAGGTGCGTCGCGGCGCCCACGACCTCGATGAGGTTGTGCGGCGCCATGTTCGTCGCCATGCCGACGGCGATGCCGGTCGCACCGTTGACGAGGAGGTTGGGGAAGGCGGCCGGCAGCACGGCGGGCTGCTGGAACTGGCCGTCGTAGTTCGGGATGAAGTCGACGACGTCCTCGTCGAGGTTCTCGGTCAGAGCGAGGGCTGCGGGCGCGAGGCGCGCCTCGGTGTAACGGGGGGCGGCGGGTCCGTCGTCGAGCGAGCCGAAGTTGCCGTGACCGTCGACGAGCGGCACTCGCAGCGAGAACGGCTGCGCGAGCCGGACGAGGGCGTCGTAGATGGGCGCGTCACCGTGCGGGTGCAGCTTTCCCATGACCTCGCCGACCACGCGCGCGCTCTTGACGTGACCGCGGTCGGGACGCAGGCCCATGTCGGCCATCTGGAAGAGGATGCGCCGCTGGACCGGCTTGAGGCCGTCGCGGGCGTCGGGGAGGGCGCGCGAGTAGATGACCGAGTACGCGTACTCGAGGAACGACCCCTGCATCTCGGCGGCGACATCGATGTCTTCGATGCGGCCGTGGTCGGCGGGGGAGGAGTCGGTGCGGGATGCAGGCATGACGATGTGGCCTCAGTGACGACGGGCCGGCACGGGGTGTCCGGCCGGGGCCGCTCGCCGGTGTGCGAGACTGGCCCGGATGTCCCTCAGCCTACCGGCGGAGTCGCCGCGAGCCCGGAGCCTCACCCGTGTCGTCCCCGAGGTTCTCTCGGCTCTCGACGGCCGCGCGGAGTGGCTGGCCCCCGCGACGAGCGCGATCCTCTTCGTCGTCGACGGCCTCGGCGCCCGCAGCCTCGCCGCCCGAGCCGGCCACGCCCGCTTCCTCGCCGAGAGGGGCGGGCGGAAGGATGTCGCGCGCTCCGTCTTCCCGTCGACCACGGCCGCGGCTCTCACGTCGCTGATGACCGGCGTCGATCCCGGCCAGCACGGCCTCGTCGGATACCGCGTGCGCATTCCCGGTACCGACCTCGCTCCGAATCAGCTCAAGGGATGGGAGACCGACGGGCTCGACCCCTACTCGTGGCAGCGCGCTCAGCCCCTGCTGGAGCGCGAGTCGGCGAGGGGCCGCCCGTGCTTCGTCGTGTCACGGCCGAAGTTCGCGGGCTCGGGGTTCACGAAGGCGATCCTCCGCGGAGCGGGGTTCGTCTCCGCCAAGACGGCCGCCGAGGGCGCCGAGATCGCCGCCGACCTCGCGGCGCGGCATCCCGGGGCCCTCGTGTATCTCTACGCACCCGAGCTCGACGGCATCGCCCACCAGCGCGGCTGGGAGTCGGACGAGTGGGCCTCGGGACTGGAGACGGTGGATGCCGCGGCCCGCGCCCTGTCCAGCGCGCTCGCACCGGGGGTCGGTGCACTCTTCACCGCCGACCACGGGATGATCGACGTTCCGCGGCATCGGCAGGTCCTGCTCACGGAGGACGACCCGCTCGTGGATTACGTCCGCATCATCGGCGGAGAGCCGCGGATGCTGCATCTCTACGTGGAGCCGGGGCGCGAGGCATCCGTCCTCCAGGCGTGGCGGGAGTCGGAGAGCAGCAGGTCGTGGGTCCTGTCCCGCGAGGAGGCGATCGACGCCGGTCTCTTCGGCACGGTGGTCCCGGAGGTGCGGGAACGGATCGGCGATGTCGTCGTGGCGGCGCGGGCGAGCATCGCGTACTACGACGACCGGCTCGACGACAAAGGACCGCAGAACATGGTCGGGCAGCACGGGTCGCTGACCGACGAGGAGCGGACGGTGCCGCTCATCCGGCTCGGGGCGTTCGCCTAGGCGTCAGTCGTCGCCGCGGGCGCCCGCACCGAAGACGATCTCGTCCCACGACGGCATCGAGGTGCGGCCCTTCCGCCGACCGGACGCCTCGGCGGCCACCGGGCGATCCGGGGTGAACGACTCCTCGGGCTCGGCCGCGGGCGTCTCGTCGTACCCCGGCTCGAGGGCGTCGAAGAGTGCGACCGGCGCCGCTGCGCGTGCGACCTCATCGGCGCCGGGAAGGGGTTCCCGCTGTCCGCGGCGACGGCGGAGTGCCTCGAGCAGATCGGCGGTCTCAGGCGACGTCAGCGACGGCTCGTCGGCGCGCTTGATCGCGGCCTGCTGCACGGCCTTCGCCGTGGGAGTGGGGACGTCGGGCGACTCGAGGTCGGCCTCCGGCTCGGGCAGCCGGCGGGGTCCGAACGCTCCGCTGTCGAACCGGGAGTCGTCCTTGAGCGGGCTCGCATCGAGTGCGCGCAGGCGGGGGATGAGTCCCTCCGGGAGCGAACCCTGGCGGGAGAGCTGGATCGCGTCCGGGTTGAGGGGCGAGAGGGTCGAGCGCCGCGGCTCGAAGCCCCAGCGCGCATCGTGGTCGATCTCGGCCGCCGTGAACTCGAGCTTGACGATCCAGCCGGTCTGCTCTTTCCAGCTGGTCCACCGCTCGCCAGAGGCGCCCGCCTCGGCGAGCTTGGCGCGCACGGCCGTGCCGAACGTGGGGTGGGTGTCGCCGTCGAGATCGGCGCCCAGGAGCACGGGCACCGCGAGCGCCTGTCCCACGATGTGCTCGCGCTCCGCGAGCACAGGACCCTCGAACCGCTGGACGTCTTCGACCCGTGCGCCGAGGAGGCTCGCGACCTCTTCCGCCGACATGCCGGCGCGGATGTGCGCCTGGATCTCGCGAGGGCTCGGGCGCGCCGTGCGCTCCTCGCCGTCGCGTTCGCGACGTGCCCGGCGCAGTTGCGCGCGCAGCACATCGTCGATCGCGAGCGAGAACCGCTCGCCGGACTCGGTGGCCAGGACGATGGTCTCGTCCTCGGTTCCGATGACTTTGAGCTGTTCCATGCGAACGCCCTCTCCCATCCAGCCGTGTCAGGCCATGCTCGCACGCCGGGCAGGGGGCGGCCGGGAATAACGCGGGCGCGCCGCGAGTTTCACGGATAGCGCGTGACGGGAAGCCGCCGAGGTCGCATTTGCGAAATGCCCTTCCGTCATGCAAACTATCGCCGCCCATACGGGCATGCGAACCCGAGATTTCCGGAAGTAGAGACGTTTACGCATGGCTACGGATTACGACGCCCCCCGCAAGACCGAGGACGACAGCGAGTCGATCGAGGCCCTCAAGGAGCGGGTTCCCGACAAGATGTCGGGGTCGGTGGATGTCGAGGATGCCGACAACCCCTCGGGCTTCGAGCTGCCCGGTGCCGACCTCTCCGACCTCGAACTCGACGTCGTCGTGCTGCCGCCTCAGGAGGACGAGTTCACCTGCAGCAACTGCTTCCTCGTGAAGCACCGCTCGCAGCTCGACCACGACACGGCCGACGGCCCTATCTGCGCGGAGTGCGCGGCCTGACCTGACCACGACGGATGGCCGCCGCGAGGCGGTCGGGAGTGCGCGACGACACGACCCATGACGGGGTCGGGTCGTCCGCATCCTCCACCGGAACGACCACGACGCCGTCGATTCCCCCGCGGATGACGTGCCACGATCGCGGGTCGAGGGCGGGACCCCGCGCCGTGCGCGCATCCTCGCCCGCGAGAGCCACGGGCTCGCCCAGGAGCTCCAGCGGGATGCGGGCGCGTCCGGCGCGCAGCATCCCGTCCTCCACCGCGACGGTTGGCGACCCGACGATCAGCAGGGTCACGAACAGGACCCCCACGACGACGCCCGCGACGAGCGAGACCGTCGTGTCGAGCGGCGCGAACACGAGGGCCGCCATCGGCGCCACCACGGCCGCGCTGACGAGCACCCAGAGGGACGGACTGAGGCGTTCTCGGAAGGCGCCGGGAGCCTGAGCTCGGGCGCTTCTGGCGGCTGTCTTCTGCATTACCCTCGTTGAGTGACCGAAACCGTGGACGTCCTCATTATCGCGCCCGACGTTCCGAGCTACGCTCACCCGGGCGACGCCGGCGCCGACCTCACGGCCGCCGAAGACGTGCGCCTCGAACCCGGACAGCGAGCCCTCGTCGGCACCGGCGTGCGGATCGCCCTCCCCGAGGGCTACGCCGCCTTCGTGGTCCCGCGCAGCGGCCTGGCCGCCAAGCACGGCATCACCGTCGTCAACTCGCCCGGGACAGTCGATGCGGGCTACCGCGGTGAGATCAAGGTCACCCTGCTGAACACCGATTCCGAGCACGCGTTCGAGGTCGTCAAAGGCGACCGCATCGCGCAGCTCATCGTGATGCCCGTGCCGCAGGCACGGTTCATCCCGGTCGACACGCTGCCCGAGAGCGTGCGCGGCGAGGGCGGCTTCGGCTCCACCGGAACCAACGGCACCAGAACCAACGGAGGACTCACCGTCGTCGCAGACGAGCGGTAGCGGGTCCGCGCGGGACCTTCCCGCATCACGACAAGACCAGAAGGACGGAGTCCTGGCATGACAGACGCCACTCCCGCAGACGCCCCCGACGCTTCGGACGAGGCCGTCCCGACCGCGTCGGCACTCAGCGACCGCGCCGCGACGGGGCCGTTCGACGAGTCCGAGGCCAATCCGGTGCGCCCGTACATCGATCTGGGCGGCATCAAGATCCTGCCCCGCGAGGGCCTCAACCTGCGCCTCGAGGTCGAGGAGCAGACCAAGCGCATCGTCGCCGTCGGCCTCGACTACGCGGGTTCGACGCTGCAGGTGCAGCCGTTCGCCGCGCCGCGCTCCACAGGTCTCTGGGATGAGACGCGCGACCAGATCCGCCAGCAGATCCGCCAGCAGGGTGGCCGGGTCGAGGAGCGCGAGGGACCGCTCGGCCCCGAGCTCCTCGCCGAGGTGCCGGTCATCGCCGGCCCCGACGGCACGGCGGGCAAGCGCCTCGCCCGCTTCGTCGGCGTGGACGGACCGCGCTGGTTCCTCCGCGGCGTCATCGGCGGTGCGGCGGCGAGCGACGTGGATGCCGCGGCCAAAGTCGAGGACCTGTTCCGGTCGATCGTGGTCGTCCGCGGCGGGTCACCCATGCCCCCGCGCGACCTCATCCCCCTGAAGATGCCGGCGACGCCGGGCACGGCATGACCGACGACCACCGCGAGCCGGCGAAAGCCGAGGCATCCCCCGATCCCGCGGGCGACCCGGAGACGACTCCCGCACGCGCGCAGGCCGAGGAGCCGGCGGAGCCGACGGCGTCCGAGCTCCTCGGAGCAGCCCTCGGCGGCGCCGCCCGCCGCGCGGGCCTCGACCCCGCCTCCGAGGCGAGCACGGGCCACGTCGTCTGGCGCGCGATGGGCGGGTGGCGCGGCATCCTCGAGTCCGTCCTTCCCGGGATCACGTTCATCGTTGTCTGGACCCTCACGTACGACCCGGCCACAGGGCAGGCCGACCTGCCGCTGAGCCTCGGGCTCTCCGTGGGCCTCGCGGTCGTCTTCACGGTCGTCCGGCTCATCCAGCGCAGCCCCGCGGCAGCCGCGATCGGCGGTCTCGTCGCCACGGCCGCGGCAGCCGCGCTCGCCCTGTTCACGGGGCGCGGACAGGACAACTTCCTCTGGGGCTTCGCGACGAACGCGATCTACGGCACCGCGTTCCTCGTGTCGGCGGTCATCGGGTGGTCGCTCATCGGACTCGCGGCCGGCTTCCTCATGGGGGAGGGCACCGCCTGGCGCCGCGACAAGCGCAAGCGTCGCGTCTTCTTCTGGCTCGCCATCACGTGGGCCGCGCTCTTCGCGGCGCGCCTTCTCGTGCAGCTGCCGCTCTACTTCTCGGGCGATGTGGCGGCCCTCGGCACGGTGAAGCTCATCATGGGCCTGCCGCTGTTCGCGCCCCTCGTCGCCGTCACATGGCTCGCCGTGCGGGCGCTCTATCCCCGCTCTCCCAGGTGATACATTTATCTCGATATCGAGATAAATTCCTCCTCCGCGCCGCTTAGGCGATCCTCACTAGCCGAGGCATCCCGCGCGAGGGAGGATGGGGAGTGCTGGGCCTCGCGCCCGATCCCGCCGCCGACGAAGGAGACAGACGTGTCCACGGTTGACAGCTTCGGTGCGAAGAGCACCCTGACGGTCGGCAGCACCGACTACGAGATCTTCCGCATCGACACGGTGCCGGGCTACGAGAAGCTTCCGTTCAGCCTCAAGGTGCTGCTGGAGAACCTGCTTCGCACCGAGGACGGCGCGAACGTCACGAAGCAGCAGATCGAGGCCCTCGGGTCGTGGGATGCCGCGGCAGAGCCCGACACCGAGATCCAGTTCACCCCGGCCCGCGTGGTCATGCAGGACTTCACCGGCGTGCCCTGCATCGTCGACCTCGCGACCATGCGCGAGGCCGTCGAGGCGCTCGGGGGCGACCCGAAGCGCATCAACCCGCTGTCGCCCGCCGAGATGGTCATCGACCACTCGGTCATCGCCGACCTGTTCGGCACCGAGAACGCCCTCGAGCGGAACGTCGAGATCGAGTACGAGCGCAACGGCGAGCGGTACCAGTTCCTCCGCTGGGGCCAGACGGCGTTCGACGACTTCAAGGTCGTCCCGCCCGGGACAGGCATCGTCCACCAGGTCAACATCGAGCACCTCGCCAAGGTCATCTACGACCGCACCGTCGGCGGCGTGCTGCGCGCCTACCCCGACACGTGCGTCGGCACCGACTCGCACACGACGATGGTCAACGGTCTCGGCGTCCTCGGCTGGGGCGTGGGCGGCATCGAGGCCGAGGCCGCGATGCTCGGGCAGCCCGTCTCGATGCTCATCCCTCGTGTCGTCGGCTTCAAGCTCACCGGATCGATCCCGACCGGCGTGACGGCGACGGATGTCGTGCTCACGATCACCGACATGCTCCGCAAGCACGGCGTCGTCGGCAAGTTCGTCGAGTTCTACGGCGAAGGCGTCGCATCGGTTCCGCTCGCGAACCGCGCGACCATCGGCAACATGAGCCCCGAGTTCGGCTCGACCGCCGCCATGTTCCCGATCGACGACGTCACGGTCGAGTACCTGCGCCTCACGGGCCGCAGCGAGGAGCAGCTCGCGCTCGTCGAGGCGTACGCCAAGGAGCAGCACCTCTGGCACGACCCGGCCGTCGAGCCGGTGTTCAGCGAGTACATGGAGCTCGACCTGTCGACGGTCGTCCCCTCGATCGCCGGTCCGAAGCGCCCTCAGGACCGCATCGTCCTGTCGCACGCGAAGGCGCAGTTCGAGAGCGACCTCACCAACTACGCCGATGTCGAGCACGACCTCGTCGACCTCGAGATCTCGGAGTCGTTCCCGGCCTCCGACCCCCGGGGAACAGCCCCGAGTCCGAGCACAACGTGCACTTCCACGTGCACCGGTCGCACTCGCCGAAGAGCGCATCGAAGCCGACGCCGGTGACGCTCGCGGGCGGCGAGTCCTTCACGCTCGACCACGGCGCCGTGACGATCGCCGCCATCACGTCCTGCACGAACACGTCGAACCCCTCGGTCATGCTGGCGGCGGGCCTCCTCGCCCGCAACGCGGTCAAGAAGGGCCTCAAGGCCAAGCCGTGGGTCAAGACCACGCTCGCGCCCGGCTCGAAGGTCGTCACGGACTACTACGAGAAGGCCGGTCTCACCAAGGACCTCGAGGACCTCGGCTTCTACACCGTCGGCTACGGCTGCACGACCTGCATCGGCAACTCCGGACCCCTCATCGAGGAGGTCTCGGCCGCGGTCAACGAGAACGACCTCGCCGTGACGGCCGTCCTCTCGGGCAACCGCAACTTCGAGGGCCGCATCAACCCCGACGTGAAGATGAACTACCTCGCGAGCCCGCCGCTCGTGATCGCCTACTCGCTCGCCGGCTCGATGAACTTCGACTTCGAGACCGACCCGCTGGGCCAGGACACCGACGGCAACGACGTGTTCCTGAAGGACATCTGGCCGGATGCCGCGGAGGTGCAGGCCACGATCGACTCGTCGATCAGCGAGGAGATGTTCACGAGGCAGTACGCCACGGTGTTCGAGGGCGATGAGCGCTGGAAGAACCTGCCGACGCCCACCGGCGACGTGTTCGAGTGGGACGAGAACTCGACCTACGTCCGCAAGCCCCCGTACTTCGAGGGCATGACGATGGAGCTGACGCCGGTCTCCGACATCTCCGGCGCTCGCGTCCTCGCGACGCTCGGCGACTCCGTCACCACCGACCACATCAGCCCGGCCGGCAACATCAAGGCCGACAGCCCGGCCGGCAAGTACCTCGCGGAGCACGGAGTCGACCGCAAGGACTTCAACTCCTACGGCTCGCGCCGCGGCAACCACGAGGTCATGATCCGCGGCACGTTCGCGAACATCCGCCTGAAGAACCTCCTCGTCCGCGCCGTCAACGACGGCAACGTCGTCGAGGGCGGCTACACGCGCGACTTCACCCAGGAGGGCGGTCGGCAGTCGTTCATCTACGACGCGAGCCAGAACTACCAGGCGGCCGGCACCCCCCTCGTCATCTTCGGCGGCAAGGAGTACGGCTCGGGTTCCTCGCGCGACTGGGCGGCGAAGGGTACGAGCCTCCTCGGCGTCAAGGCGGTCATCACCGAGAGCTTCGAGCGGATCCACCGCTCGAACCTCATCGGCATGGGGGTCGTCCCGCTGCAGTTCCCGGCTGGCACGACGTGGGAGTCGCTGGGCCTCGACGGCACCGAGATCGTCTCGATCACGGGGCTCGAACAGCTCAACGAGGGTGTGACCCCGAAGACGGTCCACGTCACCGCCGCTCCGAGCGAGTTCTCGGCGCCCGGCAAGGAGACCGTCGAGTTCGACGCGGTCGTCCGCATCGACACACCCGGAGAGGCCGACTACTACCGCAACGGCGGCATCCTCCAGTACGTGCTGCGCTCGCTCGTCTGACCGACGGCAGGCGCGAGAGGCCCCGGCATCCGATGGATCCGGGGCCTCTCGCATGCCCGGACCGACCGCGGGAAGTCTCCACACCGAGCCATGCTCGCCAGGCGTTCAGGTACCCCCGGCTAGACTGGGTGTCGGCATCCGCACCCCGCGGGCGCCCTTGCCGCACGTACAGCGAGGGAGTCGGATGGCGATCCTTCCGTCCATCACCGGACCCCGCGATCTCGATTCCCTGACCGTCGAGCAGCTGCAGCAGCTGGCCGGGGAGATTCGCGAGTTCCTCATCGAGAACGTCGCGCGCACGGGCGGTCACCTCGGCCCGAACCTCGGCGTCGTCGAGCTCACGATCGCGATGCACCGCGTGTTCGACTCGCCGAACGACCCGATCGTCTTCGACACGGGCCATCAGTCCTATGTGCACAAGCTCCTCACGGGGCGCCAGGACTTCTCCCGGCTGCGTGCCCGCGGCGGCCTCGCCGGCTACCCCCAGCGCTCCGAGAGCCCGCACGACGTCGTCGAGTCCTCGCACGCCTCCAGCTCGCTCAGCTGGGCCGACGGCGTCTCCCGCGCCCTCACGCGGACCGGCCGTCGTGATCGGCATGTCGTCGCGATGGTCGGCGACGGCGCACTCACGGGCGGCATGACGTGGGAGGCGCTCAACAACATCTCCGACGACAACGATCGCAACCTGGTCATCATCGTCAACGACAACGGCCGCTCCTACGCGCCCACGATCGGCGGCATGGCGCGCTACCTCAATCGCGTGCGCACCGCGGACGCATACGAGACGATGCGCGGTTCATCGGAGTCGCTGTTCCGCAAGTTCGGCCCGGCCGGACGCGCGATGTACCGCGGTCTGCGCGGCGGCACGCACGGCTTCCTCAGCCGCTTCACCAACAACGCCGCGCTCTACTCGAACCTCGACATCAAGTACCTCGGTCCGGTCGACGGACACGACCTCGCGTCGCTGCTCGAGACGCTCCAGCTCGCGAAGGACTACGGCGCTCCGGTCATCGTCCACGCGATCACCGAGAAGGGGCGCGGCTACGAACCGGCGCTGCTCGACGAGGCCGACCAGTTCCACGCCGTCGGACGCATCGATCCGCTGACGGGCGAGGCGCTCGGCGCGAGCGGCGGCGAAGCCTGGACCGATGTCTTCGCCGGCGAGCTGCCCGTCATCGGCGAAGAGCGCCCCGACGTCATCGCGATGACGGCCGCGATGCTCCGTCCGACGGGCCTGCTCCCGTTCTCGCAGCGTTTCCCCGACCGCGTGTACGACGTCGGGATCGCCGAGCAGCACGCCGTCGCGTCGGCGGCGGGCCTCGCTTTCGGTGGCCTGCACCCCGTCCTGGCCATCTACGCGACGTTCATGAACCGCGCGTTCGACCAGGTGCTGATGGATGTCGCGCTCCACCGCGCGGGCGTCACGTTCGTCCTCGACCGTGCCGGCGTCACAGGCCCCGACGGGCCGAGCCATCACGGCATCTGGGACCTCGCGATGCTGCAGATCGTGCCGCACATCCGCATCGCCGTCCCGCGCGACGCCGAGCGCCTTCGCGAGGAGCTGCGCGAGGCGGTCGCGGTCGACGACGCGCCTACCGTGATCCGCTTCCCGAAGGGCACGGTGAGCCCCGAGCTGCCCGCCGTCGAGCGCCTCGAGGACGGCGTGGACGTGCTGGTCCAGAGCGAGGCGAAGGACGTGCTCCTCGTCGGCATCGGGCCGATGGCCCACCTCGCCGTCGACGTCGCGGAGCGCTTGCGCGCGCAGGGCATCGGTGCCACCGTGGTGGACCCGCGCTGGGTCGTCCCCGTGCAGCCCTCGATCGTGACGCTGGCCGCGGAGCACCGCCTCGTCATCACGATCGAGGACGGCATCCGCGTCGGCGGCATCGGGACGCGTGTGCGCCAGGTGCTGCGCGAATCGGGAGTGGACACTGCTGTGGACGAGCTGGGCGTGCCCGACGAGTTCATCGACCACGCGAGCCGCGAGCAGATCCTCGAGGACGCCGGCCTGACAGCCGCCAAGATCGCGCAGGACGTCGTCTCGCAGGTCCTCGGCACCCGCATCCCCGTCGCCCGTCAGACGCCGACCACAGAGCTGCCGACGATCCCGGAGTGGGCGAGCCGTCGCGAGGGCTGAAACACCCCGCGGCTCGCCACGCGCCGCACACATGCGAAAGGGCGGTCCTTCCGAAAAAGGACCGCCCTTTCGATGAACGGATGCCTCAGCCGCCGATCCCCTTGATCACCGGGTGGTGGAAGGTGTCGCCGAAGACCCGCTCCGACGCCCCCTCGCGGTCGAGGTAGGGCGACGCCCCGCCGTCGATGAAGGGCCAGCCGGCGCCGAGGATGAGGCACAGGTCGATGTCCTCCACCTCCGGGACGACGCCCTCGTCGAGCATGAGCTTGATCTCCTGCGCGAGTCCGTCCTGCACGCGTCGGAGGATCTCGTCCTCGCTCGCGGGGGTCGAGCCGACGGCGCCCTTCAGGACGCCGGAGGCGGCCTTCGACCAGCCGGTCACGCGGCCCGACTTGTCCTTCTCGACGACCTCGGGCAGCTCAGCCAGCCGGTGGAAGTTCTCGTTCGCGTAGAAGCGGTCGGGGAACGAGTGCGCCATCGTGTCCTGAACGTGCGCGGCGACCTTCCAGCCGACGAGGTCGATGAGCTGGAACGGCGTCATCGGCAGGCCGAGCGGGCGGAAGGCGTTCTCGACCGCGAGGAGGGGAGTGCCCTCGTAGACGGCGCGCGCCGCCTCGCCCATGACCTTGGCGAGGAGCCGGTTCACGACGAAGCCCGGAGCGTCGGCGGTGAGCACCGCGTTCTTGCCGAGGCCCTTCGCGACGACGAAGGCGGTCGAGAGCGCGGCATCCGTCGTCTGCGGCGTCTTGACGATCTCGATGAGCGGCATGACGGCGACCGGGTTGAAGAAGTGGAAGCCGACCAGACGCTCGGGGTGAGCGAGCTTCGCGCCGATCTCTTCGACCGAGAGCGACGAGGTGTTGGTAGCGAGGATCGCATCGTCGGCGATGATCTGCTCGATCTCGCCGAACACCTGCTGCTTGACCCCTACCTCCTCGAAGACGGCCTCGATGACGAAGTCGCAGTCGGCGTACAGGCTCTTGTCGGTCGTGCCCGTGACGAGAGCGCGGAGCCTGTTGGCGGTGTCGCCGTCGAGGCGCCCCTTCGCCTCGAGCTTGGCGATCTCGTCGCCGATGTAAGCGAGTCCCTTGTCCACACGCGCCTGGTCGAGGTCGGTGATGAGCACCGGCACCTGCAGCTTGCGCACGAAGAGCAGGGCGAACTGGCTCGCCATGAGACCCGCGCCGATGATGCCGACCTTCGTGACCTTCTTCGCGAGCTCCTTGTCGGGCGCGCCGACCGGCCGCTTGGCCCGCTTCTGCACGAGATCGAAGGCGTACATGGATGCCGCGAACTGGTCGCCTGTCACGAGCTCGGCGAGAGCCTCGTCCTCGCGCGCGAAGCCTTCGGCCTTCGTGCCGCTCTTCGCCTTGTCGAGCAGCTCGAGCGCGGCGTACGGCGACTTCGGCACGGTGCCGATCTTGGACTCGAGCATCCCGCGGGCGACCTTGATCGCGATAGGCCACTTCGTGAGCCGCTCGATCTTGCCCGGCTCGTTCTTGCGCACGACCTTGACCGAGCCGCCGAGCACGCCGTCGGCCCACTTCAGCGAGTCCTCGAGGTAGGTGGCCGCGGGGAAGATCGCGTCGAAGATGCCGTACTCGTAGGCCTGCTGCGGCTTGAGCATGCGGTTCTGCTTGAGCGGGTTCGAGACCACGACCTCGAGCGCGTTCTCGATGCCGATGAGGTTCGGCAGCAGGTACGCGCCGCCCCACCCCGGGATGATGCCGAGGAAGACCTCGGGGAGCGCGACCGCCGCGGCCGAGGCATCCACCGTCCGGTACGTCGAATTCAGTGCGATCTCGAGTCCGCCGCCGAGCGCGAGCCCGTTCACGAAGGCGAACGTCGGCACTCCGAGCTCGGAGAGGCCGCCGAGCACCTGGTGTCCGCGCTGCGCGATGAGGCGGGCGTTCTCCTTCGAGCCGAGGCGCGTGATGTCGGACAGGTCGGCACCGGCCGCCATGATGTACTGCTTGCCCGTGATCCCGACGGCCTGGATCTCACCCGCGGCCGCGCGCGCCTTGAGGGTCGCGAGGGTGGCGCCGAGTTCCGTCAGCGTCGCCGGCCCGAGCGTGTTCGGGCGGTTGTGGTCACGGCCGTTGTCGAGCGTGATGAGGGCGAGCACCTTGCCCGACGGGAGGCGGATGTCGCGCACGGGGGAGTGCGTGATCACTTCTCCATCGGTCAGGGCTTCGAGGGGCGAGAAGTCGATCTCGTCGTAGTTCGTCATTGCGAGGTGATTCCTACTTCTTCTTGCCGTCGTAGTGCGGGTTCTCCCAGATGACCGAGCCGCCCTGCCCGAGGCCCACGCACATCGCGGTGAGGCCGTAGCGGACGTCGGGGCGCTCGGCGAAGTGCGCCGCGAGCTGGATCATGAGCCGGACGCCCGAGGCGGCGAGCGGGTGGCCGAACGCGATGGCACCGCCCCACGGGTTGACCCGCGGGTCGTCGTCGGCGATCCCGAAGTGGTCGAGCAGGGAGATGACCTGGATGGCGAACGCCTCGTTGAGCTCGAAAAGACCGATGTCGTCGATCGTGAGGCCGGCCTTCTTGAGCGCCTTCTCGGTCGACGGGATGGGGCCGATGCCCATGATCTCGGGCTGCACGCCGGCGAAGGCGAAGGAGACGAGCTTCATCTTGGGGCGGAGTCCGAGCTCCTTCACGGCGCCGCCGCCCGCGAGGAGCGACATCGTCGCCCCGTCCGTCAGGGGCGAGGACGTGCCCGCCGTGACGCGGCCGTGCGGCCGGAAGGGCGTCTTGAGGCTCGCCAGGTCTTCCATCGTCGTCTGGGGGCGGCGACCTTCGTCCTCGGTCGCGAGGCCCCACGCGCCGTCGGCGCCCTTGATCGCGACCTGCACGAGGTCGGGCTGGATCTTGCCGCCGTCGTAGGCGGCCTGCACCTTGTGCTGGCTCAGCATGCCGTAGCGGTCCGAGCGCTCCTTCGTGAGGTGCGGGAAGCGGTCGAAGATGCGCTCCGCCGTGACGCCCATGTTGAGCGCACCCGGGTCGACCATCTTCTCCGCGACGAAGCGCGGATTCGGGTCGGCGTTGCCGCCGATGGGGTGGTGACCCATGTGCTCGACGCCGCCCGCGAGCGCGACGTCGTACATCCCGACCCCGATCGACGCCGCCATGGTCGTGACGCTCGTCATGGCGCCCGCGCACATGCGGTCGATGGCGAAGCCGGGAACCGTCTGCGGCAGCCCCGCGAGGATCGCCACCGAGCGGCCCAGGGTCAGGCCCTGGTCGCCCGTCTGCGACGTCGCGGCGATCGCCACATCGTCCACGCGATCCTTGGGAACGTCCGGGTTGCGCTCCATGAGGCCGATGGTCGCCTTGACGGCGAGATCATCGGCGCGGGTGTTCCAGTACATGCCCTTTTCGCCGGCGCGCCCGAAGGGTGTGCGCACTCCATCGACGAAGAAGACGTCCGAAATCTCGGCCACTCTGCCTCCAGAAAGTTGGGGATGCTTCCACCCTAGAAGCGGCCCCGAATGCCCCGGAATCGGGTGGGGGAAACCTACGAAGCGGTTTCCGACGCCTCCGACGGCCCTTGCACGGATCCGACAAAGGCATCGGCGATCACCTGTGCGGTTTGCTCAATCTGCCAGGGCCGCGCACCCAGTTCCGCCAGCGCTTCACCGATGGATGCCGCGGTGACGGGCTCGGGCGGAGCCCAGGCGACGCGCCTCAGCAGTTCCGGCGTAAGCAGGTTCTCGACGGGCATGTCGATCTCGGCCGCGCGGGCCTCGACGAGCGGGCGTGCGGTCTTGAGCCGTGCATCGGCGGGCGGGTTTCGGTCTGCCCAGGCGCGCGGCGGCGGAAGGGAGTCGCCGCCGGTCCCGCGCTCGCTGGGGAGCTCCGTGGTGGCGCGGCCGGCTTCGATGGCCGCCCACCAGCGGTCGAGCTGCGTGCGGCTCGCGCGTCCCGTGAACTCCTTCACGCGGGCGAGGTCGGCCTTCGACTTGGGATCGGCGAGCACGGCTGCGACGAGAGCCCGGTCGGGGACGAGCCGCCCGGGCGCGACATCCTCCGCCTGCGCGAACTCCTCACGGGCGACCCACAGCGCCCTCGCGATCGCGAGCGAGCGCCGTCCGCGGACGGTGTGCAGGCCACTCAATCGCCGCCAGGGCTCTTCGCGCGCGACCTTCGGCGGCCGATCGAGCACGGCCTGGAACTCCTCGACGGCGAACTGCATCTTCCCCTGCTTCTCGAGCGCTTCGGCGAGGACGTCGCGGACATCGACGAGATGCTCGACGTCGAGCGCCGCGTATTCGAGCCAGGCCTGGGGGAGAGGGCGTGTGGACCAGTCGGAAGCGGAGTGCGCCTTCGCGAGCGCGATGCCGAGCGTCTCCTCCACGACCGCGCCGAGCCCCACGCGCTCCCGGCCGAGCAGCCGGGAGGCGAGCTCGGTGTCGAAGATCGACGCGGGCACGAGATCCAGCTCGCGGAGCGACGGCAGGTCCTGGCTCGCTGCATGGAGCACCCACTCGGCACCGCCGATCGCGCCCTGCAGGGCGGTGAAGTCGCCGATCGGCGGGGGGTCGAAGAGGAAGAGACCCGCGTCACGACGGAACACCTGGATGAGGTACGCGCGCTGGGAGTAGCGGAAGCCCGATGCGCGCTCGACATCGACCGCGACTGGTCCGGTTCCACCGGCGAGGACGGATGCCGCGTGCTCGAGTCCCTCCGCGTCGGCGATGACTTCGTACTCAGCCACGCGGCGACCTGCGCGATCCGAGCATCGTGATGCCCTCGGAGCCCGGCGGAAGACCGGCGAGCATGCAGACGAGCTCCGCCCACGCCTCGACGTGAGCGCCGATCGGCCCCGACGGCGACCACGAGGCGCGCAATTCGATCTGCGCGCCGTCGCCCTCGGCCGCCAGCGAGCCGAATCCCTTGGAGAGCGTCTTCGTCGCCGTGCCGGACGCGGCCCGGTAAGCGGCGTGACGAGAATCGAGAGCATCCACGAGCCACGACCATGCCACATCTGCCAGGAGCGGGTCGACCCCGATGTCGGGTTCGAGGGGCGCTTGGGCGAAGCATACGATCCGCCACGGGCCCTCCCAGCCCGACGGTTCGCCGTCGTCGTGGAGCAGGACGAAGCGTCCGGTGCCGTAGGCGGAGTCCTCGCCGGGGGCGTCCGGACGCACGTCGGCCGCCACCGCGAGGGCGTCGGGGGCGAGACCCGACGGCGCGGCGATCTCGCGCACGACGAGGTCGTCGCGGAAGCTCACCGAGCGCACGTCCGCGGCCGCCTGGGCGAACGACACAGGCGTCGCCGGGGGACGAAGCTCAGCCACGCGGACAGACTAGAGTGAGGCCTCGATGGTCACTCCCAGGCGCGCCGCGACGCGTGGCGCAACACCCGCGCTGATGGCCGGCGTCCGTGCGGCGGTCGTCGCGCTGAGCTTCGCGCTCGGGGGCGTGCTGGGCCTCATCGGAGTCCTCTCGGTGCGCACGGCGCGGCAGATCGTGACCCCTGCTACCCGCGTGCCCGACACGAAGATCCTCGACCTCGACACGGCGGCCCAGACGATCACGCTCAGCCGCACCGCCGACACGGAGCTCCCAGGTCGATACGGCCTCTTCACCACCGGCACGGCGTCCTACGTGAAGCTCGGCTCGGTGCTCGCCGAGGACGCGCATTCGGTCAAGCGCAAGCTGCTGACGCACATCGGACCGGCATCGCGCCTGTCGTCGGACGCGGCGTTCAGCGGCTGGTACTACGACCGGCCGGAAGAGCTGCACATCCCGTTCACCCCGGAGCTGATCGGCTCGGCCGTGGGCCCGTGCCCCGCGTGGCTCTTCCCCGCGGCGGAGTCCACCGACACATGGGTCATCCAGGTGCACGGCCGGGGCACCAACCGCGCGGAGGCGCTGCGCGCCGTGCCGCTCTTCCACGGGCTGGGCATCACATCCCTCGTGGTGTCGTACCGCAACGACGGCGAGGCCCCGCGCAGCCGTTCGGGCACCTACACCCTCGGGGCGACCGAGTGGCGAGACGTCGATGCCGCCGTCGGATTCGCGCGGAGGCGCGGCGCCCGGCGCGTCATCCTCATGGGCTGGTCCATGGGCGGAGCCATCTCGCTGCAGGTCGATCTGAACAGCGCCCACCGCGACCTCATCGCGGGTCTCATCCTCGAGTCGCCTGTCATCGACTGGCGCGTCGTGCTCGACTATCAGGCCAAGCAGTACCGCCTCCCGACGGCCGTGAAGGGCCTCGCGATCGGCGCGCTGCAGTCGGAGTGGGCGACGCCCGTCACGCGGACCGGTGCCGCCATCCCGTTCGACCGTCTCGACGTGGTCGCGCGTGCGGCCGAGCTGCGGCATCCGGTCCTCATCCTGCACAGCGACGACGACGGCTTCGTGCCGTCGGACGCCTCCCACGAGCTCGTCGTCCGGCGCCCGGATCTCGTCGAGATGCAGGTGTTCGAGGTGGCGCGCCACACCAAGCTGTGGAACTACGACCAGGAGCGCTGGAGCGACAGCATCCGATCCTGGCTCGAGCGCCACGACCTCATCCCCGCACGCGAAGCCGCAGATAGCTGAAGCCCGCATCGTCCACGAGCATGCCGGCGACCCGGGTCTCGACGCGCTCCGTGAGGCGGACGAACGGCTGTCGTGCGGGCTCGAGCACGGGCGACACCGTGACGCAGAGCTCATCCACCACGCCCGCCTCGACGAACTGCGTCGCGAGCTCGGGGCCTCCCTCGCAGACGATGCGGCCGAACCCTTTGGCGCGCAGGCCCGCGACGATCGTCTGGGGCGTCAGGCGCTCTCCGTCGGTCGGAAGCGGAACGACCTCCGCCGGGGCATCGCCCAGCGCGTGTCGCACGAGGTCGGCGCGGTCCTGCGGGCACAGCACGAGCGCCGGCGGGCGGTCCTCGCGGCCGGCCGCGCTCAGCTTGCCCGCGCCGAGGTCGCCCGTCGAGGTGACCACGGCCAGTCGCGCCGTCTTCGGCAGCAGGTAGCCCTCGATGCGGACGGTCTGGGCGCCGACGACCACGACGTCCGATGCGCGGCGGATCGCGCCGAGGACGTAGCGATCGGTGCGCGACGTGATGCTCTCGCTCGTGCCGTCGTCGCCGGAGGTCGCCCCCGTGATGGTCGTGATCAGGTTGAGCCGCACGATCCGGTCGCCCTCCACGGCATAGCGCCGCGACATCCACTCGTCCGTGCCCTCGTCGCCGATACGGGCCGACTCGAGCGAGCGGGGGAAGAGCTCGGTGACGATGCCGGCCTCCGCGGGGGAGTCGGTGGGCTTGGGCGCGAGCTCCATCACGCCACCAGCTTCGCCCGCACCTGGCGCTTGGCGCGCATGAGCATGCCGGTCATGCCGGCGATGCGCAACGGCGAGACGGCGCGCGTGAGGCCGATGCTCTGCGGGAAGTCGTCGGGGATCGCCAGCACCTCGTCGGCCGTGAGGCCCGAGATCCCCTGAACCAGGATGCTCGCGAACCCGCGCGTCGTCGGGGCCTCCTTCGGCGCGGTCGCATGCATCGCGACCCGCCCATCGGGGGCGACGTCGAGGATGATGTAGACCGGCGACTGGCACTCCGCCACGCGCTCCCGGAGCTCGGGGTGGTCGTCGTACTCGGACGGCACGTCCGGGAGCTCGTTCGAGAACTCGAGCAGCAGCTGCAGCCGATCGGCCTCGGGCAGCTCGAGGAACTCGTCGCGGATCTCGGCGAGGGTCTCGGGAAGGACGGCTTCGGTCATCGCCACCATCCTTTCACGGGGCGGGATGCCGGGGCCCGGCGGTCAGCGGCCCGGGACCTCGCCCGGCTCGTCGCCCGTCGCGATCGGCACCCGGACCGCGCTGCCCCATTCGGTCCACGAGCCGTCGTAGTTGCGGACCCGCTCGAAGCCGAGGAGGTGGTGCAGGACGAACCAGGTGTGACTCGACCGCTCGCCGATGCGGCAGTAGGCGACGATGTCGTCGCCGTCCTGCAGGCCCGCGTCGCCGCGGTAGATCGCATCGAGCTCGGCGCGGGTCTTGAAGCCGCCGTCCGCCGCCACGGCGCGGGCCCACGGGACGCTCTGGGCCGACGGGATGTGCCCGGCGCGGAGCGCTCCCTCCTCCGGATAGGCGGGCGCGGACGTGCGCGAGCCGTTGTACTCCTCGGGGGAGCGGACGTCGATGAGCGGGTTGCCGAAATGGGCGACCACGTCCTCCTTGTAGGCGCGGAGGGTCGAGTCGTCGCGCTCGACGACCGGATAGTCCGTCGGCTCGAGGGTCGAGGCATCCGTCGTCAGAGGACGACCCTCCGCGATCCACTTGTCGCGGCCGCCGTCGAGGAGGCGCACGTCCTCGTGGCCGAACAGGGAGAACACCCAGAGCGCGTACGCGGCCCACCAGTTGTTCTTGTCGCCGTAGATGACCACGGTGTCGTCGCGCCGGATGCCCTTGCGGCTCAGCAGCTCGGCGAATCCCTCGCCGTCGACGTAGTCGCGCACGACCGGGTCGTTCAGCTCGGTGTGCCAGTCGACTTTCACCGCACCGGGGATGTGGCCGGTCTCATAGAGGAGCACGTCCTCGTCCGACTCGACGACCACGAGACCCGGCTGACCGAGCCGCGCCTGCAGCCAGTCGCCCGTGACGAGGCGGCCGGGCTCGGCGTAGTCGGCGAACTTGGGGGACGAGGTGTCGAACTCGACGGACAACGGCACTCCTCGGGTGAAGGGGGCGGGCGGGCGACGGCGTAGGGTTGAACGCGCGCTTCCGACCCTAGATTCCCGCGGGTGCGGGCGCATCCACCCCGTAAGACGGCGATACAGGACGAGATGACCACGACGGCTTCCGGAATCGTGCACCTGACCCAGCGCATGCCTCACGTGTCGGGCGCCGAGATGGTCGAGGCCCTCGTGCCGCCGCCGCAGTTCGACGGCGCGACCTTCGAGTCGTACCGTGCCGACCCGTCCTTCCCTTCGCAGCAGGAGGCCAAGGACACGCTCATGGCCTTCTCGGGCAGGGGCCAGCCGGTCGCGAAGGGCGGCTTCTTCCGCCGCGCCAAGAAGGGTCCGGAGCTCAAGCCCGGCGTCTATCTCGACGGCGGCTTCGGGGTCGGCAAGACGCACCTCCTCGCGGCGATCTACCACGCGCTGCCCGCACGCCGGAAGTACTTCGGCTCGTTCATCGAGTACACGGCCCTCGTCGGCGCTCTCGGCTACCAGAACACCGTGGAGCTGTTCCGCGGCTCCGACCTGCTCTGCATCGACGAGTTCGAACTCGACGACCCGGGCGACACGATGGTGATGACGCGGCTGCTCGGCGAGCTCGTCGCCGGCGGCACACGCATGGCCGCGACATCCAACACCCCTCCCAACGCGCTCGGCGAGGGCCGGTTCGCGGCGCAGGACTTCCTGCGCGAGATCCACGCGATGTCCGCCAACTTCCAGACGCTGCGGATCGACGGCACCGACTACCGCCAGCGCGCGATCGACGGGCACGCCGCCGTGCTCACCGACTCCGAGTACGAGAGGACGGTGACGGATGCCGCGGCCCGCGGCGTCGCGTCGGACGACGCCTTCCCGGCATTCATCGATCACCTGTCGCGCGTGCACCCGAGCCGGTACATCAGGCTCATCGAAGGGCTCTCGACGATCGGCCTGCGGGACGTCGCCGAGCTCGACGACCAGTCGGCCGCCTTGCGCTTCGTCGCGTTCGTCGACCGTGCCTACGACGCCCAGATCCCGATCCGGGCCACCGGCGTCTCACTCGACCAGGTTTTCGGCGAGGAGATGCTCGGCGGCGGGTACCGCAAGAAGTACCTGCGCGCAATCTCGCGCCTGGTGGCATTGACGCACGACTGACAGCGGGTCCGCGGACGACTTGCGGCTGCCCGAAACCTGATGTTTACACGGGCACGGTACGCGTAACAGACGCGAAACAGGCATCCCGGTCCGCGGTAACGGGCGCTCGTGACAATGGGCGGACCCGACGCTATTCCCTGCGTCCCTGCAGAGAGGTTCCTCCCGAGATGGATCAAGGCAACACCGCATTCATCCTCATCGCAGCCGCCCTCGTCCTCCTCATGACGCCGGGACTGGCGTTCTTCTACGGCGGACTCGTGAAGGCCAAGAGCGTCATCAGCATGATGATGCTGAGCTTCGGCGCCATGGGTCTCATCGGCGTGCTCTGGGTGCTCTACGGCTACGCCGTGGCGTTCCCGAAGACCGCCGACGGACAGATCCAGGCGCCGTGGGCGATCGACCCCGCCGAGTTCGGCCTCACGAGCCTGCTCGAGACGCCTGACGGCGCGGCGTACCCGCCCCTCGCTTTCGTCGCCTTCCAGGCGACGTTCGCGATCATCACCGTCGCGCTCGTCTCGGGCGCGATCGCCGACCGGGCCAAGTTCGGCGCATGGATGATCTTCGCGACGATCTGGGCGACGATCGTCTACTTCCCGGTGGCGAGCTGGGTTTTCAACTTCGGCCTCGCCGACGACGGCAGCTTCGCCTACGGAGGCTGGATCACCTACGGTCTGCAGACCTGGTTGGGCGCCGGCGCGATCGACTTCGCGGGCGGCACGGCGGTCCACATCAACGCCGGTGCCGCAGCCCTCGCCCTGGCTCTCGTCCTCGGCAAGCGCGTCGGCTTCCAGAAGGGCATCCAGGTGCCCCACAACCCGCCGTTCGTGCTCCTCGGCGCCGGCCTCCTGTGGTTCGGGTGGTTCGGCTTCAACGCCGGATCGGAGCTCGCCGCCGACAACACGGCCGCTCTCGCGTTCGTCAACACGATCGCCGCTCCCGCGGCGGCCCTGCTCGCGTGGCTCATCGTCGAGAAGATCAAGGACGGCAAGCCCACTTCGGTCGGCGCCGCCTCCGGCGCCGTTGCAGGCCTCGTCGCGATCACCCCGGCGTGCGCCTCGCTCACGCCGGGATGGGCCATCCTCCTCGGCCTCATCGCCGGCGCCGTCTGCGCTCTCGCGATCGAGCTCAAGTTCAAGTGGGGCTTCGACGACTCGCTCGACGTCGTGGGCATCCACCTGGTCGGCGGCCTCATCGGCACGCTGTACATCGGCTTCTTCGCGACCGGCGTCGGACTGTTCACGGGCGGCGACGGCACGCAGCTGCTCGTCCAGGCGATCGCCGCCTTCTCCGTGCTCATCTACTCGTTCGTGCTCGCGTACGCCATCGGCTGGATCATCCAGAAGACGATCGGATTCCGCGTCAAGAACGAGGACGAGATCGCCGGCATCGACACCGTCGTGCACGGCGAGGAGGGCTACGTCCTCACCGACACCCGCGGCTGACACCGTAACCAGGAAGGGGCGTCGCGCGCTGCGCGGCGCCCCTTCCGCGTCCCGTTAGGGTGTGGGTCATGAGCCCGCGCCGCAGCCTCCTCGGAGCCCTGAAGAGCCTTCTGACGCCGTCCCGGCGCACTCCGGCGACGACGACGTCCCACGGCGACGGCCGCTCCGGCTTCGCCGCGACGATCGAGATCGCACCGCCGGCCGCGAAGGCGCTCCGGATCACCTATCAGCCCGACCTCGACGGCGATCCCGACGCGGGCGAGATCATCTGGACCTGGGTGCCGTACGCGGAGCGAGACGGACGCGGCAAGGACCGCCCCGTCCTCGTCATCGGACGCCTGGACGACTCGCGCGTGTACGCGGTGCGCCTCACCTCCAAGTCCCACGACGGCGATCGGGACTTCCTCGCGATCGGATCGGGTCCGTGGGACCCGCAGGGACGACCGTCCTGGGTCGACATCGAGCAGCTCTACACCGTGCACTCCGCAGGCATGCGGCGCGAGGCATCCGCTCTCGACCTCGAGCGGTTCACGCGCGTGGCAAGCGCTTTGCACCAGCGCTACGGCTGGGCGGTCGAGGGCGCCTGAGGCCGGAAGACACGAAAGCCCCGGACGCATCCGGGGCTTCGCAGGGTGGGCGATACCAGACTCGAACTGATGACCTCTTCCGTGTGAAGGAAGCGCGCTACCAACTGCGCCAATCGCCCGTGGGCCCGTTGGGGCCGAGTCCCGATCCTACCGGATGCCGCGGGGCCGCACGAATCACACCGGTGTGACACGCGCGGGCTCCGTCCGGTTTTGCACCTGCGCGGGGATCGGCTAAAGTCATTCAAGCGCCGGAGAGATCCGGAGTAACGCGGATGTAGCGCAGTTGGTAGCGCATCACCTTGCCAAGGTGAGGGTCGCGAGTTCGAGTCTCGTCATCCGCTCGAGTGCAGGGATTCCCCGACGGGGAGTCACGGCACGTGGGGTCAAACCACACGCGGTGGCGTGGCCGAGCGGCTAGGCACCGGCCTGCAAAGCCGTTTACACGGGTTCGAATCCCGTCGCCACCTCCACTCTCTCAACTGAAGAGCCTTCACAGGCGCGATTGGCGCAGCGGTAGCGCGCTTCCCTGACACGGAAGAGGTCACTGGTTCGATCCCAGTATCGCGCACCAACTGAAACCCCCGGTTCGCCGGGGGTTTCGTCGTTGCGGGGGAGGGGGATGCCGCTACCTCACCCGCTCGGTCGGATAGACGTGCCGGATCTTCTCCGCGAAGAAGCGCCCGGCGCTCTCCGCCCCGATCAGGGCGCGATGAGCGGAGGGCGGGACGGCGTAGTAGCGGTACACATCGCCGGAGGTGAACTCGATCTCGAGCACCGCCGTCGCCGTGTCGTAGCCCACCGCGCGGATGACCGTCGACTCCACATGTGAACGCTTCACCCTGTCGATGCCGCGATCAGTCGTGACGGCTGCCGCGGTCGGGCAGGGGCTCGGTCGGGAACCGGTCCGGCATCCCGCTCATGCGGTCGTGCTGGTCGTTGGCGATGTTGTTGGCGATCGCGTCGATCGTCGCCGGATCGAGGCCGGCGTCCAGGCCGTCGAGGGTGGAGAGGATGGCATCGCGGATCAGAGCCGGGTCGATCACTGGCTGCGCACCCGCCACGATCGGCGTGAGCTTCGCGACCACCTCGTTGACGATCTCGGCCCGCTTCGCAGCCCAGCGGCGCTGCGCGATCGCCACAGCGATGTCGAACTCGCGGGCGCTCACCTCCTCCGTCGCGCCGAAGACCTTGGACATCGATTCGAGGAACTCTCCGAGTCCGATATCGGGCGTGCGATAGGAACCGACATGGTCGGCGCCGATCTCGTCCGCGAAGAAGATCGTCCCCTCGGGACGCCGAATGGTCTTCATCTCCGTCTCTTCCTCTCGTGGCTGGGTGGCGCGTGGCCGGCGGACCGCGACCGCAGCGAGCGATGCGGAGGCCGCCCCGGCGTGCGCGTGGAAGTCGATCGGGGTCGCAGCCCAGGCGGCGCCGGGCCACAGCGTCACATGCACATGCGCCCCATAACCCTGATCCGATCCGAACCCGGAGGCGCCCGATGCCGCGATCCCTTGACCTGCAGCGACCCGGTCCCCGACCCGGGCCCACGGGCTCGAGAGGTGGAGGTACCGGACCGTTCGGCCGTCGTCCAGCGCGACCGTGATGTACCTGCCCATCGCTCCGCTGTTGGTGAGCTTGCGGTCGATGACCCATCCGTCCGCCGCGCAGCGCACCGTGGTGCCCGGCGCGCACGCGTAATCAGTGCCCGGCTCCTGGGAGGGTGGCACTCGATTCCTGTGATCCCAGTACGTCCCCCCGACGCTCACCGGCGCATCACACGGCTTCTGATACGTGATGACCCCCATCGCCCACGTTGCCCCCAAGATACGCCCGTTGCGACTCGGCGGCGAGGCCTCCGCGGTGGCGAGCGCCGGCGAAGCGGTGGTCGCTGAGGGCGGACCGGCGTCGCCGCTAGCGTGTCCTCATGAGCAGCGCCCTTCCCGATGCGATCCGCGCGGCACTGCGGGCAGCGGCCGACGCGGAGCGCGCGCCCGGCCAGCAGGCCTACATGAAGTCGGCGATGCCGTTCTACGGCGTGGCTGTGCCGGAGGTGCGGCGCCTCACGCGCGCTGCAGCGCAGCGGACGACGGATGCCTCGGCCCTTCTCTCGGCGTCGCGGCAGCTGTGGGACGAGGCATCCCATCGCGAAGAGCGCTACGCCGCGATGGCGCTGCTCGCCCTCCGGCCGCTGAGGGCCGATCCGGCCGTGCTGCCGCTGGCGGAGCACATGGTGCGCACGGGACAGTGGTGGGACATCACAGACGAGCTGGCGCACCGGCTGGCCGAGGCGCTCGATGCGCGACCGGACGAGACCGCGGCGCTCGTGCGGCGGTGGGCCGTCGACGACGACTTCTGGATGCGCCGCCTCGCGATCCTCGCCCAGCTCGGGCGGCGCGATCGGGTCGACCCTGACCTGCTGACCGATGCGATCGAGCCGAACACGGCGGACGGGGAGTTCTTCATCCGCAAAGCGATCGGGTGGGCGCTGCGCGAGTACGCGCGGGTTCAGCCGGACTGGGTGCGCCGCTTCGTCGCCCACCACGACCTGAGCGCCCTCACCGTGCGCGAGGCGCTCAAGCACATCGGACCGGCAGGTTAGATCGGCGCCCCGTCGAGGGCCGCCACGAAATGGGGGAAGACGTCGATGTGCGCGCGGTGGCCGACAAAGACGTCGGCGTGCCCATAGCCGCGGATCACGCGCACGGAGTGGCGACCGGGCTGATGCTCAGCGAGATAGGCGTAGGTGGCGCGCTGGCTTGCGGGCAGAAACGCGCGGTTGTCCGCACCCGTGAAGAGGGCGAAGCGCGCCTCCGACTTCGGCGGCGCGCTCGCATAGCGGAGCGGCATCCCGTCCCGGGGCTGGATCGCCACGATCTGGCCCGCGCGCGCGGACTTCGCGAGCTGCGTATAGACGCTCATCGGGATCTGGCCGAACTCGCCGCTCAGCCACTTGTGCGTGGCAGCGTCGAGGTTGCGGTGATGCCAGAGGGCGGGATGACCCGAGCCGAGCGCGAAGCTCGCCATGTTGCAGGAGGGTTCTCGGCACTCCACATGCCACAGCCGTACGGCATTGCGCGTCGCACGACGGATGCCTCGCTCCGGCCCGTCGCCCCAGGCGACGTCGACGTAGGGCTCGCGGCCCTGGAAGAGGGGGCGCAGGACGCCCAGCTTGACCTTCGCGAAACCCGGCAGGACGGGATGGAGCGAGACCGAGTTCGAGACCACCGTCTCGATTTCGGGCACGAGCCCCGCCACGACCGCCATGCTGAGACTCGTCGAGCCTTGGCAGTGCGCGATGGCCTTGATCGCGGTCGAACCGGTCTGCTCCGAGACATGGCGCACGGCGGCGGGGTGGTCGTACCGGGCCACATCATCGAGGGTCCACGGGATGCGCGCGAGGTCGGTCGAGCCTCGCCAGTTCAGCATCCAGACGTCGCGTCCGTCTTCGAGGAGGACGTCGACGAGGGATCGGATCGCCGGCGGGCGGAACGACTCGGCACGCATCCCGGCGCCGTGGACGAGGAGCACCGGCCCCTTCGTCGGCTCGTGCGGGCCACGCACGTGGATGAGGGTGAGCGCGACGCCGTCCTCGGTGCGGAGGAAATGCGGTTCGTCGACGTGCAGCCGACGGTTGACGGCGAGCGCGGTCATCGGCCGGCCTCCTGGCGGGGCGAGGGCCCCTTCTCCGAGGCGGGCGGGAGGTAGGCATCCATCACGGACTTCGTGAAGAAGGTGCCGAACCGCGCGATCGATGCGATCGGACCACGTCCCGAGCCCTTGAACGTCGTGAGCTGCCGCGCGAAGTCGGCGGGGAGGATGCGGAGCATTCCCGCCGCGATCACCTCGCCGGTGCCGTCGTCGGCGCCGTTCGGCCCTGGGGGGACGTGCCCCTTGAGAAGCCTGATGTAGAGCGTCGAGGTGTCGGTCCAGATATCGAAGCCAGGGTCGTCGCGCACGGTCTTGAAGCCGTACATCGTGATGGGGGTGCCCGACATGTCGCTGAACCACAGCCGGTAGCGCATCTCGCGCGTGCCGTCGTGCTCGGTGTCGACGAAGAGGTTCGCCCAGCCCCGCTGCACCGGGAGCTGCCCGCCGAGGATGTCGCTGTCGACGTAGCCCTTCGCGACGGCGGTGTGATCCTCCGTGCCGACGAAGCGCTCGACGTCCGGCGCCGTGATCGTGAGCTTGAACATGAAGCGCTGCGTGAGCTGGCGCCCCATCCGCCATCCGGTCCGGGAGTCGGTCTGGCCCAGAGCGATGAAGCCGCGCATCTTCTCGGTGAACTCCATGCCGCGGCCCGCGATGGGATCGGCCGGCGCGACGGGTTCCGGCTCCTCGACAGGTGCCGCCGCGGCAGAGGCGGGACGCCCCTTCTTCCTGGGCTGCTCGAGGACGCGCTCGACGGCCCGGTCGGCCATCGCGGCGATCGTGAGGGAGGGGTTCGGGCCGACGGGGCCCGGTACGGCCGAGCCGTCGACGACGAAGAGCCCGGGGTGCCCGAACGACTCGTTCCAGCTGTCGACGACGCCCTCGTGGACGTGACGGCCCATCGGCGCTCCGCCGAGCGGGTGGACCGTGATGACGCGCTTCGTCCACCAGAGGGGGTTGTCGCGGAAGCGTCCGCCGAGCGTGTCGGAGATGTCGCGCATCGTGCTGCGCATCGAGTCGAAGTAGGCCTCGCTCGTCGCTGTGGTCCACTCCACGTCGAGCTCGCCGTCGGTGAGGGTGATCCTGCCGTCCGGAGTGTCGCGACCCATGCCGAGGAGAGGGAGCGAGCTGGAGGTGAGCCGCCCCTGCCCGACGAGCTTGGCGACCTCGGCCGAGATGGTCGACTCATTCGTGTTCTTCAGGCGATACGAGATCAGCTGACGCACCACGGCGGCCGCGCGCTTCATCGACGAGGTGACCTGCGATGTCTCGATGAGCCAGTTCGCGAACTCGGGGAAGCCGGCCTCCTGCACGTAGTAGCCGCGGCCCGCTCCCTCTTCATCCACGCCGTCCGGCTTGCGGATCGCCGTCGTGATGACCGGACCGTACGCCGGGTCGATGAGCCGCATCTGCCCCGAGTCCGACGCCGCCTGCGCCGCGAGGGAGAACGTCAGAAGGTCGCCGTTGCCGCTGAAGCGGCTGCCCAGCGCACGCCCGAGCGCGGGCAGGGCGACCCGGTTGCGCAGCAGCAGGGTCGTCGAGCCGAACGTCCCGGCGCCGAGGAACAGCTGCTCGCACGTGATCCGCACTTCCACACGACCCCGCTTGCCGTCGGCCTCGGGGTCGGTGCCGTACTGCGTGTAGCGCACCTCGTACCCGCCGTCCGGCAGCGGCGTGATGCCGAAGACGTCGGCGAGTGTGCGGATCTCAGCGCCCTTCGCCTTCGCCGCCGAGAGGTAGTTGTGGTCGAGCGTGTTCTTCGACCCCTCGTTGCAGCCGATGTCGCACTCGCCGCAGAGCCGGCAGGTCAGACGCGTCGCACCGTGGAGGTTGCCGTACGCGGGCTCCTCGATGATCTGCTTGGGCTGCGCCGGGGCACCCCGCCGCGACGAGAACGAGATCGCGAGGGGAGGGTCGAAGCTCTCGAGACCCAGGCTGGTGGCGGCATCCCGAAGCGCCTTCGACTTGGGGAGATCGGGATACGGGTTCGTCGTCGGCGTCATCATCGCCTCGACGGCGTCGTAGTGCCGGTCCAGGTCGCTGCGGCCGATCGGCCAGTTCTCGTACCCGCCGCCCGGGAGCGGCGAGTCGTGCACGAACCAGCGCTCGTCCTTGCGCAGGAGCACGTTGGCGTAGATGAGCGATCCGCCGCCCAGCCCCGCCGAGACGATCCCCTCGATCTTGCGGAACGATCTGATGTCGAAGAGCCCGAAGAGCTCGTCCTTCGGCTCCCAGAAGGCGCGGCTCATCTCATACGGGCTGCGCGCGAAGCTGCCGGGCGGGTATGCCCGGCCGCGCTCCAGCACCACGACCGAGCGTCCTGCCTCCGCGAGCCGGAACGCCGACACCGATGCGCCGAACCCGGAGCCCACCACGACGGCGTCGACGTGCTCCACCTGTGCCCCCACGGCTGTCCCTTCCGGTGCACAGTCGACCATCGAGCCCCCGCTCCGGCACCAGTGCTCACGCTAGTGAGCGGGCAATGCCGTCGCAATCATCGCGACCGGGCCGTCGATGAGATGGTGAGGGATGCCTCGCCCGCCCCCGACCCGCGGTCCGGCGAAGAAGGATGGCCGGGGCATCCCGGTACTCACTATGATTCGGGCAGATCCACCCGGATGGGGGCATCCAGTGGGGGACCCCCGCCTGCGACGAATGGAGTCGGCAGTGAGCAGACCATCGGTGTTCGAGCGCGCGCTGATCGGCGTCTACACGCGGGTGAACCGGCGGACTCCGTGGCACAGGCTGCCGTTCCTCCTGTCGCTCGTGAACCTGATCGCACTGCGGGATCAGCTGCGCAGGGAGAACCTGGTCGACACCCGCACGCCCGGAGAAGGCGGCCGGCGCCCGGGCGTCGCGCTCGCCGATGCGACCGACGCGCAACGGCGGTTCCGGTCGGCGGACGGCTCGTTCAACGACCTGAGCGATCCCGACATGGGCATGGCGACCACGCGGTTCGCCCGGAACGTCGCCCTCGCGAACGCGTACCCGGCCGCCGACCCCGACATCGCCCGCCCCAACGCGCGCGAGATCAGCCAGAGGCTCCTGCGGCGCGACGAGTTCACGCCCGCGACCTCGATCAACCTGCTCGCGGCGGCCTGGATCCAGTTCCAGACCCACGACTGGTTCGCGCACGGCCGCGAGGACAACTCGACCATCGACATCCCGCTGCCCGAGGGCGACCCGTGGTTCGAGAACCCCATGCGGATTCCCCGGACGAAGCAGGACTCGACGCGCGTCGATGCCGACCAGGACATCCCGCCGACGTACATCAACACCAACTCCCACTGGTGGGATGCCTCGTCGATCTACGGCAGCACGGAAGAGCGACGCGAGCAGGTTCGCAGCCACGTCGACGGCAAGCTGCTGCTCAAGGACGGGCACCTGCCCCTCGATCCCGCCACGGGCGTGGCTCTCACGGGCTTCAGCGAGAACTGGTGGGTGGGGCTCGGGATGCTGCACACCCTGTTCACGCTCGAGCACAACGCCATCTGCGACGCGCTGAAGAAGGAGCATCCGCATCTGACGGAGGAGGAGCTGTTCGGCACGGCGCAGCTCGTGAACTCCGCCCTCCTCGCGAAGATCCACACCGTCGAGTGGACGCCCGCGATCATCGCCCACCCCGTCATGAAGGTCGCGATGCGAGCGAACTGGTGGGGCCTCGCCGAGGAGAAGATCCACCGGCGGTTCGGCCGCATCAGCAGGAGCGACGTCATCAGCGGCATCCCGGGGTCCGCGCACGATCACCACGGCGCGCCCTATCAGCTGACCGAGGAGTTCGCGGCGGTGTACCGCCTGCATCCGCTCCTTCCGGAGGAGCTCGAGGTGCGCTCGCTCGACGACAACGCGCTGCTGGACTCGATGGAGTTCCAGGAGATCATCCTGCTCAATGCCCAGCGCGTGCTCGAGGGACCGCAGGAGGTGCAGGATCTCTGGTACTCGTTCGGGACGCAGCATCCGGGCGCCGTCCAACTGCACAACTTCCCGCGGTGGATGCAGGACATCACCCTTCCGGACGGTCTGCGCCTCGACATCGCGGCACTCGACATCACGCGGGATCGCGAGCGCGGCGTGCCGAGGTACAACGAGTTCCGGCGGCAGCTGCACCTCAAGCCGGCCGCGACGTTCGACGAGCTCACCGACAATCCCGTGTGGGCGCGAGAGCTCGAGGAGATCTACGGCGATGTCGAGAAGGTGGATCTGCAGGTGGGCATGCACGCCGAGACGCCCCCGAAGGGCTTCGGATTCAGTGACACGGCCTTCCGCGTGTTCATCCTGATGGCGAGCCGCCGCCTGAAGAGCGACCGCTTCATCACGGACTGCTACACGGAGGAGTACTACACGAAGACCGGTCTGCAGTGGGTCGCCGACAACGACATGCGCAGCGTCCTGCTGCGTCACTTCCCGGAGCTCCGGAAGTCGCTCGACGGCGTGCCGAACGCGTTCGTGCCCTGGAACGTGAGCACAGCACGCACGTCGTCCAGCTCTCCTGCCAGCGCCTCCGCCGCGGTCGGAACGCAGGAGTGACGCCGGCGCGCGTCGGAGGAGGAGCCACATGACCACATCCCCTGCCGACCGGAAACCCCTGCCTCCCGGTCGATTCGGCCTGCCGTGGCTGGGGGAGACCCTGGCGATCCTGCGCAACAACCACGGGTTCTACAAAGACCGCCTCGCGAAGTACGGACCGGTCTTCAAGACGCGGCTGTTCGGCAACAGCTTCGTCGTCTTCTCGGGGCACGAGGCCTTCCACGCCTTCGCGACGGATCCCCGGATCGTCCGAGGCGATGCGGACCCCATCTCGGCGGAGCAGATCTTCCTCAATTCGCTGGCTCTGATCGACGGGGTGGAGCACCACACCCGGAAGTCGGTGATGCTCCGGGCCGTCGGCTATCGCTCGGCGATCGCGTCGTACCTTCCGGTGATGCAGGAGCTCTTCGATCGCACGATCGACCCGTGGCTGGAGATGGGCGAGGGGGTCGACCTTCGAGCGGATCTGCAGCGGTTCGCCGCGCGGCTGACGGGCGCGCTCTACACCGGCGACCGCTCCGAGGAGCACGCCGCCGAGCTCGACAGGAACCTCGCCAACATGCGCGAAGCCTTCATGACGCTGCCGGCGCCGATCCCCGGCACGAAGTACGGCAAGGCGATCGCGAGCCGCAAACGCATCGACGAGATCATCGACGACGCTCTCCAGAAGCACCTCACCGGGCAGTACGACGACATCGTGTCGCGGATGATCGTCGCCGCGACCGAAGCCGACATCCCCATCGAGAACCTCCGCGGCGACATCCGACACCTCATCTTCGCGGGCCAGGGCGGGTACTTCGTCCCGCTGACTCTCACGACGATGGCCGTGGGACAGCATCCCGACATCATGGAGCGGGCCCGGGCGGAAGTGATGGCGATCTCGCCCGACGGCCCGATCTCCATGGAGCAGATCGAGCAGCTGGAGTATCTCGAGCAGATCTCGAAAGAGGTGCGGCGCTTCTTCGCGATGAACTCGGCAACGTTCTTCGGCCGCGTCCAGGAGGACATGGAGGTGGCCGGCTTCCGAATCCCGAAGGGCTGGGGTGCGATCGGCGGCATCCACATCAACATGCGCAACCCCGATGTCTTCCCCGATCCGGATCGGTTCGATCCCGACCGCTTCCTCCCCAAGCGCGAAGCGGCGCTGCCCCCGGGCAGTTACGTGCCGCACGGCGACGGACAGGCGACGCACCACCGATGCCCGGGCGAGAACATCGTGACGGTCGCCGTGAAGGTCTACCTGACGCTGCTGCTGCGCAGGGCCGAGTGGTCGATCCCGGCGCAGGATCTGACCCTCACGAACGAACTGTTCCCGCTGCCGGCGAGCGGCCTGCGAGTGAGGTTCCGCGAGCATGTCGCTGTCGGGAACTGACCAGTCCGTCGCGCCGAAGAGGCGGGAGCGCGGCGTCAGGAAGCTCGTCCACCTCTGCAAGCTCATGATCGTCGGCTCACGCCTCCCCCTGACGCGGACGCCGGCGGACGCCGGGCTCGCCTACGAGGACGTCGTCTTCCACGCGGTCGACGGCGTCGAGCTGCACGGCTGGTTCATCCCCGCAGGTCCCGACCCAGCTCCCACGGTGGTATGGGTGCATGGGTGGCTCTGGAACCGCATGGGCAACGTCTCGGGGCGCGTTCCGTTTCCCGACCGCGACGTCGACTTCCTCCCGTCGACGAAGGCTCTGCATGAAGCGGGATTCCACGTTCTCACCTTCGACCTCGCCAACCACGGCGAGAGCGGCGAGCGCCGACCGCTGACGTTCGGGCCCTGGGAGGCGCGGGACTTCGTCGGCGCCGTGACCTACCTCCGATCGCGCAGCGACGTCATCGCGCACAGGCTGGGTGCCATCGGCATGTCGGCCGGTGGGAACACCGTCCTGTACGGCGCTCCCGAGGCGCAGCCGCTCAAGGCGCTGCTCATCGTCCAGCCCACGAAGCTCACGGTCTTCAACGACAACTTCGCCCGCGACCAGCTCGGGCGGTTCGGCTCGATCGTGGCGAAGTCGATGGACCTCGCGTACTGGCTCCTCCGAGCGCCTCTTCCGAGCAGGCAGAATCCTGCGATTCCCGCTCGCCGTGCGGGGGAGGCGACGGTGCAGTACGTGCAGGGCGTGGGAGACCCCTGGGGCACCGTCGCCGTCGTGGAGGACATCTCGGCCGCGACGCCGCATTCGCTCGGCGTCATCCGCTATCCCTCGCCCCCGGGACGCTACGAGGGGTATCGGTACGTCATGGACGACCCCGACGCCGTGGTCGGCTTCTTCCGCCGGTACCTCTAGGCGGCACGGACCGGGCCCACGCCGCCTCGGCGCGAACCAATCGCTCAGGGGTGCCAGAGGCCGTCGTGAGCCGCCTGACGCGTGTACTGCCGCGGGTCGAAGAACCGGTCGTAGTACTCCAGCTCGAGGTGCGAGAACTGCAGCCACATGCCCGGGGTGTAGAACGCGTCGACGTGCGCGGGGAACCGGCCGTAGGTGTCCCAGATGTAGTTGCAGATCTCCTTCGTGTAGGCGATCTCGTCGGGACCGAACCGCGTGCCCTTCTCGAGGAAGGCGCGGGCGTCGTCGGAGTTGCGGTAGGAGCTGGAGAAGACCTTCTCGTTGCCGTACGCATGGCCGCTCGCGCTGTACTTCGACTCGACGACCCGGTCGACCGCTTCATCCATCGACGACACGTACGGGGGAGTGAGTCCTTCGAGGATGCCGTCGATCCCGACGGGGTTGGGCTGGGATGCCGGAATGGGCGGCCACGACCGGTGCTTCTTCGGCTCTTCCATGCGAAATCCGAGGCCGTGCCAGCCCTTGGACTCGTCCTGCTGCCAGATGTACGGCGGGAACACGGAGCCGTGGATCCACCCGCCCAACCCCATCGCCTGCCCGAGCAGCATGAGGTTCTGGAAGTAGAAGAAGGCCTCGTAGTCGGTGCGCATCGCATGGGCGAAGCCGAGGGGCGCCTGGCTGTCCTTATTGACGTACCCACTGCGCACCCGGTCGAGGCCGCCGATCGGGTGGTAGGGGATCTTCGGCCCGATGCCGATGCTGCTGCCGATCTTCGCCAGCCACTCCACCGCGTTCTTCGGGTGGAAGCTGCGCCAGTCGTCGAGGAAGAGGGGGCGCATCCCGCCCGGCTCCGTGAGGATGATCAGTATCGCGTTGATGTACTGCCACGTGCAGTCGACGACGGGGAAGAAGACCGTCGTGCCCGGGGTGTTGGACGCCTGATTGTTCCAGCCCAGGTAGTAGGGCCACTCCCGCGGGAATTCGAGGCGCTTGTCCGAGACCCGGATGAGGCATTCGTCGGCGGCGCCGATCCAGTCGTCGTCTGTCCAGTCGCCCCACTTCGGCGGCAGGTCCTTCAGCAGCTCGAGCGCCCGCTCGCCGCGAGGAGTGCGCAACAGGAAGATGCCGTCGTCGTTGATCATGAAGAAGTGGGTGGCCTGCGCGTTGTCGGCGCTGCTGCCGGTCCTCGCCATGATGTTCAGGAACGGCGTGCCGAGCTCGTTCAGGCCGTTGTTCTCCACGAGCGGGCCGTCGTGGGTCGTGACGCCGGTGATGCCCGTCACGCACGTGACGAGGATGGCCTCCTCGAGCCTGCTCAGAGGCGCCGCGGCGTTGTGGCTCTCGTGGCTGAGCGGACCGGCGTTCACCGAGAATCCCCGCGGGATGCGTCTCGTCCGGCGCTCAGTGAGCGCTGACAGGAACGGGTAGCTCGCGAGGTCGGCGAGCGCGGGATTCCGCCGCGTCGCGCTCGATTCCGGTGCCGTGGACTCGTCGATGGTGGTCATGCGCGGCTCCTCGCGGCGGGGTCAGTTGTAGAGGTCGAGCTGGGCGGTCACGACGGGGTAGACGTCGCGCGCGGCATCCTTCCCCACGAAGCAGTCCATGTGGGAGTAGCCGGGGATGACGTGGCGCGAGTAGAGCTCGGGCCCGTTCTGCTCGCGCAGCCACTCGTAGGTCAGCCGGCTGCCCTCGGGCAGGAAGAGCCGGTTGTGCTCGCCGTGCAGGAAGGCGACCGGCACCCGCATGTTCGCGGCGCCGTCGAGGTAGTCGTGATCGCCGTCATAGCTGACGGCGTGGTCCTCGCGCAGGATCTTCGTGATCTGGGTGAGCGTCTTGATGTTGGCGACGCCGAACGCCTCCTCGAGGTGATCGTGGGTCGCGTCGTTGAGCTTGTCGTGATCGTAGACCTCGCCGTACATGAACATGACGCGCCGGCAGAAGGGACGATCGCACGGCTCGTCGCCGGACGGATAGACAGCGAGCGCCTGATCGTAGAGTCGCTCGAACCAGGACGGATCGTCGTCGAACTCGGTCGTCAGCGTGTCGATGCCTAGTGCGTCCATGACGTTGGCGGCGTAGATCCCGGCCCGCAGCTCGTTGAGCGTTCCCGCGCGCGGATGCAGCGTGAGCTGGGAGGCGACGCCGGAGCGGACGCCCGGAAGGCCGAGGCTCAGCGCCATGAGGAACGTGAGCGACCCGACGCAGTGCGCCATGATCTGCACGTCGTCGACGCCCGCCTCGCGGCGGACCTCGTCGACGGCGGCCGGATAGTCGTAGCGGGCGATGTCGTCGAGCGTGAACTGCGTGCCGCCCGACGGCAGGAGGGGACTGGCGCGGTAGTCCAGCACCCACACGTCGTAGCCGTGCTCGTACAGGTACTCGGGATAGTTCGTGTCGGTCGTGTCGAGCGTGTAGGCGAGCGACGACGTGCCGAAACCTGGGGTGAGGATCACCGGACCCTTCGTCCCGCCCTGGAACCGGGACAGCTGCAGCTCGACGCCGTCCTGCGTCCGGAACCGGTGGATCGTCGGCTCGCCGCACCGGAGCGGGCGGCGCGGCCGGGTCGAGGCATCCGTCATCGTGCGCGCTTCGTCGCCATCGCTCATTTCAGCCCCCTGAATGGATGCCGTGGCCTTCCGCCGCGCCCCGGAAGCCCCCATGCCCCGCCCGCGCGACGATTCAGCATATTGGCAAGGGTGCTTCCGCGTCACTGAAATCTCGACGAGATCGCGACGGTAGGATGACGCCATGGGACTCCGCCGCCTCACCCACGCGACCGTCGTCGCGGTGACCGGCACGCGAACGCTTCAGGCCTGAGCGGGCGGGACGCTGCGTGCGTCCGAAGCTGAGCAGACTTCGAACCGAACCCACTTCTTGGAGACCTCCCTTGACTGACGTCGCCCCTTCGTCGGACGTGTCGTATCCCACCGACGGCTTCGCCCTGTTCCCCGACCGCTCCGTGGTCGCACTCCGCGTGAACGGAGAGCTGAAAGACCTCGCGACGACCGTGTCCGAGACGGATGCCGTCGAACCGGTCACGATCGACAGCCCCGACGGACTCGGCATCCTCCGCCACTCGACCGCGCACGTGCTCGCGCAGGCCGTCCAGCGGATCCGCCCCCAGGCCAACCTCGGGATCGGCCCGCCCATCACCGACGGCTTCTACTACGACTTCGGCGTCGAGGAGCCGTTCACTCCTGAGGACCTCAAGGCGATCAAGAAGGAGATGGAGCGGATCGTCCGCGACAACCAGCGGTTCGTCCGCCGGGTCGTGACGGATGACGAGGCCCGCGCCGAGCTCGCCGGTGAGCCGTTCAAGCTCGAGCTCATCGGCCTCAAGGGCCCCTCGGCCGACAAGACCGAGGGCGCCTCGGTCGAGGTCGGCGCGGGCGAGCTCACGATCTACGACAACGTCGACCGCAACGGCGAGGTGGTCTGGAAGGACCTCTGCCGCGGGCCGCACGTCCCCGGAACGCGCCTCATCGGGAACGGGTGGGACCTCACCCGCGTCGCCGGCGCGTACTGGCGGGGGAGCGAGAAGAACCCGCAGCTCCAGCGCATCTACGGCACCGCGTGGCCGACGAAGGACGACCTGCGCGCCTACCAGGCCCGCCTGGAGGAGGCGGCGAAGCGCGACCACCGCAAGCTCGGCAAGGAGCTCGACCTGTTCTCGTTCCCCGACGAGATCGGCTCGGGACTCTCGGTGTGGCACCCGCGCGGCGGAGTCGTCCGTCAGGAGATGGAGCAGCACGCGCTGCGCCGGCACCGCAGCGCCGGGTACACCTACGTCTACACGCCGCACATCACCAAGAAGGATCTCTTCATCGAGTCCAACCACCTCGTGACGTACAAGGAGGGGATGTTCCCGCCCATCCACCTCGACGAGGAGCGCGACGAGAACGGCGAGATCACCAAGGCCGGCGTCGACTACTACCTGAAGCCGATGAACTGCCCGATGCACATCCTGATCTACCGGGAGCGGGCACGGAGCTACCGCGATCTGCCGATGCGGCTCGCCGAGAACGGGACGGTCTACCGCAACGAGCTGTCCGGCGCCCTCCACGGACTCACCCGTGTGCGGGGATTCACCCAGGACGACGCCCACCTCTTCGTCACGCCCGATCAGCTCGAGACCGAGGTGGGCAAGGTCCTCGACTTCGTGCTCTCACTCCTGCGCGACTTCGGCCTGACGGAGTTCGAGCTCGAGCTGTCGATGCGCGACGACGAGAAGTCGAAGTGGATCGGCGACGAGGCCCACTGGGCCGAGGCCACCGATGCGCTCCGTCGCGTGGCCCAGGCATCCGGTCTGAAGCTCACCGAGGTGCCCGGCGAAGCCGCCTTCTACGGTCCGAAGATCGACCTCAAGACGAAGGACGCGATCGGCCGCGTGTGGCAGCTGTCGACCGTGCAGATCGACTTCAACCTGCCCGAGCGCTTCCACCTCGAGTTCACGGACCGTGACGGCGAGAAGAAGCGGCCGGTCATGATCCACCGCGCGCTCATGGGCTCGATCGAGCGCTTCTTCGCGATCCTGCTCGAGCACTACGCCGGTGCGTTCCCGGTGTGGCTCGCGCCGGTGCAGGTGGTCGGCATCCCGGTCGCCGACGAATACGCCGACTATCTCGGCGACGTCATCGACCGGCTCCGGTCGGAGGATGTGCGCGCCGAGCTCGACCGCAGCGACGACCGCATGCAGAAGAAGATCCGCAACCACACGACGCAGAAGGTCCCGCTCCTGCTCATCGCGGGGGAGCAGGACCGTTCGGCCGGCACCGTCTCGTTCCGGTTCCGCGACGGCTCGCAGCTCAACGGCATCCCGATCGACGAGGCCGTCGCGCGCGTCCGCGCGGCGATCGAGTCGAAGGCTCTCGTCAACACGAGCGAGGACCTGGCGTGACCGCCGAGGACGCCGGGGACGCGAAGCTCATCGCCGCGAGCGAGCTCCCCGGCGTCCCGGACGAGTTCCAGCGGCTCTGGACTCCGCACCGGATGGCCTACATCCAGGCGGGACCCGAGCCCCTGCGCGAGACGTGCCCGTTCTGCGCGGCGCCCGACAAGAGCGACGTTGACGCGCTCATCGTCCACCGCGGGGTCACGTCGTACGTGCTGCTCAACCTCTTCCCGTACAACTCGGGCCACCTGCTGGTGTGCCCGTACCGCCACATCTCGACCTACGACGAGGCGACGCCCGAGGAGGTCGCCGAGATCGGCGCCCTCACCCAGCGCGCCATGCAGGTGCTCCGGACGGTGTCGCGGTGCGACGGCTTCAACATCGGCATGAATCAGGGCAAGGTCGCGGGGGCCGGCGTCGCCGAGCACCTGCACCAGCACGTCGTGCCGCGGTGGGCGACCGACGCGAACTTCTTCCCGATCATCGCGAAGACGAAGGCGCTGCCGCAGCTGCTCGGCGAAGTGCGCCAGACCGTCGCCGACGCCTGGGATTCCTGAGTCGCGGGCTCAGCGGACCTGGCGCACCTCGAACTGCATGCGCGGCTCCGCGTAGGAGTCCTGCGACTCGACGAGCCGCAGTTCGCGCTCGCCGGAGTCGAACGTGTTCTGCAGCAGGTCGAAGACGCTCGAGGTGGTTCGCGCGAGCGAGAGACCGGCGTCGCCGGTGGCGCGGTAGTGCGCGGTGAAGAGCGCCGCCGTCACATCGCCCGAGCCGTTGGCCTTCATCGGGATCTGCGGCGTCTGCACGATCCACGCCCCGTGGTCGTTCACGACGAGCATCTCGATCGTGCCCTCTGGCCGGTCGGGGCGCTCGACGCTGGTGACCAGGATCGTCCGCGGGCCCATGTCGCGGGCCAGGTCGGCCGACGCGAGGGTCGAGTCGAGGTCGGCGGGCTCGGTCCCCGTCAGGAAGCCGAGCTCGAACTGGTTGGGGGTGATGATGTCGGCGCTCGGCACGACCCGCTCGCGCAGGAGGATGGGGATCGCCGGGGCGACGAAGCACCCCGACTTGGCGTTGCCCATGACCGGGTCGCACGAGTAGATCGCCGACGGGTTTGCCGCCTTGACGCGGGCCACGGCATCCAGGATCACGTCACCGATGCCCTCGCTGCCCTGGTAGCCCGACAGCACGACGTCGATGTCGGGGAACGCCCCGCGCTCCTCGATGCCGGTGATGACGTCGGCCACGTCGCTCGGCGGAATGAGCGGTCCGCGCCATGCGCCGTACCCCGTGTGGTTCGAGAAGTTCACGGTGTAGACGGGCAGGACCTCGACGCCGATGCGCTGCAGCGGGAAGACCGCTGCGGAGTTTCCGACGTGACCGTAGGCGACCGCCGACTGGATGGAGAGGATCTTCACCCGATCGATCATCCCACCTTGCGCATGGCGTCGCCGGAGCAGGCGGCCGCGAGGTCGGCGGCGAGCTGCTCGGCATCCTCGTCATCGAGATCGTGGACCGTCAGCCGCACATGCCACGCAGCGTCGTCGTCGGCGAGGACGAACTCATCGCCGGGACGCGCGAGCCATCCGCGCCGCATGAGCCGCTCGGTCACCGCGCGCGCGGGCTCGGGCAGGCGCACCCACAGGTTGAGCCCGTCGCCGGCGAAAGCAGGAAGGCCGTGCGCCGTGAGGCGGCGCGCGAACGCCGCGTTGCGCTCGGCGTAGTGGTCGGCGGCCGCGCCGATCTCGGCGACGACGGCGGCGTCCGTCACGAGCGCGTGCGTGAGCCGCTGCAGCAGGTGACTCACCCACGTCGTCCCGGGAGTGAGGCGCATCGCCAGCCGCTCCGCCGTGCGGGGATCGGATGCCGCGACCGCGAGGCACATGTCGGGTCCGAGGAACTTCGAGACCGACCGCACCAGCGCCCAGCGGCGATGCCCGGGCCCGATCAGGGAGTGGTACGGGCGGGTGGAGAGCATCGCGAAGTGGTCGTCCTCGATCACGAGGACGTAGGGATGATCGGCGAGCTCGGCGCGCAGCTGGGCGGCCCGTCGTTCCGAGAGGCTCGCGCCCGTGGGGTTCTGGGCACGGGGCGTGCAGACCACCGCGCGGACGCCTTCGGCGAGCGCGGCGCGCAGACCCTCGACCGTCATCCCCTCGTCGTCGACGGGGATCGGCACGGGCCGGTAGCCGCCCAGCCGGACGGTATGGATGCTCGCGAGGAAGCAGGGGTCTTCGAGGCCGACGGCGTCGTCGCGCGTGAGCGCCTGCGCCAGCAGCCGCTCGATGGCGTCGGACGCGCCGCTCGTGATGGTGAGCCGGAAGGGCAGCGCCGGATCCACGGCGTCGCCCATCCACTCGGTCGCCCATTCCTCGAGATCGCGGTCGATCACGGGCTCGCCGTAGAGCACCGGCCTGCCGGCCACATGCGCGAGGGCTTCGGACAGGTCGGGGATCAGCTCGGCGTCGGGGTTGCCCGTGCCGATGTCGCGCAGCACGCTGTCGCTCGCGTAGCCCTCCTGGGCGACGGCCGCACGGTCGGCGATGCGCGTGCCGCCGCGGCCCCTCGTGTCGATGACACCCGCGCCGGTCAGCAGCCGGTACGCCGCCATGACGGTGTTCCGGTTCACTCCGATCCGGTCCGCGAGAGCCCGGACGGGCGGCAGCGGATCGCCGGGGGACAGGATGCCGCGGTCGAGGAGCCGTCGCACGCTCTCGGCGATCTCGACCGCCGTGCCGCCGCTGATGTCGTCGTCCATCCGGCCCCCTGCCACCGTCGAAGTGTACGTGCTGGTACGTGCTATCTTTTGGCCTAGGCCAATCTTGAGGAGTCTATCGATGTCTTCCCCCACCACCGGATCTTCGCGCGTCAAGCGCGGTCTCGCCGAGATGCTGAAGGGCGGCGTCATCATGGACGTCGTCACGCCCGACCAGGCGAAGATCGCCGAGGACGCGGGCGCCGTCGCCGTCATGGCCCTCGAGCGGGTCCCCGCCGACATCCGCGCCCAGGGCGGCGTCTCGCGGATGAGCGACCCCGACATGATCGACGGCATCATCGAGGCCGTCTCGATCCCGGTCATGGCGAAGGCGCGCATCGGCCACTTCGTCGAGGCCCAGGTGCTGCAGGAGCTCGGGGTCGACTACATCGACGAGTCCGAGGTGCTCTCGCCCGCGGACTACGTCAATCACATCGACAAGTGGGGCTTCACGGTGCCCTTCGTCTGCGGTGCCACCAACCTCGGCGAGGCGCTGCGCCGCATCAACGAGGGCGCGGCGATGATCCGCTCCAAGGGCGAGGCCGGCACGGGCGACGTCTCGGAGGCGACCAAGCACATCCGCACCATCTCGAGCGAGATCAACCGCCTCACCTCGATGTCGAAGGACGAGCTCTACGTCGCGGCGAAGGAGCTGCAGGCGCCCTATGAGCTCGTCGCCGAGGTCGCCGAGACCGGCAAGCTGCCCGTCGTACTCTTCGTCGCGGGCGGTGTCGCGACCCCCGCGGACGCCGCGATGATGATGCAGATGGGGGCCGACGGCGTCTTCGTCGGCTCGGGCATCTTCAAGTCGGGCAACCCCGCCCAGCGCGCGGCCGCCATCGTCAAGGCGACGACGTTCTTCGACGACGCCAAGGTCATCGCTGACGTGTCGCGCGGACTCGGCGAGGCCATGGTCGGCATCAACGTCTCCGACCTGCCCGCTCCGCACCGCCTCGCCGAGCGTGGCTGGTGACCCGCTGAGCGCGTCGAGCCGCACGCCGCACATCGGCATCCTGGCGCTCCAGGGCGATGTGCGCGAGCACGCCCACGTGCTGCGCGGACTCGGCGCCGAGGTGTCCCTCGTCCGCCGCCCGTCCGAGCTTGCGGCGGTCGACGGCCTCGTCATCCCCGGGGGCGAGTCGAGCGTCATCGACAAACTGTCGCGCGCGTTCGGGATGCAGCATCCCATCCGCGACGCGATCGCCTCGGGCATGCCCGTCTACGGGACGTGCGCCGGCATGATCATGCTGGCCGACCGCATCACAGGTGCCATCGACGGCCAGGAGACCTTCGGCGGCCTCGACGTCGTGGTCGCGCGGAACGCCTTCGGGAGCCAGGTGGACTCGTTCGAGACCGATCTGGAGGTGGACGGCTTCGAGGGCGGACCCGTGCACGCCGCGTTCATCCGGGCACCTCTCGTGACCGAGGTGGGGGAGCGTGCGACGCCGATCGCGACGCTGCCGGACGGCGGGGTCGTGGCGGTGGAGCAGGGCAGCCTTCTGGCGACCGCCTTCCACCCCGAGGTCTCGGGCGAGACGAGATTCCACGAGCGGTTCCTCCACCGCGTGCGCGCCGCAGTCTGAGGATCGCCCGGGCGAAAGGCTAGATTCTCAGGCATGGGGATCAACGACTGGTGGCGGGATCATCCCGAGGAGCGGTACTGGATGATCGCTCCCTCACGCGGGGTCGTCGGCGATGCTCTGAGCGCACCCAAGTCGTCGTTGGACCGTCGCTTCGAGTGGTCGCACGAGCTGGTCGGGTTCACGGAGCCGGGTGACACGATCTTCGTCTGGGACCGGACGCTCTCGATGCCCGGCATCGGCGCATGGGGGCGCATCCTCGGACCGCTGACCGAGGACGAGCACGCCCGCCGCGGCGACACCCTGCCGCACTGGCGCATGCCCGTGAGCGACACGCTGCGGCTCGCTTCGCCCATCACGCTCGCGGCGCTGCGCCGCATCGGATCCGACATCATCGCGGTGCGGGACGCCGTCGAAGCCCTGACCGACGGTCCGGTCTACTTCCCCTTCATCGGCGGTCCCGAGACCCTCGTCCCGGCGCCGGCGTACCTCACGAAGATGCCGCGCGACCTCGTCGCACTCCTCTCGTCGCGCTTCGGCTTCGAGTTCGCGCTGTGACATGACGTCCTGGGTCGCGCTCCTCCGCGGCGTCAACGTGGGCGGCATCACGATCCGCAGCGCCGATCTCGCGCAGGTCTTCCGCGACCTCGGGTTCGGCGCCGTGCGCACGGTGCTCGCGAGCGGAAACGTGGCCTTCGAGGCGGATGCCGCGGCCCGCGCGCGGGGCCACCTCAAATCGTCCATCGAGCAGGCTCTCCGCGACCGCTTCGGGTACGACGCCTGGATCCTGCTTCTGACGCAGGACGAGCTCGCGGCTGCGATCGAGGGGGTCCCGTTCGACGAGAAGGATGCCGGGCGCCAGCCGTGGGTGATCTTCTGCGTCGACGAGGCCACGCGGGACGAGCTGACGGATGCCGCGGCATCCCTCGACTCCACGGTCGATCCCGTCAAGGCCGGCCCGGGCGTCGTGTACTGGAACCCCGTCAAGGGCACCACGACCGACACGCCCTTCGCGAAGCTGCTCGCGAAGAAGACCTTCAAGCCCCGCACGACGAACCGAAATCTCCGGACCTTGGCGAAGATCGTCGGCTGAGCTCCTTCGGGCAGAGCCCCGCGCGGTGTAGCCTCCCCGCATCTCGATCCGACCGGAGGTTCGTATGGCTGTTGCGCTCCCCGCGTCAGGAGACGTCCCATCGGGTGCCGGCTGCGACCCGCAGGACCTCGTCTTCGTGCACGACGCGTTCCGGCGCCTCTACGCCATCATGCCGACCGGCGTCCGCGCGACGGAAGCCGACCGACGTCGGGTCGAGAAGGTCGTGAAAGCGGTCGGGCTCGTCAATGACGCGCTCCATCATCACCACGTGCTGGAAGACGATCTCTTCTGGGACCGCCTCGAGCAGCGTCGGCCGGCGTGCGCCGTGCATGTCGAGCTGATGAAGCACCACCACGCCCAAGTCGCGGTCCTCCTCACCGCGGCGCCTGCGCTGCTGGAGGCCTGGAGCGCCGATCCGGCGGCGGACACCGCCGAGGCGGTCGCCGAGCATCTCGAGGCGATCGGAGCGCTGCTCGAGGAGCACCTGGCGAAGGAGGAGCGCCTGATCCTCCCGGTCATCGCAGAGACCTTCACCGAGAAGGAGTGGGAGACCGTGGGGGAGGAGGCGCAGAAGGGCTACGCCCGCTCGCAGATCTTCCTCTTCCTCGGGCTCATCCAGGACTCGATGACCCGTGCCCAGCTCGATGAGTTCCTCGCCGAAGTGCCCACCGCGATCCGGCTGCTGTATCGGCTGTACGGAAAGCGCCGGTATGAGAAGGACCTCGCACTGCTGTCGGCGGGCACGGTCGAGCCGGGCTCGTATTCAGCGAGGCCGGAGTCGTCCGCGCCGTAGACTTGTCGGCATGTCCGGCCACTCCAAGTGGGCGACGACCAAGCACAAGAAGGCGATCATCGATTCGCGCCGTGCCAAGTCGTTCGCCAAGCTCATCAAGAACATCGAAGTCGCCGCCAAGATGGGCGGTGCCGACCTCGCAGGCAACCCCACGCTGTACGACGCCGTGCAGAAGGCGAAGAAGACCTCGGTCCCGAACGACAACATCGATCGCGCCATCAAGCGCGGCGCCGGTATCGGCGGCGAGGCTGTCGAGTACACCTCGATCATGTACGAGGGGTACGGACCGAACGGCGTCGCCCTCATGATCGAGTGCCTTACCGACAACAAGAACCGCGCGGCCGCGGAGGTTCGCACGGCGCTCAGCCGCAACGGCGGCAACCTCGCCGACCCCGGCAGCGTCGCCTACAACTTCACGCGCAAGGGTGTGATCGTCGTATCGAACGAGGGCACCACCGAGGACGATGTGATGCTCGCCGTTCTCGAGGCCGGTGCCGAGGAGGTCGAGCCCCACGCCGAGGGGTTCGCCGTCATCACCGAGGCCTCCGACCTCGTGACGGTCCGCTCGGCCCTTCAGGAGGCCGGCATCGATTACGAGTCGGCCGACGTCGAGTTCGTCCCCAACCTCAAGGTCGAGATCGACGCCGACACCGCGCGCAAGGTCTTCCGCCTCATCGACGCGCTCGAGGACAGCGACGACGTGCAGAACGTCTACAGCAACTTCGACCTGAGCCCCGAGGTGCAGGCCGAGCTCGAAGACGACGAGTGACTCCGTTCCGAGCCTGATCGACCGAGACCCGCCGGCCACCCGGCGGGTCTCGTCGTCTCAGGCGCAGCTCCCGCCGCGCGCCTGGGGCCGTCCGGCCGAGACGGCGCCTAGCGTGGGGGAGTGGCTCGCGCTCAGGCATCCGTTCGCGTGCTCGGCGTCGACCCGGGCCTGACGCGCTGCGGTGTGGGAGTCGTCGACGTCGCCCGCGACCGGTCCGCGACGCTCGTCCACGTCGGAGTTGTCCGCTCCGACCCCGACCTGCCCATCGAGCGGCGTCTCGCCCTGATCGCTGCCGGGCTCCGCGCCGTGATGGACGAGCATCACCCGCACGTCGTGGCAGTGGAGCGGGTGTTCGCCCAGCAGAACCGCGGCACCGTCATGGGCACGGCCCAGGCGAGCGGCATCGCGCTGCTGCTCGCCGGGGAGCGGGGCCTCACGGCAGCGACCCACACTCCCAGCGAGGTCAAAGCCGCGATCACGGGCTACGGCAATGCCGACAAGCGGCAGGTGCAGACGATGGTGGCCCGCATCCTGCGCCTCGACGACCTCCCCAAGCCCGCCGACGCCGCTGACGCCCTGGCCCTCGCGCTCTGCCACGCGTGGCGGTCGGGCACCGCCCCGGTGACACCCCCGGCGGGCGGCTTGACACCCGCTCAGCGGGCGTGGGCCCAGGCCGAGCGCGTCGCTCGCCGCTGACCCGTGCGTGTCGGTCGAACAAAAGTCCGAAGGCGTCTTTAGGCTCGGAGGATGATCTCCTCTCTGCGCGGACGCGTCGTGCACGCGGATGCCGACTCCGTCGTCGTCGAGATGGGGGGCTTCGGGCTCTCCGTCGCCGTGACGCCGCAGGTGGCCCGCGCGGTGCACCTGGGCGACGAGCTGCAGCTGCACACGAGCCTCATCGTCCGCGAGGACGCCCTCTCGCTCTTCGGCTTCGAGTCACGTGACGAGCTCTCCGTCTTCACGCTGCTCCTCGGCGTCACGGGCGTCGGCCCCAAGTCCGCGCTCGGCGTGCTCTCGACGCTCACGGTCGACCAGATCGCCGCGGCCGTCGCGGCCGACGACGACGCCCCCTTCCGGCGCGTCTCGGGCATCGGCCCGAAGACCGCAAAGCTCATCGTGGTGCAGCTCGCCGGCAAGCTCGCGCCGCCTCGTCCCGCCTTCTCTTCGGGGACGGATGCCTCGCCCGCCGTCTCGGCGCAGGTCGCGCAGGCTCTCATCGGCCTCGGCTGGTCCGAGCGCACCGCGGCGGAAGCCGTGGCATCCGTCGCCGACGAGGCGTCCGCAACCGACCGCGCGTCCGTCCAGGCGCTGCTGCAAAGCGCCACCCCATGATCATCCGCGCTAAAGCATAACTTCTGCCGCGATTTGATCCAGGTGAGAGATGTGGCGAACACATTGCAATCAGAGCACATGCGCGCCCACGTCTCGCGTCGCGAAGCGTCACCGAATGGTTGCTGCCTGATTTCGCTGATCCGCTGGCTGTCCACCCAGATCAGACATCTTCATCTCCTGGTCTGGCGATATTTCGCATTGTCTTGCTTTAGCCAGAGCGGCACTTCCATTGTCAAACCAGTTATCCAAAGGCTTTTGGTTATCCCGTGGCATGCTTCCGATTTTACCGCATTGAGTTTCCTTCCACGCCCATAATATTTGCTTTCACCTGTATTAGCACGCCCAAGCAGAACATGCCTCGCATGAGATTCAGAACACAGCAGCTCATGATGAAAGTAAGTTTCCCTGACATCAGAGACCCTGAAGATTTTTCCAAAGCAGTTTATGCGTTTTAAAAATGATGTCTGAAGTTTCGCTCCTCGTAGGAATCAGGCCTCTGTAGGTAATGTCGCTTCAGGCTTGCTCACACCTCAGGTTCTAGTATCAAAGCAGCTTCAGAGCGATTTGTCTGCTCGCGCTCGCTGTTTGAGCTTCACGTTCCTCGCCACGCTCATGGTCTCGAGATCTTCTGAGTGGCATCCAGGTGGCGGTCCAGAGCTTCACCTTATGATTCTTTTATTGCCCAGCACCAGCACAGCGGCAATGGCGCATTGATACACGCGCCCGCTTTTTTCTTCCCGTCCATGACGATGTCTGAATGTAATTCCAATCAGAATCGATATCTAACAATGACGCACTCCATATTCAAAATGATAATCCAGAGGTAGTTTCAAAGCATTTGATGATCACAGCGTTGAGGAGCGCCGATTGATTTATTCGTCGTGATCTTATTTCGCATTCTGGTTTTTTTACGCGCTTCAACATGAACCAGAAGTTATATTAAACGTAAGAATACATGACGGTCAGAGATCGATAATATGGTCCAGGACCACTTTACAGTTTTAAATTTCCAAAGAAGAAACATAATCATAAGGTTTGACTGAGGTGGTCCTCCTTCGATACTCTCACATAACACTTCTGTAAATATGGTTTTGATCATTCTTCGCTTTTCCGACCCCTGCGCTCCATCGTTTTCTTTGTTTTTTTTTTCGCGTTCGCCGCGTTTTTTCTTTTTTCCGCAATTTTTTCTTCCTCCTGGCGCCATATCGCGTTGCGCGTCTCCGCCAAATGATTACGTTTACGATGCTGACCCAAGCCGACGGTCGAGATCGCCCCGGGCGTCCAGATCAAGGTCCACAGCCAGGCGATCCTGCGGGTCGTCGACCCCAGCACGGGCGCCGTGACCGAGGACGACTTGATCGAGGCCGAGGCGAGCGAGGCCGAGTACATCGCCGGCGTCGCGAACGGCGGCATCAGCTCCATCAGCGACGACCAGGCCGCTCAGACGAAGTCGACGGTCGACCCCGACCTCGACGGCGACACGGACACCAAGCCCAAGGCCTGACCCTCCGCCCCTCTCCGGGCACTCCAGAAAGCTGACCCTCGTGGCCACATCCACTCCCGTCCGTCATGCCTGGCGCGCACTGATCGGCCTCGTCGCCATCATCGCCGTGCTGTTCGGAATCAATGCTCTCGGCGTCTACGTCTTCAAGGCGAGCTCGTGGACCCCTGAGCTCGCCCTCGACCTCCAGGGCGGCACGCAGATCATCCTCGAAGCGCAGACGGCCGATGGCGCCGATCCGACGCAGGAGCAGATGAATCAGGCGGTGACGATCATCCGTCAGCGCGTCGACGCGTCAGGTGTCGGCGAGGCGGACGTGACGACCGAGGGCGGCAAGAACATCGTCGTCCAGATCCCCGGTGAGGCCGACGACGAGACGCGTCAGCGGATCGAGGCGTCCGCCCAGCTGCAGCTGCGGCCGGTGCTCTTCGCGGGCGCCCCCGCGAACACCTTCGTCGGGCAGGACGGCGCCGAGACGCCGTACCCGACGCCCGACCCGTCCCTTCAGGCGACGCCGACCGCGGCGCCGACGAACGCGAGCGACCCGGCCTGGATCACGCCGGCCCTGCAGGCGGAGTTCCAGGCGTACGACTGCGGCAGCGACGCGAACGACCCGGCCAGCGAGCCGACCGACGAGCCGCTCATCACGTGCGACACCGACGGCACGGTCAAGTACATCCTCGGGCCTGTCGAGCTCGACGGCTCGTCGATCGCCGACGCGACGTACGGCCTGCAGCAGAACAACGGCGTGTGGGCCGTCAACCTGGTCTTCGACGGCGAGGGCACCGACACCTTCGGCAAGATCAGCCAGCGGCTGTACGGCGCTGAGTCGCCGCTCGACCAGTTCGCCTTCGTCCTCGACGGCTACGTGCTCTCCGCTCCGGCGATGCAGGGTGTGATCCTCGACGGAAAGCCGAGCATCACCGGCAACTTCACGCAGGAGTCGGCCAAGACCCTCGCCGACCAGCTGAAGTACGGCGCGCTGCCCCTGAGCTTCAAGGTCGTCAGCTCCGACACGATCTCGGCGACCCTGGGCTCGCAGCAGCTCGCGATCGGCCTCATCGCCGGCCTCATCGGCCTCGCGCTCGTCGCCATCTACTCGCTCATCGTCTACCGAGCCCTCGGGTTCGTGATCATCGCGTCACTGATCGTGATGGGCGTGCTGACCTACATCACCATCTGCATCCTCGCCTGGCGCATGGGCTTCCGCCTGTCGCTCGCCGGTGTCGCGGGTCTGATCGTGTCGATCGGCTTCACAGCCGACTCGTTCATCGTGTACTTCGAGCGCATCCGAGACGAGCTGCGAGACGGCAAGTCGATCACCGGCGCAGTCGAGGACGGCTGGGGACGTGCGAAGCGCACGATCTACATCTCGAAGTCGATCAACATCCTGGCGGCCGTCGTGCTGTACATCCTCGCCGACGCCACGGTGAAGGGCTTCGCCTTCACGCTGGGTCTCACGACCGTCATCGACGTCCTGATCTTCATCCTCTTCACGCACCCCGTGATGCAGCTGCTCGCCCGCACCAAGTTCTTCGGGTCGGGGCACCGCCTCTCCGGCATGGACCCCGAGGCGCTCGGTGCCGTGTACCGCGGCCGCGCGCAGTTCCGGACCCCCGTCACGACCGGCCCCGCAACGCAGGCCGCGCGCCGCAACGCGCGCTCCCGTGGCGAGGCCGAGCGCCGGCAGACGATCGCCGAGCGCAAGCAGGCGGAGCTCGCGGCATCCGAGCGCCCGAAGACCAGCACGGCCGTCAAGGAGAAACCCGGCACGACCGGCAAGGAGGGAGACGACTGATGCGCTCCATGAATCAGCTCGGCAACGACCTCTACACCGGCAAGACGTCCTTCCCGTTCGTCGGGCGCCGACGCCTGTGGTTCATCATCGCCGCGGCCCTCGTGCTCGGCTCGGTGCTCGTGCCGCTGTTCCGCCCGATCCAGTTCTCGATCGAGTTCACCGGCGGCTCGCAGTTCACCGTCTCCGGTGTGAGCAGTACCGACCAGAAGACGGCTGAGGATGCCGTCCACTCGGTCGTTCCGGATGCCGCGACGAAGGTCACGACGATCGGGTCCGACACGATCCGCGTCCAGACCGACCAGATGACCTCGCAAGAGACGCGTCAGGTGACGACGGCACTGGCCGAGGCCTACAACGTGCCCGAGAGCGAGGTCACTGCCTCGTTCATCGGACCCAGCTGGGGCGCCGACGTCACGCGTCAGTCCCTGTGGGGCCTCGCGATCTTCCTGGCGCTGACCTTCATCATCCTCGGGCTCTACTTCCGGACGTGGAAGATGTCGGCCGCCGCCATCATCGGCCTCGTAGACGTGCTCATCATCACGATCGGCGTGTACGCGCTGTTCGGCTTCGAGATCTCGCCGGCCGCCGTCATCGGCTTCCTGACGATCCTGTCCTACGCGCTGTACGACACGACCGTCGTGTTCGACAAGATCAGGGAGAACACGAGCGAGGACGGCGAAGTCTCCGGGCGCACCTTCGGCGAGTCGGTGAACCTCGCGGTCAACCAGACGCTCGTGCGCTCGATCAACACGACAGTCGTCGCGATCCTGCCGACCGGCGCGATCCTGTTCATCGGCGCCCTGTGGCTCGGTGCGCAGACGCTGACCGACATCTCGCTGTCGATCTTCGTGGGAACGATCGTGGCGGCGTACTCGACGATCTTCGTCGCGGCACCTCTGTACTCGCTCCTGCGCGAGAACGAGCCCGCCATCAAGGCGCGCGACGAGCGCGTCCTCGCGGCCCGCGAGCGGGCGGTGGTCCCGGCCTGACGGCTCCGAGCAGGACCTCCGCTGGCGTAGGATTGACGAATCCAGCGGAGGGGAGACGATCGGTATGACCGAGACCGTCCCCTCGTCTGCCACGACCCAGCAGACGTCCTCGCTCCGACGGCTCGTTCCGCGGATCTTCTCGCGATCGGCGCGTCGCGACGACGTCGAGCAGCTTCTCCGGACGGTGCGCACGCACCATCCGAAGGGCGATCTCTCGATCGTCGAGCGCGCCTACACCGTCGCCGAGCGCGCGCACTCCGGACAGGTCCGGCAGAGCGGTGAGCCCTACATCACCCACCCGCTCGCCGTCGCCCAGATCCTCGCCGACCTCGGGCTCGGGCCGCGGGCGATCGCTGCCGCGCTCCTGCACGACACCGTCGAAGACACCGACTATTCGCTCGACCAGCTGACCGCCGACTTCGGCGACGAGGTCGCGATGCTCGTCGACGGCGTGACGAAGCTCGACAAGGTCAAGTACGGCGAGAGCGCGCAGGCCGAGACGGTCCGCAAGATGATCGTCGCGATGTCGCGCGACATCCGCGTGCTGCTCATCAAGCTCGCCGACCGCCTGCACAACGCGCGCACGTGGGGCTTCGTCCCGCCGCACAAGGCGCAGAAGAAGGCGACCGAGACACTCGAGATCTACGCGCCGCTCGCGCATCGGCTCGGCATCCAGACCATCAAGTCGGAGCTGGAAGACCTCTCGTTCGCCGTCCTGCATCCCAAGCTCTACGCCGAGATCGAGAGCCTCGTGCGCCAGCGGACGCCGCAGCGCGAGCAGTACGTCCAGAACGTCATCGCCGCCGTCGACGCCGACCTGCGCGAGCTGCGGATCCGCGGGCGGGTGATGGGGCGGCCCAAGCAGCTGTACTCGGTGTACCAGAAGATGGTCGTGCGCGGTCGCGAGTTCGACGACATCTACGACCTCATCGGCATCCGCGTGCTCGTGGGCAGCGTCCGCGACTGCTACGCCGTCCTCGGCGCGATCCATGCGCGCTGGACGCCGCTTCCCGGCCGCTTCAAGGACTACATCGCGACGCCGAAGTTCAACCTCTACCAGTCGCTGCACACGACGGTGATCGGACCGGGCGGCCGCACCGTCGAGATCCAGATCCGCACGAACGAGATGCACCAGCAGGCGGAGTACGGTGTCGCCGCGCACTGGAAGTACAAGGAGCAGCTGGCCGGCGGCAAGCCCGATTCGAAGTCGGTCGACGCCGACATGGCGTGGCTCGCGCACATCTCCGACTGGCAGGCCGAGACCGCCGACCCGGGGGAGTTCCTCGACTCCCTCCGCTTCGAGATCGGCGCGAAAGAGGTCTACGTCTTCACCCCCAAGGGGCGCGTGATCGGGCTGCCCGCAGGCGCCACCCCGGTCGACTTCGCGTACGCCGTGCACACCGAGATCGGTCACCGCACAATGGGCGCGAAGGTCAACGGCCGCCTCGTGCCGCTCGAGTCGGAGCTCAAGAGCGGCGATGTCGTCGAGGTCTTCACCTCCAAGAATCCGGATGCCGGGCCGAGCCAGGATTGGCTCGGATTCGTCAAGAGCACCCGCGCGCGCAGCAAGATCCGCGGCTGGTTCACGAAGGAGCGCCGCGAAGAGGCGATCGAGCAGGGCAAGGAGGCCATCGCCCGCGCGATGCGCCGGCAGAACCTGCCGCTGCAGCGGCTCATGAACCAGGACTCGTTCGCCGAGGTCGCCCAGCAGCTCCGGTACGAGGACGTCTCGGCCCTCTACGCCGCCGTCGGCGAAGGCCACGTCTCGACGCAGTCCGTCATCGAGAAGGTGACGGCGCTCGTCGCGGCGAACGACACCACGACCGGGCCGATCGATCTGCCGCAGGTGGGGCGCTCGCGCGCACCGCGCGGCGGCGACTCGGGCGTGCTGGTCCGCGGTGCCCCCGACATCCTCGTCAAGCTCGCGAAGTGCTGCACGCCCGTTCCCGGCGACCAGATCGTGGGCTTCGTGACGCGAGGGAGCGGTGTGTCGGTGCACCGCGGCGACTGCACGAACGTCAAGTCGCTCATGCAGGATTCCGAGCGCCTCATCGACGTCGAGTGGGCCCCCACGACGAAGAGCGTCTTCCTCGTGCAGATCCAGGTCGAGGCGCTCGACCGGTCGGGTCTGCTGAGCGACGTCACGCGGGTCCTCAGCGAGCACCACGTCAACATCCTGTCGGCGACGGTCTCGACGACGAACGACCGGCTGGCCCTCAGCCGCTTCGTCTTCGAGATGGGCGACATCGTGCACCTGGACCGCGTGCTCAACGCCGTGCGCCGCATCGACGCGGTCTACGACGTCTACCGCGTGACTTCGTCCTGAGGCAGCCGCGCGGCCAGGCCGTGCAGGAAGGCGACGGCCGTCCGCTTGTGAGGGACCGGGCTGCGCTCGTCGAACCACGCGGCCGCCTCGAGCGCCAGCCCCGGGAAGGCGTCGGAGAAGAGCCGAGCGGCCTCGGCGTATTCGTCGTCGGGCACGCGGGCGAGATCCGCGAGCGTGCGCTGGGGTGACGTGACGAGCACCCCGCCGATGCGCCACAGGTCGTCGGCGGCGACCTGCGGGTCGCGATAGACCACGCGCCGATCGATCACCTGGTGCACCCGCCACTCCACCGCGCGCTGCACCGTGTGACGCGCCGGCGGCCCGACGAGGGCGCCGTGCACCCACGCGGCGCTCAGGTGCGTCGCGGCGAGCGTCTCACCCAGGATGCCCCGCAGCGAACCGGCCCGCAGCGCCATCGTCTCGACCGCATCGGCCGGGATGTAGGCCTCTCCGAGCTCCACGACGTCGCCGTCGAGGCGCGCCGCCGACAGTTCGGCACGGGAGAGGCGGTCACCCGGGAAGTACAGGAACGGCGAGGTCACAACGGCAGTGTGCCGCATGGCGGATGGCTCCATCCGACGAAGAGGTGCCCTTGTGGAGAACCTCTGCCGAACGCGCGGCGCACGCGCCCCGGGGTTCAGCCGCCGAGAGCTCGCAGCCAGGCCTTGCGGGCCTCGAGCGCCTCCTGGGCGTTCGCGATCGCGCGCTTGTCGCCGGACTTCTCGGCGGTCGCGAGCTCCTGCTCCAGCTTCTCGATCGCCTCGGTCAGCTGACGCGTCATGTCGTTCGCACGCGCCTTCTGCTCGGGATCGTTCTGCTTCCAGTCGGCGTCCTCGCGGGAGCGCAGACCCTGCTCGATCTTGCGCAGGTCGTCGTCGAGACCGCGCTCCGCCTCGCGCGGGAAGATGCGCCCGATCTCGTCCCAGCGGCGCTGAATGCCGGTGAGGAGGGAGCGCGCCTTGCCGAGATCGCGCTCGTCGGCGACGGCCTTGGCCTCTTCGAGCAGCGCCCGCTTCGCGGTGATCTTCTCGCGGGATGCCTCGGCATCCGCCGCCTCACGCTCGCCGCGTGCCGAGTACAGCGCGTCGCCCGCCGCCTTGAACCGGGCCCAGAGGGCGTCGTCGGCCTTCTTGCCGGCGCGGCCCGCGGTCTTCCACTGGTCGAGGAGCTCGCGGTACTGCGCGATGCCCTCCTCGCCCTTGGGCGCGAGCGCCTCGGCCCGCTCGACGAGCTTCGCCTTGCGGTCGCGGACGGACTTGTGCGCCTCATCGAGCTCGGCGTAGAACTCCCGACGGTGCTTGTCGACCGTCGCACGGGCGTCGCGGAACCTCTTCCACAGCGCCTGCGCCGTCGACTTGGGAAGCCGGGGACCGTTCTGCTGCTGCAGCTGCCACTGATCGAAGAGCGACGTCAGGTCGGCCGAGGCCTGCTTCCACTGGACGGTGCGAGGATCGCGAGCGGCGAGCGCCTCGGCCTTCTCGACCAGCTCGGTGCGGGTCTTGATCGCCTCGTCGACCGCTTCACGAGCGGCGGCGGCCTCGGTCTCGGATGCGGCGGACAGCGACTGGGTGAGGGCCGTGACGCGCGCCTCGAGCGAGGCGAGGTCGCCGACGGCGGCGGCACCGGAGATCTTGTCGGACACCGTCTTCGCGGCCGCGCGCAGGTCGGACGCGGAGGCACCGCCACGGCGGTGACGCACCTCCAGCAGAGTCACCTCGCTCGCGAGGTCGGTGTACTTGCGCTCGAAGTAGGCGAGGGCCTCTTCGGGCGGACCGTCGGGGAACTGCCCGACGACACGCCACTGGTCGCCCTCGCGGACCGAGACGGTGCCGTCGTCGTCGACGCGGCCCCACGGCTCGGCCGGCGCGGCGGCGCGCGGGGCGACGCCGGCGGACGGCCGCGGCACGGGCATCGGCCGAGGGCTGGGAGTCGGCACAGGTGCGGGGGACCGGGGCGCCGCCGGGGCGTCGGCCACAGGCTCAGCGTTGGCGTCGGCCTCAGGCTCGGCGTTGGTGTCGGCCTCAGGCTCAGCGTTGGTGTCGGCCTCAGGCGCTGCCTCGGCGTCCGCTTCCGTCGACCCAGCGTTCGTGTCGGCCTCGACGGCCGGCTCCGGCTCGGGCTCGGCGCTGCTGTCCGCTTCAGTCGGCTCAGCGCTCGTGGCGGGGTCAGCCTCGACGGCCGGCTCGTCGTCCGCCGCGTCGGTGTCGGCGGCGGCCTCAGCGTCAGCCTCGGGCGCGGCGACGACCGGAGCATCCGCCTCGGCGGACTCAGCGTCAGCCTCGGGCGCAGCGACATCCTGCGCGTCCGCGTCGGCGGTGGGATCGGGCTCAGCCGCCACGTCACCGCCGGCCACGGCCACGGCGTCGGCGTCCTGCTCGGAGGTCGAGGGCGCCTGCGCCTCGGTGTCGGGGGTGTCGTTCAGCTCGGCAGCGTCGGGCGTCTGCGCCTCGACGTCGGTGGTGGGCTGCGGAGTGGGGTCTGCTGCGGCAGTCACGGGATGCACCTCAATGCGGCTCTCGCCGCCTGCGGGGGATGGACGGAGTCCAGCCTAGTACGGGGGACGAGGTCCGCTCAGGCTCCCCCGGGTGCTGCACCGTGCCCCGATCCCGGCCTCAGGACGATGCCGAGGGAGAGGGTACCGGCTCGTCGGAGGGAACCGGTGCAGGCTCGTCCGTGGGTGCGGGGGAGTCGGCCGGCGCGGGCGTGATGCTGGGCGACGGGGTGACGCTGGGCGAGGGTTCGGGGGCGCCGGGGCCGACGGTGAAGTACGCGGCCTGCACGCCGATCACGCCGAGGATCAGGATGCCGCCGATGATGCCGGCGAGCAGGTTGTCGCGGCGACGGCGGCGTGCCTGGTCGTCGTGCAGCTGCTGCCGCGCCTGGTACACCCGCGCCCGCTCGCGCGACTCGCGCCCAGAACGGTCTTTGCCACCGGTCGCCACGGGACCTCCCTCATTCCCCTGGACGCCCAGGGCCGCGTCGATCCTATTGAACGCGTCGTAGCCCGCCAAACCGCCGCGAGGCCCTCCGTCAGAAGCCGCGACTAGCCTTGTCGGGTGACCTCTCCCGCCCCTTCTCCTCGTGCCGGCGGCGCCTCACGCGGAGCCTCGGGGAGCGTCGGCGCGCCTGCCGCGCTCTTCCAGGGGCAGACACCGCTCGCCGTGCGCATGCGGCCGACGTCGCTCGACGAGGTCGCGGGGCAGGGTCACCTCCTGCGCCGAGGATCGCCGCTCGTCGCCCTCGCGGATCCGGATGCCGCGACCACGGCGACCTCCGTCATCCTCTGGGGTCCGCCCGGCACGGGCAAGACGACGCTGGCGCAGGCGATCGCACGCTCGTCGGGCCGCCGGTTCGTCGAGCTCTCGGCGGTCACGGCCGGTGTGCGCGACGTGCGGGAGGTCATGCAGGAGGCGCTGACCCAGCGCGACCTCTACGGGCAGTCCACGATCCTGTTCCTCGACGAGATCCACCGCTTCACGAAGGCGCAGCAGGACGCGCTGCTCCCCGGCGTCGAGAACGGATGGGTCGTGCTCATCGCGGCGACGACCGAGAACCCGTCGTTCTCCGTCGTCTCTCCGCTCCTCTCGCGCTCCCTCCTCCTGACGCTCAAGCCCCTGACCGACGACGACCTCGGCCTCCTCGTCGACCGCGCCGTCGGCGACCCGCGGGGTCTCGCTGATGCGGCGACGCTCCTGCCCGATGCCCGCGAGGCACTTGTCCGCCTCGCGTCGGGCGACGCGCGTCGAGCGCTCACCGCACTCGAGGCCGCGGCATCCATCGCGGCCGGCGAAGCGGAGGGCGACGAGATCGCGATCACCGCCGACAACGTGGCGCAGGCGGTCGACCGCGCCCTGCTGCGCTACGACCGGCAGGGCGACGAGCACTACGACGTGATCAGCGCGTTCATCAAGTCGATCCGCGGATCGGACGTGGATGCCGCGATGCACTACCTCGCCCGCATGATCGAGGCGGGCGAGGACCCCCGGTTCATCGCGCGGCGCCTCATCATCTCGGCGGCGGAGGACATCGGCCTCGCCGATCCGCAGGCGCTCCCGCTCGCCGTCGCTGCGGCCGACGCGGTGCAGTTCATCGGCATGCCCGAGGGGCGCATCCCGCTCGCCGAGGCGACGGCCTACCTCGCGACGACCGCGAAGTCCAACGCCGCCTACCTCGCGATCAACCAGGCGATCGAAGACGTCCGCACGGGCGGCTTCGGCCGGGTGCCGACGCATCTCCGCGACGCGCACTACCCGGGGGCGAAGCGCCTCGGGCACGGCAAGGGCTACCGCTACCCGCACGACAGCGAGATCGGCGTCGTCGCCCAGCAGTACCTCCCCGACGAGCTTCGCGGGCGCCGGTACTACGAACCCACGAACCACGGACAGGAGCGCGACGTGCAGGCGCGGCTCGACAAGATCCGTCGAATCCTCGATGGCGAGTGAGGGGAGCGCCATGCCGCCGAACCCGCGTCGCATCCGCAACATCGCGGTAGGGCTCGTGGTGCGCGACGGCCGCATGCTGGTCGAGATCTACCCCGCGACCGCCAGGCACGGAGTCTTCGCGCGCGTGCCCGGCGGAGGGATCGAGTTCGGCGAGACCGCCCGGCAGGCCGTGCAACGGGAGTTCGTCGAGGAGCTCGGCATCGAGCTGAGCGACGCGGAGTCGCTCGCGATCACGGAGAACATCTTCGAGTCCGGTGGCGCACGGGGGCACGAGATCGTCCACTCCTTCGCCGTCGTGAGCCCCGAGTTCGAATCGCTCGCGGACGACGCCGAGCTGCGGGTCCTCGACAACCACACCACCGTGCGGTGGGTGCCGCTCGAGCGGCTGCGCGCCGACGAGCCTCCGCTCTACCCGATCGGGATGCTCGCTCTCGCGGAGCGGCTGGCCGAGGCATCCCGGTCCTGACCAGGGGGAGCAGTGGGCCGTCTGATAGACTTGACCGGCTCGAAACCGAGTTTTCGGGCATCCCCTCTCTTCTGAACCACCTTCCGGCATGCCCCGGCGTGCAGTCCGGACAGGGCGAAGACAGGCGATACGTCCGCGAGCCGTGAAAGACACGGCCGCGTCATCGGAAGGAACACTTCGTGGCAACGAAGTCCCAGGACCGCCGCAAGGTCCGCCTGTCGCGCGCGCTCGGCGTCGCGCTGACCCCCAAGGCAGCCAAGTACCTCGAGAAGCGTCCTTACGCTCCGGGTGAGCACGGCCGCACGAAGCGCAAGCAGGACAGCGACTACGCCGTCCGTCTCCGCGAGAAGCAGCGTCTGCGCGAGCAGTACGGCATCCGCGAGAAGCAGCTGCGCAACACGTTCAACGAGGCCCGCCGCAAGGACGGCCTGACGGGTGAGAACCTCGTCGAGCTGCTCGAGATGCGTCTGGACGCCCTCGTGCTGCGCGCCGGCTTCGCCCGCACCACCGCGCAGGCCCGCCAGCTCGTCGTGCACCGTCACATCCTCGTCGACGGCCAGCTCGTCGACCGCCCGTCGTTCCGCGTGAAGCCGGGCCAGCTCATCCATGTCAAGGCCAAGAGCGAGGGCCTCGAGCCCTTCCAGGTGGCGGCGCTCGGCGGTCACGCCGAGGTCCTGCCCCCCGTTCCGGGCTACCTCGAGGTCGAGCTCGACAAGCTGCAGGCGCGCCTCGTGCGTCGCCCCAAGCGCGCCGAGGTCCCGGTCGTCTGTGACGTCCAGCTCGTCGTGGAGTACTACGCCGCTCGGTGATCACGAGCGCAGGAGGGCGTCGGGGAGACCCGGCGCCCTTCGTCGTTTCCGCTTACGATGGGTGGATGCCGCGAACTGCGACCGAGGAGTGATGACATGAAGAACGTCCTGTGGTTCCTGCTCGGCGTCATCGGCGGTTTCGTCGTCGCGCATCTCGTCAACAAGGACCCGCGCGGGCACGAGCTGCTCGCCGAGGTCGACGCGCGCATCGGTGAGTTCACCGACCGGATGAGCGACGCCTACCGCGAGCAGGAGGCGCGCTTCGCGGGCGTCGTCGATGCGGCCAAGAGCGCCGCCTCGGACGTGGTGGATGCCGCGGGCGGGGCATTCGCAGCCGCTCAGGGCGCAGCATCCGACGCACTCGGCTCCGCCAAGGGCGCCGCATCCGACGCCCTCGACTCCGCCCAGGACGCGGCAGCCAACTCTCTCGCCTCCGCCCAGGACGCGGCATCCGACGCTCTCGACTCCGCTCAGGGCGCGGCATCCGATGCACTCGACTCGGCGGATGTCGCGGCATCCGACACCGCCGACGCCGCTGACGACGCGGCCCAGAAGACCATCGACTGACCCACGGCGCGACCGACCCCGGCACGGGGATCGCCCCCGCTCGCCCTCGAGGAACCTCACACGAATGAAGACCGCGGAGATCGCGCAGCGCTTTCTCGACTATTTCGAGAAGAACCACCACACCATCGTCCCCTCGGCGTCGCTCGTCACAGACGATCCGGCCCTCCTCTTCACGGTGGCCGGCATGGTGCCGTTCATCCCGTATCTGAGCGGTGACGTCCCCGCTCCTTACAAGCGCGCCGCAGACGTCCAGAAGTGCCTGCGTACGAACGACATCGAAGAGGTGGGCAAGACGCCCCGCCACGGCACCTTCTTCCAGATGCTCGGCAACTGGTCGTTCGGCGACTACTTCAAAGAGGGCGCCATCCGCTTCGCATGGCAGCTCCTCACGTCGCCCGAGGATGAGGGCGGTCTCGCCTTCGACCCGAAGGACCTGTGGGTCACGGTGTACGAGGAGGATGACGAGGCCCACGATCTTTGGCTGAAGCTCACCGACCTCCCCGAGGACCGCATCCAGCGCCTCGGGAAGGACACGAACTACTGGAGCACGGGCCTTCCGGGGCCCGCCGGTCCCTGCTCCGAGATCTTCTTCGATCGCGGTCCCGAGTACGGCATCGACGGGGGTCCGGCGACCGACGACGACCGCTATGTCGAGATCTGGAACCTCGTGTTCATGCAGTACGAGATCACCAACGTGCGGTCGAAGTACGACTTCGACATCGTGGGCGAGCTCCCGGCGAAGAACATCGACACCGGCATGGGCCTCGAGCGCGTCGCGTTCATCAAGCAGGGCGTCGACAACATGTACGAGACCGATCAGGTGCGACCCGTGCTCGACCGCGCCGTCGCCCTGGCGGGCCGGACGTACGGTGCGAACCACGAGGACGATGTGCGCTTCCGCGTCGTCGCGGACCACGTCCGCTCCTCGCTCATGCTCCTGTCGGACGGCGTCACCCCTCCAACGACGGCCGCGGGTACATCCTCCGTCGTCTCATGCGCCGCGCGATCCGCTCGATGCGGCTCCTGGGCGTCGACGGACCGACCTTCGCGGAGCTCTTCACCGCATCGCGGGATGCGATGAAGGATGCCTATCCCGTCGTGGCCGAGGACTGGGGGCGCATCTCGCAGTACGCCCTCGCCGAGGAGGCGACCTTCCTCCGGACGCTCGCCGCCGGTGAGACGATCCTCGACGATTCGCTCGCTGCGACGAAGGCGGAGGGCGGCACCACGATCGCCGGCGCCGAGGCGTTCCTGCTCCACGACACCTACGGCTTCCCCATCGACCTGACGCTCGAGATCGCCGAGGAGGCGGGTCTCACGGTCGACCGTGCCGCGTTCGACAGCCTCATGCAGGAGCAGCGTGCGCGCGCCAAGGCCGACGCCCGGTCGCGCAAGCGCCAGCTCGCCGACACGAGCGTCTACCGCGATCTGCGCGCGCAGGGGGAGACGATCTTCACCGGCTACACCGACCTCGAGACCGAGTCGAGCGTGCTCGGCATCCTCGTCGACGGCATGTCGGTCGACCGCGCCTCGACGGGGCAGATCGCCGAGGTCATCCTGGCCGAGACGGCGCTGTACGCCGAATCGGGTGGCCAGGTGGCCGACAAGGGCGTGATCGTCGGGCCGGGCTACGAGCTCGAGGTGCTCGACGTCCAGAAGCCGGTGCCCGGTCTCGTCAGCCACACGGTCGAGGTCTCCTCCGGCGAGGTCGGAGTCGGCCAGCCCGCGACATCCGTCGTCGACGCCGCGAACCGCCGTGCGGCCCGCCAGGCGCACTCGGCGACGCACCTCGTGCACGCCGCCCTCCGCGACACCCTCGGCAAGACCGCGACGCAGGCCGGCTCGCTCAACCGCGCCGGATACATGCGCTTCGACTTCTCGTGGAACCAGGCGCTGTCCGACGACACCAAGAGCGAGATCGAAGAGATCGCCAACAACGCCGTGCGCGACAACCTCGAGGTGACGACCCGCGTGCTGCCGCTCGACGAGGCGAAGGCGGCGGGCGCGATGGCCCTCTTCGGCGAGAAGTACGGCACCACCGTCCGCATGGTCGACATCGGCGGCCCGTGGTCGCGCGAGCTGTGCGCCGGCACTCATGTCGCGACGAGCTCCGAGGTGGGACTCATCAGCCTCGTCGGCGAGTCCTCGGTCGGCGCGTCGAACCGTCGTGTCGAGGCCCTGGTGGGGCTCGACGCCTTCCGGTCCCTCGCCGCCGAGCGCGCGATCGTCTCGCAGCTCACCTCGACCCTCAAGACGCCGCGCGACCAGCTCCCGGCGCGCATCGCCGAACTGCAGGCCAGTCTCAAGTCGGCCGAGAAGAAGATCGCCCAGTTCGAATCGCGGGCCCTCGCCGACCGCCTTCCGCAGCTCGCGAACACGGCGGCGCAGGTCGGCCCGTACCGCGTGGTGGCTGAATCGCTCGGCTCGGCCACGTCGGCCGACGATGTCCGCTCCCTCGCGCTCCAGGTACGCGACCGCCTCGGGTCCGACGCGGCTGTCGTGGCGCTCGGCGCCGACGTCAACGGCCGGCCCGTCGTCGTCGCGGTGACGAACGAAGCCGCGCGCGCGGCGGGAGCGAAGGCCGGCGTGCTGGCGAAGGCCGCTGCGACGACGCTGGGCGGCGGCGGTGGCGGTCGTGACGACGTCGCGCAGGGCGGGGGGACGGATGCCTCGGCACTCCCGGCTGCCCTGAGCGCCGTGAAGGATGCGCTCGCGGCGTGACCGGCTTCCGACGCGGAGTGCGTCTCGGGATCGACGTGGGCAAGGCCCGCGTCGGGGTGGCGCGCTCCGATCCCGACGGCCTCCTGGCCACTCCGGTCGAGACCGTGGCGCGTGACGACGGCTCGATCGCGAGGATCCTCGCGCTCGGCGACGAGCACTCCGTCTTCGAATACGTCGTCGGTCTGCCGATCGGCCTCAGCGGGGGAGACACACCGTCGACCGTCGACGCGCGGGAGTTCGCTTCGACGCTCGCCGAGGCATCCACGGTCCCCGTCCGCCTCGTCGACGAGCGCCTGAGCACCGTCTCGGCGCACTCGGCGCTGCGGGGTGCGGGCAGAAACCAGCGCGAGTCTCGTAGGATTGTCGACCAGGTCGCCGCGGTGGTGCTGCTGCAACAGGCTCTCGATGTCGAGAAGAGCTCGGGGCGTCCGCCCGGAACCCCCGTACCCCCGGCACAGGAGCTCGCCTGACCATGCCCGATTCCCCGTCGCCGTTCGACGATCCGTTCGCGGATCTCTTCGGAAAGCTGCCCGACCCGCGCGTCCGCGAGGGGGCGGCGCCCGGACCACGGCGCACGCCGGCCCCGCTCATCCCAGGCCCCGACGAGACCGGCGCGTTCGTGCACGCTCCGCTTACGACGTCGACTCGCCCGACGCCCGCCTATACGCAGCCCCAGCCCCAGCCGCGCCGCGCGGCTCCGGCGACCGCGACTGCTTCGGCCGTGCCGCCGGCGTCCGAGCCTGGCCGGCACTCCGACGAAGGGCCGGACACGAGCGGCCCCGTCCCGACGAGCGGCCCCGTCCCGACGACCCCCACCACGGGCGGCACCCCCACCACCGGCGGCACCCCCATCACCGGCGGCACCCCCACGACCGGCGGCACCCCCCTCTCGCGCCGCGCGGCGCGAGAGGCGGCCGCAGCCGAGGCGGCGCGCACCGGCCAGATCCCGCAGGTCGCCGCCACGGCCTCTGCCGGCGAGGCCGTCCGCGAGCAGCCGGCCGAGACCTTGCCGCCTCGCTCCGAATCGCGGGACGACGACCCCGCGGCCGGTCAGGCCACCGCTGCGCTCCCCGTGACGACGTTCGACGAGCTCGTGGCGACGGATGCCGCGGCCGCCGACGCCCGCACCGCCGCGGCGGGGCGATCCGAGGCATCCACCGACTCTCGTCCGGTCGCCTCGCAGGCGAGCCTCGAGGACCTGTTCACGGGCCGCTCGTCGTCGGACGACCTGGGCCACACGCCCCCTCCGCCCGACAAGCGCCGCCGCCGTGTCGGCGGCTGGATCGCTCTCGCCATCGTGCTGATCTTCCTCGGCGGCATCGCCGCCGGGGGCCTGTGGGTGTGGAACACCTACGAGGACAAGATCCGCGCGTTCATGGGCTGGGAGGAACCGAAGGACTACGAGGAGGGGCTCGCGACCGGTGAAGCCCTCGTCACGATCTCCGAGGGAGACACCGGCAGCACGATCTCGACGTCGCTGTACAACGCCGGCGTGACGAAGACCTCCGGCGCGTTCTACGACATGCTCGTCGAGACGGCGCAGAACCCCACGTTCTATCCCGGCGTCTACAAGCTGCAGCAGAAGATGACTTCGGCGGCGGCCCTCGAGGCCCTGCAGGATCCCGCCAACAAGCTCGAGAACTCGGCCCTGATCCGGGAGGGGCTGACCGCCGACCAGACGCTGCAGATCCTCTCCGAGAGCCTCGGCATGCCGCTCGAGGAGTTCCAGGCCGCCGCGGCGACGCCCGCGACCTTCGGCGTCCCGGCCGACAGCCTCGAGGGATGGCTGTTCCCGGCGATGTACACCTTCGACCCCGACGCGACGCCGACCGACGTCATCCAGACGATGGTCGACCGCACGGTCGAGTCGCTCGATGCCGCGGGCGTCCCGGCCGACGACCGGCAGCGGGTGCTCACCGTCGCATCGATCATCCAGCGCGAGGCGCGCTTCGAGGACGACTTCTACAAGGTGTCGCGCGTCATCGAGAACCGTCTCGATCCGAGCAACGACCAGACGTTCGGTCTGCTCCAGATGGACTCCACGGCGCAGTACGGCTACGGCGAGATGCACGACGGCACCGTGTCGTCGTCGCAGGCGGCCCTCGACGACGACAATCCGTGGAACACGTACAAGCACCCCGGCCTGCCGAAGGGACCCATCGCCAACCCCGGCGACCTGGCCATCGACGCCGCGATGCACCCCGCGGAAGGACCGTGGCTGTACTTCGTGACGGTGAACCCGGACTCGGGCGAGACGGTCTTCACCACGAACGCCGCCGACCACGAGAAGGCCGTCGCGCAGTGGCAGCAGTGGTGCTCGGACAACCCCGGCAAGTGCTGAGCTCTGCGGCCACGCGGCTGGCCGTCTGGGGCGATCCGATCGCCCACAGCAGGTCGCCGCAGCTGCACGCGGCCGCGTACCGCGTGCTCGGTCTCGACTGGACGTACGACCGCCGACAGGTCTCGGAGTCGGACTTCCCGGCCGCGCTCGATGCCCTCGACGGGTCCTGGCGCGGGCTCTCGCTCACGATGCCGCTCAAGGGCGTCGCGTTCTCGGCCGCACGCCGTAACGATCGGCGCGCGCAGCTGACGGGCGCGACCAACACCCTCCTCCTCGACCCGGCTGGGCTCCTCGGCTTCAACACCGACATCGGCGGCATCGTCGGCTCCCTCGCCGAGGAGGGCATCGAAGCCGTCGACGCAGCGCGCATCGTCGGCGCCGGCGCCACCGCGACGTCGGCACTCGTGGCCCTCAGCGAGCTCGGGGCTCAGGCCGTCGAGGTCGTGGCGCGACGCGCTGCCGCCGTCGAGCCGCTTCGCGAGCTCGGCGAGCGCCTCGGGATCGCGGTCACCCGCGTCGACTTCGGCGCCGGGGGCCTCGCCCCCGTGCCCGTGACGATCGCGACCCTTCCGGGCGATGCGCCGGTGACGGATGCCGCGGCAGACGCCCTCACGGCACCGGGCGGCCTGCTGCTCGACGTCGTGTACGGGCACTGGCCGACCGTCCTCTCCCGTGCGTGGGAGCGTGCCGGCCACCGGGCCGTGTCGGGTCTCGGGATGCTGCTGCACCAGGCCGTGCTGCAGGTGCGGATCTTCACGAGCGGCGACCCCGATGTTCCGCTCGATGACGAGGCATCCGTCCTCGCCGCGATGCGTCGAGCGGTCGTGGGAGACTAGATCAATGCTCCGCGTGCTCACGGCCGGCGAATCGCACGGCCCAGAACTCGTCGCCATCATGGAGGGCCTGCCTTCGGGCGTCCCCATCTCGCGCGCCGCCATCCAGGCCGACCTCGCCCGCCGCAAGCTGGGCTACGGCCGCGGCTCGCGCATGAAGTTCGAAGAGGACGAGCTGACGATCTCGAGCGGCGTCCGGCACGGGTTCACGCTCGGAAGCCCCATCGCCCTGCGCATCGGCAACACCGAATGGCCCAAGTGGGTCGAGGTGATGAGCCCCGAGCCCGTCGAGCTGACCGAGAAGTCGCGCGGGCGGGGCGCCGCGCTGACGCGTCCCCGACCCGGCCACGCCGACCTCGTCGGCATGCAGAAGTACGACTTCGACGAGGCACGCCCGATCCTCGAGCGGGCGAGCGCGCGCGAGACGGCGGCGCGCGTCGCACTCGGCGCGGTGGCGCGGGCGTTCCTCGCCGAGCTCGGCATCCGTCTCGTGAGCCACACGCTCTCGATCGGGCCCGTCCGCGTGCCCGAGGACGCCGCTCTGCCCGCACCCGACGACGTGGACGTGCTCGACGCCGATCCGTTGCGCTGCTTCGACCCGACGACGAGCGAGGCAATGGTCGCCGAGGTCGATGCGGCCCGCAAGGACGGCGACACCCTCGGCGGCATCGTGGAGGTGCTCGCGTACGGCCTCCCGCCGGGCCTCGGCTCCCACGTGCACTGGGACCGTCGCCTCGACGGCAGGCTCGCGCAGGCGCTCATGAGCATCCAGGCCATCAAGGGCGTCGAGGTCGGCGACGGATTCCTCACGACGACGCGCCGCGGCTCGCAGGCGCACGATGAGCTCTTCGCCACGACCGACGGCATCGCGCGCGCGTCCGACCGCGCGGGCGGCACCGAGGGCGGCATGTCGACCGGCACAGTGCTGCGCGTCCGCGCGGGCATGAAGCCCATCGCGACGGTCCCGCACGCCCTTCGCACCGTCGACGTCGCGACCGGGGACACGGCGGCGGCGCACCACCAGCGCTCCGACGTCTGCGCCGTTCCGGCAGCCGGCGTCGTCGCCGAGGCGATGGTCGCCGTCGTCCTGGCCGAGGCGGTGCTCGAGAAGTTCGGCGGCGACAGCGTCGGCGAGACCCGCCGCAACCTCGAGGGCTACCTCGCCGCGATCCCCGAGACGCTGCGCACGACGACCGAGAGCGACACCGGCCTCGCCTCCGGGAGCGCGGCCGCACTCGCCGACGCATGACGACGCTCGTCCTCATCGGCCCCATGGGCGCCGGCAAGACGAGCATCGGCCGCAAGGTGGCGAAGTCGCTCGGCGTCCCGTTCTTCGACACGGACATCGCCATCGTCCGCGCGCACGGTCCCATCGAGGAGATCTTCGCGTCGCAGGGCGAGGCGGTCTTCCGCGGACTGGAGCGCGCGGCCGTCCGAGAGGGCCTCGCGGGCGGAGGAGTCGTCTCCCTCGGCGGCGGCGCCGTCCTGGACGCCGACACGCGAGCAGACCTCGCACACCACCGTGTCGTGCTGCTGACCGTCGAGCCCCACGTCGTCGCGAGCCGGATCCGCGGAACCGAGCGCCCGCTGCTTCAGGCGGAGGATGCCGCGGCCCGCTGGGTCGAGATCTCCGCGGCGCGCCGGCCCATCTACGAGGAGCTCGCCGACGTGACGTTCGACACGTCGAGCGGGCCGCTGCAGAACGTGGTCGAGGCGGTTGCCGAATGGGCACGCTCGACCGAGGAGGAGACGAAGTGACCGACGCCACGACCATCTCGGTGTCCGGTGACGCCGAGTACGACATCACGGTGGGACGCGGCATCCTTCCGCTCCTCGGCGAGAAGCTGCCCCCAGCCGCCCGCAAGGTGCTCGTGATCCATCCGCCGACGCTCGCCGAGCAGGCGGAGCGTCTGCGCGCGGCGCTCACCTCCGACCGCGAGGTGCTGCTCGCCGAGATCCCCGATGCCGAGCAGGGCAAGCGGATCGAGGTCGCCGCCTTCTGCTGGCAGGTCATGGGTCAGGCCGACTTCACCCGCAGTGACGCCGTCGTCGGGTTCGGCGGGGGAGCGGTGACCGACCTCGCGGGGTTCGTCGCGGCGACGTGGCTGCGAGGCGTCGAGATCGTGCAGGTGCCCACGACCGTCCTGGCGATGGTCGACGCAGCGGTGGGCGGCAAGACGGGTGTCAACACGGCCGAGGGCAAGAACCTCGTCGGAGCCTTCTGGGCGCCGCGCGCCGTGCTGTGCGACCTCGACCTGCTGGACTCGCTCTCAGCCAACGAGCGCGTCGCCGGATTCGCAGAGGTCGTCAAGGCCGGCTTCATCTGGGCTCCCGAGATCCTCGATCTGATCGAGGCCGACCCCGAGGCATCCGTCGATCCCCGCAGCGACGCCTTCCGCCGCTCCATCGAGCTCGCGATCGGCATGAAGGCGCGGGTCGTCTCGGAAGACCTCCGCGAGGCGGGACTTCGCGAGATCCTCAACTACGGCCACACCCTCGGGCACGCGATCGAGCATGCCGAGCGCTACCGCTGGCGCCACGGCGCGGCGATCTCGGTCGGGATGGTCTTCGCGGCCGAGCTCTCGCGCCTGGCCGGACGACTGCCGGATGCTGCGGCCCAGCGCCACCGCGACATCCTGACCCTCCTCGGCCTGCCGACGACGTACCGAGCCGGTGCGTGGCCGCAGCTCCTCGCGACGATGCAGCGCGACAAGAAGAGCCGCGGCGGGATGCTGCGCTTCATCGTCCTCGACGACATCGCTCGACCGACGGTGCTGCAGGCGCCCGACGAGTCCCTCCTCTTCGCGGCGTATCAGGAAGTGGCAGGCTAGCGCCGTCCCGCTCCCGGGCCCGGTCACCCTGCGCGGGCGAGAGGACTGGCACCGGGGCGGGGCTCATCGGGCATGATCGGATCCGTCGGTGCGAACGCGGGCGCGTGCGCGCCGCGAGCCCCGAGGAGGCCCCGATGACCGACACGTCGACGAAGCCCGCTCGTTCGGGCGCCGTGCTCACGACGCTCATCCTGGTCGCGGCGGTCGCCAACCTGCCGCTCGCGGTCGCCAACGTCGCACTTCCCGACATCGGACTCGCGTTCGACGCGTCGCAGACCGAGCTGAACCTCGTCGCCGTCGGCTACTCGCTCGGACTCGCGGCATCCGTCCTGTGGCTGGGTGCCATCGGCGACCGCTACGGCCGCAAGATGATGCTGCTGATCGGCGTCGGGCTCTCACTTCCGGCAGGACTCGTCGCCGCGTTCGCGCCGAACGTCGACGTGCTGATCATCGCCCGCATCGTCGGCGGCATCGCCGCCGGCATGGCCTACCCGACGACGCTGGCTCTCATCGCCGCCCTCTGGTCGGGCCCCGCCCGCACGCGGTCGATCGCGCTCTGGTCGGCGACAGGCGGCGCGATCTCGGCACTCGGGCCGCTCATCTCCGGGTCGCTCCTGGAGGTGTTCGACTGGGGGTCGGTCTTCCTCGTCACGATCCCGCTCATCGTCGTGGCCATCCCGCTCGTCATCAAGTTCATCCCGAGCCACGTCAACGAGGCGACCGATCCGGTCGACAATCTGGGGGGCATCCTCTCTTCGCTGCTCGTCGGTGCGGCGATCCTCGCCATCAACTTCGCGAGCGTGCCGGACGCGGGCACTCTCGTGCTCAGCCTGACGATCATCGGCGTGGCGTCGCTCATCGCCTTCATCTGGCGGCAGAGGCGTGCACGCAACCCGCTCTACGACCTGACCATCGCCGCGCGGCCCATCTTCTGGGTGGCCGCCGTCGCGGGTGTCATCGTGTTCGGCTCGCTCATGGCGGCGATGTTCATCGGCCAGCAGTTCCTGCAGAACGTGCTCGGCTACTCGACGATCGAGTCCGGTGCCGCGATCCTCCCGGGCGCGGTCTTCATGGTGCTGCTCGCTCCCCGCTCGGCGAAGCTCGTGGAGTCGCGCGGCGCACGCTTCACGCTCCTCCTCGGATACATCCCGGTGTTCCTCGGCTTCGTCACGATGTTCGTGCTGTGGCGGGAGGGTGCGCCGTACTGGGTCGTGGCACTCGGCTACGCCCTCGTGGGAGCGGGCGTCGGACTCGCGGGCACCCCCGCATCCCGCTCGCTCACCGGGGCGGTTCCGGTGAAGCGTGCCGGAATGGCATCCGGCACGGCGGATCTGCAGCGCGATCTCGGCGGCGCGATCATGCAGTCGCTCCTCGGCGCCCTCCTCACGGCCGGCTACGCGGCCGCCTTCGCCCAGCAGATCAGCGCGTCGCCGGATTCGAGCGAGGTGAGCGCGAGCGTTCAGACGCAGCTGCAGAAGTCGTTCGCGAGCGCCGAGACCGTGGCCCAGCAGTACCCCCAGTACGCCAGTGCGATCACGCAGGCGGCGCGCGAATCGTTCCTGCAGGGACAGGACTGGGCCTATCTCGCCGGCATCGCGGCCGTCGTCGTCGGCGCAGTCCTCGTGTTCTTCGCCTTCCCGAAGCAGGAGCGGGAGCGTCAGCTCCTCGCCGAGTACCACGCCGAAGATGTCGCCGCCTCGCAGGCCGCTGCGCCCGTATCGACGGCACCCGGCGGGTCGCCCGCGGCCGAGGCGCCCCCTGCCGGCACCGCGCCGGAGACCCCTGACACCCGCTGATAGGGTGCCGACATGCCGTCGCCGCGTCGCCTTCTGCTCGTCAACGGACCGAACCTGAATCTGCTGGGCACGCGCGAGCCGGACGTCTACGGCACCGCAACGCTCGCGGACGTCGAGCGCATCGCGACGGATGCCGCCGCATCGCGCGGCTTCGAGGTGCGCGCTGTGCAGAGCAACCACGAGGGCGTCCTCATCGATGCGATCCACTCGGCACGCGAGGACTCCTCGGGGATCGTCATCAACCCGGGCGGCCTCACGCACACATCCGTCGTGCTGCGCGACGCGCTATCGGCCGTGGCGCTGCCCGTCGCCGAGGTGCACATCTCGGATGTGCGGACGCGTGAGGAGTTCCGGCACCACTCGTACATCGCCGACGTCGCCGTGGTGCACGTTGTGGGGGAGGGCGTCGCGGGCTACGCGACGGCCGTCGAGCGACTCATCCGCGTCATCACGGGCCTCACCGACAACTGATCCGAGGCCGGGACGCGGCATCCCGTAGAATCGGACGTCGGGCTGCGCCTCGGCTCGGATTCCCGAGCCTGATCGCAGGCGCCCACCGCCCCCAGACTCTCACGAACGGAATCCCTTCAGTCATGGCATCGACCGCAGACATCAAGAACGGCGTCGTCCTCTCGATCGACGGACAGCTCTGGAGCGTCATCGAGTTCCAGCACGTCAAGCCGGGCAAGGGCGGCGCGTTCGTCCGCACGAAGCTCAAGAACGTCGTCTCGGGCAAGGTCGTCGACCGCACCTACAACGCGGGCGCGAAGATCGAGATCGAGAACGTCGACCGCCGCGACTTCACGTACCTCTACAACGACGGCGAGGGCTTCGTCTTCATGGACGTGGCCGACTACGACCAGCTCACCGTACCCGCCGCGACGGTCGGCGACGCGAAGAACTTCCTGCTCGAGAACCAGCAGGTGCAGATCGCCCTCAACAACGGAAACCCGCTCTACATCGAGCTGCCGGCATCCGTCGTCCTCGAGATCACGTACACCGAGCCGGGCCTCCAGGGCGACCGCTCGTCGGCCGGCACCAAGCCCGCCACCGTCGAGACGGGCTACGAGATCCAGGTGCCGCTGTTCCTCGAGACCGGCACGAGGGTCAAGGTCGACACCCGCACGGGCGACTACCTCGGCCGCGTCAACTGACCGCGGCGGCGCCCACCGCATGAGTGCCCGTACGAAGGCGCGCAAACGCGCGCTCGACATCCTGTTCCAGGCCGACGTCCGCGACGAGGACCTCGGGACCATCCTCGCCGCCGAGGCCAAGCGCGCCGCGAGCGAGCCGTCCCGCGAGGGCTCGTGGCTCTACGCCCGCGAGATCGTCGACGGAGTCATCGACAACCGCGACGCGATCGACGAGCAGATCACGACCTTCGCGAAGGACTGGTCGCTCGCGCGCATGCCCGCCGTCGATCGGGCGCTGCTGCGCATCGGCGTGTGGGAGATCCTCTACAACGACGAGGTGCCGACGGCGGTCGCGATCGATGAGGCCGTCGACCTCGCCAAGGAGTTCTCGACCGACGACTCCGGCTCGTTCGTGCACGGCGTGCTCGCGCGCATCGCGCGGGCGTCCTGACCGCCGAGGACCGCTCCCGGCGTCAGCGGCCCGACGCGGTCGGCGACGCCGACGCGGTCTCCGTTCCGAGCCCGCTGCGGAATCCCTCGCGCCACGAGGCGTATCGGGGCGTCCACCCCAGCTCGGCCTTCGCCTTCGCGTTGGATGAGCCGCGCGCCGTGGTCATCCACGCGACTCCGAAATCCCCGATGATCGTGCGGGCGATCCAGGCGGGCACGCGCAGCGGGCGCTTCGCGCCGACGGCGCGCGCGAGCTCAGGCAGCCACGTCGAGACGGGTGCGGGCTCGTCATCGACGATGTTGTAGACCCCGGCGGCTCCCCGCGTGGCCGCGGCGACCGTCGCCGTCGCGGCGTCGTCGATGTGGCAGAACGACCATATGCCCTCAGCGCGGCCGACGAGCGGGATGCGGCGCCTGCGCACCGCTTCGAGCATCTCGCCGCCCTCGCCCAGCGCCTGGCCGGGCCCGTAGAAGCTGCCGAACCGCAGGGCCAAGCCCCCGGCCGCCACCGTCGCCCGCTCCGCGTAGGCGATCGCGGCGAGGGTGCTCCGGGCGATCGGGACCGGATCCGGGTCGATCGGATCGGCTTCGGTCTTGACCGGACTGCCGGAGTGCTCGTTCGTCCAGCCCGTGTAGCTCTGCACGACGATCCGGCTCGTGCCGGCCTCCTCGGCCGCCGCGATGAGCGCGTCGGTGCCACGCGTCCGCAGCTCGTTCGTCGTGGCGAACGTCTCGTCGAACCGCTTGAAGTCGAACCCTCCCGACAGGGACGTGAGCTGGTGCACGAGCACGTCCGGCCGGGCTTCCAAGACAGCGCGCCGGATGGATGCCTCGTCGAGGCCGTCCATCACGACACCTCGGGCACCGGCGGCCTCGATCCGCCGAGCACCCTCCTCCGTTCGGGACGTCCCGGTCACTTCGTGTCCTGCCGCCAGGAACTGGGGGACGAGTCGTGAACCCACGGCACCCGACCCGCCGGCGATGAAGATCTTCATGATGTTCTCCTCTCTTCACCCCCTACGACGGATGACCGCCCGCGGATGTGACAGGCTCGGGCAATGGATCTCGCCGTCGAAGCTCCGACGCTTCGCCCGCTGATGTTCTCGATCGCCTATCGGATGCTCGGCAGCGTGACCGAGGCCGAAGACGTGGTGCAGGCAGCGATGCTCCGCATCCACGAGCGCACCCGTGACGGCGAGCCCATCGAACGCCCCGACGCCTTCGCGTCGACCATCACCACGAGGCTCTCGATCGATGCGCTGCGGTCGGCTCGGCGGACCCGCGAACTGTACGTGGGGCCCTGGCTCCCCGAGCCGCTGCTCGTCGACGACTCCGACCCCGCACGGCGCATCGAGCAGGACGAGACCCTCTCGATGGCAGTCCTCACGATGCTCGAACGGCTGGGGCCGGTCGAGCGCGCGGTGTTCGTGCTCCGCGAGGCGCTCGGCCTCGAGTACGGCGCGATCGGCGAGATCGTCGACCGGGATGCCGCAGCTTGCCGTCAGATCCTCCGCCGCGCGCGGCAGCGGATGGCCGGCCGGCCACGGTTCGATGCCGACGACACGGACGTGCGGCGGGTGGTCGACGAATTCCTTGACGCGCTTCGCTCTGAGGACGCCGAGGGGGTCGCGCGCGTTCTGGCGGGGGATGTCGTGCTCACCGCCGACGGCGGCGGGAAGGCGCCCGCGATCCAGCACTCGATGAGCGGCGATGTCGCGGTCGCGCGATTCCTCGTCGGCCTCATGCGGCGCGGCGCCGGGCTCGGCGTGCGCCTGGAGCACACGATCGCCAACGCCGAGCACTCGCTGCGCTTCCGAACCGCGGACGGTGCCACCGTCTCGGTGCTCACCCTCCACGTCGAAGATGGCGCGATCACGGCGATGATGAACCAGCTGAATCCCGACAAGCTTCAGCACCTGGCTCCGGTCGGCGACCTCTTCGCGCTCCTGCGGCACGAGACCGGCTCGTAGACGGGCGAGCGTCGCGGCGGGCGTCTCGCGACCCGGCCGGTCGTCGAGGCGTATGGAGCCCTCTCGCCTAGAATCGTCTGGTTCGACAACGGGAGTACCGCCATGCGCATCACAGGCCTCGGCCACGCCGGAATGTTCATCGAGACGGCGGGCGGAAGCATCCTCTGCGACCCGGTGATCGGGCCGACCTTCTTCGGCTCGTGGTTTCCCTTCCCCGACAACCGCGGACTCGACTGGGCGAAGTACGGCGCCGCCGACTTCCTCTACGTCTCGCACCGCCACCGCGACCACTTCGACCCGGCTCTCATGGAGCGCCACATCCCGAAGACGATCAAGGTGCTGCTGCCGGAGTACCCGACCGACGACCTCGAGCAGGACCTCCGCAAGCTCGGCTACGACAACATCGTGTACACGCAGGCCGGGGTCCCGCTCGAGTTCGGTCCGCTCAAGGTCATGGTGACGCCGCTGCGCGCTCCGAGCGACGGCCCCATCGGAGACTCGTCCCTCTCGGTCGACGACGGCACCGCGAGCATCCTGAACCAGAACGACTCCCACCCTCTCGACCTCGAGAAGCTGATGGCGTTCTCGAAGCCGGAGGCGTACTTCACGCAGGTGTCGGGTGCGATCTGGTGGCCCATGGTCTACGACCTGCCGCAGGACTCCAAGCAGAACTTCGCCAAGCTCAAGCGCGACGCGCAGAACAAGCGCGCGATGTACTACATCGAGAAGGTGGATGCCGAGCACGTCTTCCCGATGGCCGGCCCGCCGATGTTCCTCCGCGAGGAGCTTTTCAAGTACAACGGCCAGGGACTCCAGAACGACGCGATCTTCACCGACCAGCGCGAGTTCCTCGCGCACATGCGCGAGCAGCGCCCCGAGCAGAAGGGCTACGAGTTCCTTCCCGGCACGGTCGTCGAGATCGAGAACGGCGCGCTGTCGGTCACGCAGACGCTGTACACGGATGCCGAGATCGACCGCATCTTCGACGACAAGTGGTCCTACCTCGCCGAGCAGCGCGACTCGCGACAGGACGAGATCCGGGCGGAGGAGGCATCCCGGGCAGCCGTCCTGCCCCCGGACGAGATGCTCGCCGCGATCAAGGAGTGGTGGGAGCCGCTGCTGCGCCGCGCCCGCACGATCCGCAACGGCGTGGGCGGGAACGTCCGCTTCCGCATCGGAGACCTCGACATGGTCGTGGACTTCCCCAAGGCGAAGGTGCGCGCGTACGACGGCGAGGAGTGCATCTACTGGTACACGATCCCCGCCGACCTGGTGTCGACGAACATCCGCGATCACGAGATCGACTGGTCGAACTCGATCTTCCTCTCGATGCAGTTCGAGGTCGGGCGCAGCGGCAAGTTCAACGAGTTCCTGACGACCTTCCTCAAGTGCCTGTCGCGAGACCGCATCGAGTACGTCGAGAACTGGTACTCCGAGCAGACCGACCAGACCGAGGACGCGCAGCTCGGGGACTGGATGGTGCAGCGGCGCTGCCCGCATCTGCGGGCCGACCTGTCGAAGACCGGCAAGATCGAGGACGGCGTGCTCACATGCTCGCTGCACGACTGGAAGTGGGACCTTGCGTCGGGCAAGTGCCTCACGTCGCAGGGTCACCCCATCCGCGCGTCGCTCGTCGAGGAAGAAGCCGACCAGCCCGCCGCGTGAGCCGGGCGTCGACCGGCCTCAGACCGGGGCCGGCGGCTGCGACGTCGACGGCGAGGGGGCGGCGGCCCGCATCGCGACCTCGACGTGCCAGGCGAGGAGCACGAGGCTGAGCACGACGAGCGTGCCCCACAGGGCGGCGCCGAGCACGTCGCCCGTGACGGCGAGGAACGCCGTGACCGGGATCGAGAGGGCGCAGACGCCCAGGCCCGCCAGCACGACGACGCGCATCCGGGGCGAGGTGAGGCTCGTGTCACGCGAGCGGATGACCGTCGCGGCGACGGCCCAGATGAACAGGGTCGCCCAACCGGGAATGGCGAAGACGAAGACGACCGCCAGGAGGGCCGCGGCGATGCCGAGCAGCCCTGCGCCGCGCACCCGCTCATCGGCCGCGATGGAGGCGCGGGCCTGGACTCCGAGCAGCACGGCGGTCGTGCACAGGATCGCGGCACCGAGAACCGCGGAGGCGGAGTAGTACGCCACGTCGTCGAAGGCGAGGGTCGACGTCGCGAACGAGAAGACGCTCACGCCGAGGATGATGAGCCACACCGCCGCGGCTGACGCGCTGAGAAGGCGGAGGTGCCGGGAGAAGAAGAGCGACATTTCATGCCTCCTGATCGGGCGGAGGGCGAGGAGCGGCTGTCGTCGGCTTCGCTCTCAGGGTAGAACCGCGTGGAGCGGGCATCAAGGCGCCTGCCGCGCCGTACGTTCGCGGAGCCCTGGCCCGCCCGGTAGACTCGACCGAACACCACAGCAACCTTTAACCCCGTCCCGTGAGGCGGAGAAGGGAGCGGCGGATGAGCACGCGCACCGTGCTGCACGAGGCCGACATAGCCCGGGCATTGACTCGGATCTCGCACGAGATCCTCGAGTCGAACAAAGGCCCCGAGAATCTGGTCATCCTCGGCATCCCCACTCGAGGAGTGACCCTCGCCAACCGCGTCGGCGCGCTCGTGTCGGAGTTCGGCGGACGGCCAGTCCCCGTCGGCTCGCTCGACGTCACGATGTACCGCGACGATCTGCACCGCAATCCGACGAGAGCCCCGCGTCGCACGCAGATCCCGTCCGGCGGCATCGACGGCAAGACGGTGATCCTCGTCGACGACGTGCTCTTCTCGGGCCGCAGCATCCGGGCGGCCCTCGACGCCCTGCAGGACATCGGCCGCCCCGCGGCGGTGCGCCTCGCGACCCTCGTCGACCGCGGCCACCGCGAGCTCCCGATCCGGCCCGACTTCGTGGGCAAGAACCTGCCGAGCTCCCGCGAAGAGCGCGTGAACGTCCGCCTCGCCGAGATCGACGGCTCCGAGGAGGTGACGATCGAGTCATGAGGCACCTCCTCGACACCAAGACCCTCGGCCGCGACGACGCGCTCCGCATCCTCGATGTCGCCGAGGACATGGCCGACACGCAGCGCCGCGAGATCAAGAAGCTTCCGACGCTCCGCGGGAAGACCGTCGTCAACCTCTTCTTCGAGGACTCCACGCGCACCCGCATCTCGTTCGAGGCCGCCGCGAAGCGCCTCTCCGCGGACGTCATCAACTTCTCTGCGAGGGGCTCGAGCGTCTCGAAGGGCGAGTCGCTCCAGGACACCGCCCAGACGCTGCAGGCGATGGGGGCGGATGCCGTGGTCATCCGCCACGGTGCCTCCGGGGCGCCCCGTACCCTTGCGACGAGCGGCTGGATCACCGCCGGCGTCGTCAACGCGGGCGACGGGACGCACGAGCACCCGACGCAGGCGCTGCTCGATGCCTTCACGATCCGCAAGCGCACCTTCGGCGACGACAGCAGGGGCCGCGACCTCGAGGGCCTGCGCGTGACGATCGTCGGCGACGTCCTGCACTCGCGCGTCGCGCGATCGAACGTGTGGCTGCTCCACGCGCTCGGTGCGGACGTCACGCTCGTGGCGCCGCCCACTCTGGTGCCGCAGGATGTCTCGGCTTGGCCCGTGCGCGTCCTGTACGACCTCGACGAGGCGATCGCCGACGGCTGCGACGCGCTCATGATGCTCCGCATCCAGCTCGAGCGCATGAATGCCGCGTATTTCCCGACTGAACGGGAGTATTCCCGTCGGTGGGGCCTCGATGCGACGCGTTTGGCGGCGCTCGGCACCGGTAGCATGGTCATGCACCCCGGCCCGATGAACCGTGGCCTGGAGATCTCCGCCGATGCCGCCGATTCGCCCCGCTCGACCGTGCTCGACCAGGTGACGAACGGCGTGTCCGTGCGGATGGCGGTGCTCTACCTGCTGCTCGCAGGAGCCACGGATCAGAAGGAGGACGGACGGTGACGGAAGTCCTCCTGTTCAAAGGTGCACGTCTGGAAGGCGGCGAAGCCGGCGACCTGCTGGTCGAGGACGGCGTCATCATCGAGGTCGGCACGGGACTCAGTCGCGCCGGCGCGACCGTGGTCGACGTCGACGGGCTCGTCGCCCTTCCCGGCCTCGTGGACCTGCACACGCACTTGCGGGAGCCGGGGTACGAGGCATCCGAGACCATCCTCACCGGCTCACGAGCCGCCGCAGCGGGCGGCTACACCACCGTCTTCGCGATGCCCAACACGTCGCCCGTGGCCGACACGGCCGGAGTGGTCGAGCAGGAGCTCGCCCTCGGCGAGGCCGCCGGGTATGTCACGGTGCAGCCGATCGGCGCCGTCACGGTCGGCCAGAAGGGCGAGCGCCTCGCGGAGCTCGGCGCGATGGCCGACTCGCGCGCCCGCGTCCGCGTGTTCAGCGACGACGGGTTCTGCGTGTGGGACCCGCTCATCATGCGGCGGGCGCTGGAGTACGTGAAGGCGTTCGACGGAGTGATCGCGCAGCACGCGCAGGATCCGCGCCTCACCGAAGGCGCGCAGATGAACGAGGGGATCGTGTCGGCCGAGCTCGGGCTCGCCGGCTGGCCCGCGGTCGCCGAGGAATCGATCATCGCGCGCGACGTGCTGCTCGCCGAGCACGTGGGCTCCCGCCTTCACGTCTGCCATCTGTCGACGGCAGGCTCGGTGGAGATCATCCGGTGGGCGAAGCGCCGCGGGGTGGATGTCACGGCCGAGGTCACGCCTCACCACCTGCTCCTCACCGACGAACTGGCCCGGGGCTACGACGCGCGGTACAAGGTGAACCCGCCGCTCCGACGCGAAGAGGATGTGCAGGCCGTCCGCGAGGGACTCGCCGACGGCACGATCGACATCGTCGCGACCGACCACGCGCCGCACCCGGCGGAGGCGAAGGCGTGCGAGTGGCAGGCCGCCGCCAACGGCATGGTGGGCCTCGAGAGCGCACTGCGCGTCGTGCAGCAGTCGATGGTCGACACGGGCCTCATCGTGTGGCAGGACGTGGCGCGCATCATGTCGCGCACGCCCGCCCGCATCGCGCGGCTCGAGGGGCACGGCACGCCGCTCAGCGAGGGGCACGCGGCATCCGTCACCTTCTACGACCCGAAGCCCGTCCGGCCCTTCTCGACCGACGACCTCCGGGGGAGGAGCGTCAACTCGCCCTACGTGGGGCGCGAGCTCCCGGGCGAGGTGCGCTGGACGCTGCACCGAGGCATCCCGACCGTCGCCGAAGGCGCGCTCCTGGACACCCCGGGGGTGCGCGCGTGACCCAGCAGGGCGCTCTCCTCGTCATGATCGCCGTCGCCGCGGTGCTCCTCGCCCTCCTCGTCTGGGGCTGGTCCCGGCGAGTGCGTCGCGACCAGGGCCTCACGGCGCCGCAGGGCGAGATCCCCGCCGGTGGAGCGGTCACCGCGGTCTTCCCCGGCCTCTACGTCGCGACGACGAAGCACCGCGAGCCGCTGGAACGCCTCGCGATCGGCGGGCTCGGGTTCCGCTCGAAGGCCGACGTGACGGTGACGGACCGCGGCGTCGCGATCGACCTCACCGGTCAGCCGCGCGTCTTCCTCGCGGCCGAGCGCATCGCGGGCGTCGCGCAGGCGACCGTCGCAATCGACCGCGTCGTCGAGCCGGACGGACTCGTCCGCCTCGAATGGCGCACCGACGGCGGCACCGTCGTCGACTCCTACTTCCGACCCCAGGAGGCCTCGGCCCGCGCCCTCGCGGACGCCATCGCCGACATCCTCACCCCGACCACGACAGGACCTGACGCATGACCACCCTGTTTTCGTCCGATCCCGCCGTCCTCGTGCTCGAGGACGGGACGCGCCACGTGGGCCGAGCCTACGGCGCCCAGGGCACGACCCTCGGCGAGGTCGTGTTCTCCACCGGCATGACCGGCTACCAGGAGACCCTCACCGACCCCTCGTACGCCGGCCAGATCGTCCTGCAGACGGCGCCGCACATCGGAAACACCGGCATGAACGGCGAGGACCCCGAGTCGCGCCGCATCTGGGTCTCGGGCTACATCGTCCGCGACCCCTCCCGTGTCGTCTCGAACTGGCGCGCCGACGAGTCGCTGGACGACGCCCTCGTGAACGACGGCGTGGTCGGCATCAGCGGCATCGACACGCGCGCCGTGACGCGCCACATCCGGTCGGCCGGCAGCATGCGCGGCGGCATCTTCTCGGGCGAGGCCGCCGCGATCGACGAGGACGAGCAGCTGCGCCTCGTGCGCGAGGCGCCGGAGATGGCCGGACAGAACCTCTCGGCATCCGTCTCGGTCTCCGCCGCCGAGGTGACGCCCGCGAAGGGCGAGCGCATCGGCAACCTCGCCGTGCTCGACCTCGGCGTCAAGCAGGCGACCATCGACAACCTCGCCGAGCGCGGCTTCGACGTGCACGTCCTGCCCCAGGACGTCTCGATCGACGAGGTCCGCGCGATCGATCCCGTCGCGGTCTTCTACTCGAACGGACCCGGCGACCCGGCCGCATCGGGCGACCACGTCGACCTGCTGCGCGGCGTGCTCGACGACGGACTGCCGTTCTTCGGCATCTGCTTCGGCAATCAGCTGCTCGGCCGCGCGCTGGGCCTCGACACGTACAAGCTGCCGTTCGGGCACCGGGGCATCAACCAGCCCGTGCTCGACAAGCAGACCGGACGCGTCGAGATCACCGCCCACAACCACGGGTTCGCGGTCCAGGCGCCGCTCGAGGGCTCGTTCGACAGCCCGAACGGCTACGGCCGCATCGAGGTCTCGCACGTGGGCCTCAACGACCAGGTCGTCGAGGGACTGCGCGCCCTCGACATCCCCGCCTTCTCGGTGCAGTACCACCCCGAGGCCGCGGCCGGCCCGCACGACGCCAACTACCTCTTCGACCGCTTCCGTGACCTCGTCGTGGCGACCCTGGAGAACAAGAAGAATGCCTAAGCGCGACGACATCAAGAGCGTCCTGGTGATCGGCTCCGGCCCCATCGTCATCGGGCAGGCCGCGGAGTTCGACTACTCCGGCACCCAGGCCTGCCGCGTGCTCCGGGAGGAGGGCCTCCGCGTCATCCTCGTCAACCCGAACCCGGCGACGATCATGACCGATCCCGACTTCGCCGACGCCACGTACATCGAGCCGATCACGCCCGAGGTGCTCGAGACGATCCTCACCAAGGAGAAGCCGGACGCGATCCTGCCGACCCTCGGCGGGCAGACGGCGCTCAACGCGGCGATCGCGCTGCACGACCGCGGCATCCTCGACAAGCACGGCGTCGAGCTCATCGGCGCCAAGGTCGATGCGATCCGCAAGGGCGAGGACCGGCAGGTGTTCAAGCAGCTCGTGCTGGACGCGGGGGCGGATGTCGCGGCATCCGTCATCTGCCACTCGATGGAAGATCTGCTGGCCGGCGCCGAGAAGCTCGGCTACCCGCTCGTCGTGCGCCCGTCCTTCACGATGGGCGGGCTCGGCTCGGGCTTCGCCTACGACGAGACCGATCTCCGCCGCATCGGCGGCGCGGGCCTGCACGACTCGCCGACGAGCGAAGTGCTCCTCGAGGAGTCGATCCTCGGCTGGAAGGAGTACGAGCTCGAGCTCATGCGCGACACCGCCGACAACACGGTCGTCGTCTGCTCGATCGAGAACGTCGACCCGGTGGGCGTGCACACGGGCGACTCCATCACGGTCGCGCCCGCGCTGACCCTCACCGACCGCGAGTACCAGAAGCTCCGCGACATCGGCATCGACATCATCCGCGCGGTGGGCGTCGACACGGGCGGCTGCAACATCCAGTTCGCCGTCGACCCGAAGACCGGCCGCATCATCGTCATCGAGATGAACCCGCGCGTCTCGCGGTCGTCGGCGCTCGCCTCGAAGGCGACCGGGTTCCCGATCGCCAAGCTCGCCGCCAAGCTCGCGATCGGCTACCGCCTCGACGAGGTGCCGAACGACATCACGCAGGCGACCCCGGCGAGCTTCGAGCCGACGCTGGACTACGTCGTCGTCAAGGTGCCTCGGTTCAACTTCGAGAAGTTCCCCGCCGCCGACGTCACGCTGACGACGACCATGAAGTCGGTCGGCGAGGCGATGGCCATCGGCCGCAACTACGCGACGGCGCTGCAGAAGGCGCTGCGCTCCCTCGAGAAGCGCGGGTCGAGCTTCCACTGGGGTGACGAGCCCCGCTCGGTCGAGGAGCTCCTCGAGATCGCGAAGACGCCGACCGACGGCCGCATAGTCGTGCTCCAGCAGGCGATGCGCAAGGGAGCGACGATCGAGCAGGCCTTCGACGCGACGGCGATCGACCCCTGGTTCCTCGATCAGATCGCCCTCATCAACGAGGTCGCCGAGTTCGTCCGTCAGGCGGGGGAGCTGGATGCCGCGACCCTCCGCGTCGCGAAGGAGCACGGCTTCAGCGATGCCCAGATCGCGCAGCTGCGCGGCGACACCGAGCAGGAGGTGCGCGGGGTCCGTCAGGGACTGGGCATCCGGCCCGTGTTCAAGACCGTGGACACCTGTGCGGGGGAGTTCCCCGCCCTCACGCCGTACCACTACTCGAGCTACGACTTCGAGACCGAGGTGAGCCCGTCCGACCGCACCAAGGTCGTCATCATCGGCTCCGGCCCCAACCGCATCGGCCAGGGCGTCGAGTTCGACTACTCGTGCGTCCACGCCTCGTTCGCTCTCTCCGACGCGGGCTTCGAGACGATCATGGTCAACTGCAACCCCGAGACGGTCTCGACCGACTACGACACGTCGGACCGGCTCTACTTCGAGCCGCTGACGCTCGAGGACGTCCTGGAGGTCCTGCAGGCCGAGGCGCAGTCGGGCGAGATCCTCGGCGTCATCTGCCAGCTCGGCGGCCAGACGCCGCTGGGCCTCGCGAAGGGCATCGAGGACGCCGGCTACCGCATCCTCGGCACGAGCCCCGCCGCGATCGACCTGGCCGAGGAGCGCGAGCTGTTCTCGCGCCTGCTGGACCGCGCGGGCCTCGTCGCGCCGCGCAACGGCACGGCGATCGACGAGTCCGGCGCCGTCGCCATCGCGGAGGAGATCGGCTACCCGGTGCTCGTGCGGCCGAGCTTCGTGCTCGGCGGCCGCGGCATGGAGATCGTGTACGACACCGAGAGCCTCCGCGACTACTTCGTGCGCATCGCCGATCAGGCGATCATCGGACCCGGGATGCCGCTCCTCGTCGACCGCTTCCTGGATGACGCCGTCGAGATCGACGTCGACGCGCTCTACGACGGTGGCGAGCTCTACATCGGCGGCGTCATGGAGCACCTCGAGGAGGCCGGCATCCACTCCGGCGACTCGAGCTGCACCCTGCCGCCGATCTCGCTCGGACGCACCGAGATCGACCGCGTCCGCGAGGCGACGAACGCCATCGCCGAGGGCGTCGGCGTGCGCGGGCTCCTCAACGTGCAGTTCGCCGTCAGCGCCGGTGTGCTCTACGTCATCGAGGCGAACCCACGGGCCTCGCGGACCGTTCCGTTCGTCTCCAAGGCGCTCGGCATCCCGATGGCGAAGGCCGCCGCCCGGATCATGGCGGGCTCGACGATCGCCGAGCTGAAGGCCGAGGGCCTCCTGCCCGAGGTCGACGGCTCCCGCGTGCCGCTCGACGCCCCCGTCGCGGTCAAGGAAGCCGTGCTGCCCTTCAAGCGCTTCCGCACGCGCGACGGCCTCATGGTCGACTCCGTGCTGGGCCCCGAGATGCGCTCGACCGGCGAGGTCATGGGCATCGACCGGGACTTCCCCACCGCGTTCGCCAAGAGCCAGGAGGCCGCGTACGGCGGCATGCCGCTCGAGGGCCGCGTGTTCATCTCGGTCGCCGACGACGACAAGCGCGCCGTCATCCTGCCCGCCCACCGCCTGCAGGAGCTCGGCTTCCAGCTCATCGCGACCGAGGGGACCGCCGAGATCCTCGCCCGTAACGGCATCGCCGTCGAGGTCGTGAGCAAGTACTCCGAGACCCAGGAGACGGGCGAGACGAACATCGTCGACCTCATCAACGCGGGCGAGATCGACATGATCGTCAATACGCCGAGCGGCGGTTCCGCGCGGGCCGACGGATACGAGATCCGCGCGGCGGCCGTCGCCGCCGACAAGGCCCTCTTCACGACGATGGCCGTGCTCGGCGCCGCCGTGAGCGCGCTGCCGGTCCTCCGCGAGGGCTTCAACGTGCGGAGCCTCCAGGAGTACGCCGTCGACCGGGCGGAGCGCCTGCGATGACGGAACGCCTCCCCGAGGGAGACGTGCCAGGCGCGGGGTTCGGCGCCCGGCTCGCCGCCGCCCTCGCCGACTTCGGCCCGCTGTGCGTGGGCATCGATCCGCACGCGCACCTGCTCGAGCAGTGGGGGCTGGATGCCTCGGCCGCCGGCGCGCGGGAGTTCGGGCTGCGCGTGGTCGACGCCGCCGCTGGACGCGTCGGCGTGGTCAAGCCCCAGGTGGCGTTCTTCGAGCGCTTCGGCTCGGCCGGGTACGCGGCGCTCGAGGAGGTGCTCGCCGCGGGACGCGCGGCCGGCCTCCTCGTGATCGCGGATGCGAAGCGCGGCGACATCGGCACGACGATGGACGGCTACGCCGAGGCGTGGCTCTCGGCCGGATCCCCTCTCGAAGCCGATGCCGTGACGGTGAGCCCGTACCTCGGCCCCGAGTCGCTGCGCGCGACGCTGACCCTCGCGGTCCGCGCCGGCAAGGGCGTCTTCGTCCTCGCCGCGACGAGCAACCCCGAGGCGGCGGCTCTCCAGACCGCGCAGACGACGGATGTCGCGGCCACCGACGGCGAGACGGTCGCCGCGCGCGTGGCCCGCGACGTCGGGTGGGTCAACGGCTCGGCCGCGTTCGACGGCGGGACCGGTCCTGTCGGCCTCGTCGTGGGCGCGACCGTCGACCGGCTCGCGTTCGGGTTGACCGACGATGTCCTCCGCGGAGCCCCGATCCTCGCGCCCGGATTCGGCGCGCAGGGCGCCGAGCCCGCCGACCTGCCCGCGCTCTTCGGGGCGCTGAGCCCGAACGTCGTCGCGAGCGAGAGCCGCAGCATCCTCTCCGCGGGTCCTGATGCCCTCGCCGCACGCATCGATGAGCGTGCCGCGCTGTACCGGGGGAGTGACCGTGGCTGACGCGCAGCACCCGCCCGAGGTCGACCGCGTCGCGGCATCCCGGCGCGCCGTCGCAGCGCGCCGCGCCCGCGCGTCGCTCAAGAAGGACGTGACGATGCGCGTCATCACGCCGCAGGAGCTGCTGCGCCGCGCCTTCGACGACCCCGCGTCTCCGGCGGGCACGATGCGCGTCACGGAGTTCCTCACCAGCATCCCGGCGATCGGCGAGGGCAAGCGCGACCGGATCCTCGAGCGCCTCGGCATCTCGCCGGTCAAACGCCTCGGTGGCCTGGGCGCGCGCCAGCGACGGGCGATCTCGGCGTTCCTCGACGAGCGCTGGCCCGAGCTGCAGCCGCGCGAGGGCCGCAGTCGCCTCGTCGTGCTCGCCGGGCCCACCGCCGTCGGCAAGGGCACGGTCGCCGCGCGCATCGCCGAGGCGCACCCGGAGATCCATCTGTCGGTCTCCGCGACGACACGCGCACCGCGGCCCGGTGAGGTGGACGGCCGGCACTACTACTTCGTGGACGACGCCGAGTTCGACCGTCTCGTCCGAGACGGCGAGCTGCTCGAGCACGCCACGGTGCACAACCGCTTCCGCTACGGCACGCCCCGCAAGCCGATAGAGCGGGCGCTCGCCGAGGGCAAGACGGTGCTGCTCGAGATCGACCTGCAGGGCGCACGCCAGGTGCGCGCCGCCGAGCCGACCGCGACGCTCGTCTTCCTCCTGCCGCCGAGCTGGGACGAGCTCGTGCAGCGACTCGTGGGGCGGGGCACGGAGGGCGCCGAGGAGCGCAGCCGGCGCCTGCGCACCGCCAAGATCGAGCTCGCCGCACAGGGCGAGTTCGACTTCCGCGTCGTGAACGACGACGTCGGGCGGGCCGCCGAAGAGGTCGTCGCTCTCACGCGGTAGACTGTCCGTTTGGGCGTGCGTCCCGTACGCGCGCCGAACGTCTTCCATCGACATCCGTCTGCGAACCAGGAGGTTCCCCCATGGCCGGAACGAACCAGGGCATCATCGACCCGCCCATCGACAACCTGCTCGACAAGGTCGACTCGAAGTACCAGCTCGTCATCTACGCATCGAAGCGCGCGCGTCAGATCAACGACTACTACTCCGACCTTCACGAGGGGAACCTCTTCGACAACGTCGGGCCGCTCGTCGACTCGACCGTCGAGGACAAGCCGCTCACCATCGCGCTCCACGAGATCCACGAGGACAAGCTCCGCCTCCGCAGCGCCGAGTAAGACCGACCGGGCCGCAGGTTACGCCGCACGGCGCGCTCCGGCGCGCTGTCGGCGGTAGCCAGCAGAATCAGTGGGTGCCCGCACCCGTCTCCGCCACGATCCTGGAGCTGCGATGACCGAGCTGCGCCTGTTCACCTCCGAGTCCGTCACCGAGGGCCACCCCGACAAGATCTGCGACCAGATCTCCGACAGCATCCTCGACGCGATCCTCGCGGCCGATCCGACTGGGCGCGTCGCGGTCGAGACGCTGGTCACGACGGGCCTCGTGCATGTCGCCGGCGAGGTGTCGACCCATGCCTACGTCGAGATCCCGGCGATCGTGCGCGAGGTCGTCAATCGCATCGGCTACACGTCGAGCGAGACGGGCTTCGACGGCGACTCGTGCGGCGTGAGCATCTCGATCGGCGCGCAGTCGTCCGACATCGCAGCAGGCGTCAACAAGGCGTTCGAGCGGCGCGAGGACGGGTCTGAGGATCCGCACGACCTCCAGGGCGCCGGCGACCAGGGCATCATGTTCGGCTACGCGACCCGCGAGACGCCGCAGCTCATGCCCATGGCCATCTGGACGGCGCACCGGATCGCGGAGCGCCTCACCGAGACGCGCCGGTCGCGCACGCTGCCGTTCCTGCGCCCCGACGGCAAGACGCAGGTCACCCTCGGCTACGACGGCAGCACCCCCAAGACCGTCGAGTCGGTGGTGCTCTCGACGCAGCACCACCCCGACATCACGCAGGACGAGGTGCGCGAGCTCGTGCGCGCCGAGGTCATCGACCCGGTGCTGGAGCAGACGGGTCTCGACCTGCCGGACGTCAAGTACTACATCAACCCGGCGGGCCCGTTCGTGACGGGCGGACCCAAGGGCGACGCGGGTCTCACGGGCCGCAAGATCATCATCGACACCTATGGCGGTGCCGCTCGCCACGGCGGCGGCGCCTTCAGCGGCAAAGACCCCTCGAAGGTCGACCGCTCTGCCGCCTACGCCATGCGCTGGGTCGCCAAGAATGCGGTCGCCGCGGGGCTCGCCGACCGTCTCGAGGTGCAGGTGGCCTATGCGATCGGCAAGGCGAAGCCCGTCGGCCTCTACGTCGAGTCGTTCGGCACGGGCCATGTGGCCGACGACGTCATCACGCGCGCGATCCAGAGCGTCTTCGACCTGCGCCCCAAGGCGATCATCGACGACCTCGACCTGCTCCGCCCGATCTACGCACAGACAGCCGCGTACGGCCACTTCGGTCGCGAGCTTCCCGACTTCACGTGGGAGCGCACCGACCGTGTCGAGGAGCTCCGCGCGGCCGCCGGGCTCTGACGTGATCGCGCGTCTCACCGGGGCGCCGACATGACCGCGCGGGCCGTCGCACGAGTGCTGCTGGACTCGCCCCTGCCACAGCTCGACCGGCTGTTCGACTACGCCATCCCGCGCGAGCTGGATGCCGACGCGAAGCCCGGCGTGCGCGTGCGCGTGCCGCTGCGGAGCGCCGGCAGAGTCGTCGACGGCTTCCTCGTCGAGCGGGTGATCGAAGACCCGGGCGACCGGCCGCTGTCCGAACTCGATGCGGTGGTCTCTCGCGTCGAAGTGCTGACCCCAGGGCTCTACGCGCTGGCACGCCGCGCCGCCGATCGGGCGGCGGGATCGGCATCCGACATCCTGCGCCTCGCGATCCCGAAGCGCATGGTGCGGGCCGAGAAGGCGTGGCTCGCCGCGCCGGCGCCGGAGGCCCCGGTCATCGAGCAGGGTGCATGGATCGACCGGGCGCTCGACGCCTTCCCGCGCCTCGCGGAGGGTCTCGACGAAGGGCATCGCCTCGCCGTCGAGGCGCCCGCGAAGCTCGTGACTGTTCCGGATGCCGCGGGCGGTGCCCTGTCGGTCGGCGCGTGGGCGGAACTCCTCGCCGCGGCCGCCGTGCGCACGATCGCCCGGGGGCGGAGCGCGATCCTCGTCGTGCCGGACCACCGCGACCAGGCGCAGCTCGAGACGGCCCTGATGGGACGGGTGCCGGAGGGCGCGGTCGTCCGGCACGACGCTCGCCAGGCCTCGCCCGCCCGCTATTCCTCGTTCCTCCGCACCCTCGACCCGGTGCCGTGCATCGTGATCGGCCAGCGCTCCGCCGTCTACGCCCCGGCCCACGCACCGGGACTCATCGCGGTGTGGGACGACGGCGACCCGCTCCTCACCGAGCCGCTCTCGCCGGGCGTGCACGCGCGCGACGCGGCCCTCATCCGTCAGGAGCTCGAGGGCGGCGCCCTTCTCTTCGCGGGCCACACCCGCACGACCGACGTCCAGCGACTCGTCGGCGTCGGCTGGGTGCGCGAGGTGCCGCCCAAGCGCCGGGCCAGCCCCCGAGTCGTGCTCAGCGCGACACGCGAGGGGGAGTCGCGCGGGGCCCGGGTGCCGTCGGCCGCCTTCGCCGCGGCGCGTGAGGCGCTCGCAGCGGGCCCTGTGCTCGTGCAGGTCGCCCGCCCGGGCTACGCGCCGGTCCTCGTCTGCGCCGAGTGCCGGCGACCCGCGCGCTGCGCCCACTGCTCCGGGCCGCTGCGCGCGAAGCGGCCGGGCGCCGTGCCCGAGTGCAGCTGGTGCGGCCGCGCCGCGAACGGCTGGACGTGCCCGCACTGCGAGTCGACACGCGTGCGGATGGCCTCGGCCGGCAGCGAGCGCACGGCCGACGAGCTCGGCCGGGCGTTCCCCGGCGTCCGCGTCATCGTCGCCGACGGCGAGCATCCTGTGGCGCGCGTCGACGCGCGCCCGGCTCTCGTCGTCGCGACGCGCGGCGCCGAGCCCATCGCCGAGGGCGGGTATCGCGCGATCATGCTGCTCGACGGGGAGCGGATGCTGCTGGCCGACGACCTGCGCATCGGAGAGTCGGCGCTTAGGTGGTGGATGAACGCCGCCGCCCTCGCCGCGCCGGGCGCCCCGGTGCACCTCGTCGGGGTCGCCGGTCCCGTCGCCCGAGCCCTCGCGACCTGGACGCCTGCGGCGTACGCCCGCTCGGAGCTTGCCGACCGCACACCTCTCCGAATGCCGCCCGTGGTGCGAGTCGCCTCGGTCGACGGCCCATCCACGTCCATCTCGGCTGCGCTCTCCGCCCTCCGCGAGACGGTGCCGGCCCTCGGGCCGGACGATGTCCTCGGACCCGTCAGCCGCGACGAGGGCGGCGCACGAGCACTCGTGCGCTTCGACTACGGCCTCGGGTCACGGGTCGCGGAGAGCCTGCGTTCGTCCGTCGTCGCCGATGCGCTCCGCGCCCGGAAGGCGGCCAAGGGGAGGACGCCCGGCGCCCGCAATACACTCAGAGTCCGGGTCGACGTTCCCGACCTCGATCTGTGAGGAGCTTCATGCGCCTGGTCTTCGCCGGCACCCCCGAGGCGGCGGTCCCGTCGCTCCGGCGGCTCGCGGCATCCGATCACGACATCGTCTCGGTCGTCACCCGCACGGACGCGCCGCTCGGGCGCAAGCGCGTGCTCACGCCGTCGCCTGTCGCCCAGGCGGCCGACGAGCTCGGCATTCCGACGATCAAGACCGATCGGCTCGACAGCGCGGCGACCGACGCGATCCACGACCTGCGGCCCGACCTCGGGGTCATCGTCGCGTACGGCGGACTCGTCCGCGAGCCGCTCCTGTCGCTGCCCGCCCACGGCTGGATCAACCTGCACTTCTCGCTCCTGCCGCGCTGGCGCGGGGCGGCTCCCGTGCAGCGGGCCGTGATGGCGGGGGATGCCGAGACCGGCGTCGCCGTGTTCCAGCTCGTGCCCGAGCTCGACGCCGGCGACGTCTTCGCTCAGGTTCCGTATCTCATCCCCGCCGGTGCCACCGCAGGCGCGTTGCTGGCCGCTCTGGCGGTCGACGGAGCCGACGTGCTGACCGACGTCGTCGACGCGATTGCGGACGGCACCGCGCGCGCCGTGCCGCAGGAGGGGGAGGCGACCGTCGCGCCCAAGCTGACGCTCGACGACGGCCGCATCCGCTGGGAGGAGTCGCGCGAGGCGGTGCTCGCCCGCATCCGCGGCGTCACGCCCGAGCCCGGTGCGCACACGACGCTGGACGACGCGCGGCTCAAGATCCTCGCCGCGGGGGAGGCCGAGGCATCCGTCGCTGCACTGGCGCCGGGCGAGATCGGACTCGCGGGCAAGACGGTCGTGGCCGGCACCGGGACCGAGCCGATCGTGCTCGAGCGGGTTCAGCCGGCGGGCAAGGGCTCGATGAGCGCGCCCGACTGGTGGCGCGGACTGCGCGTCGACGGAACGGTGGTGGCGTCATGACGGCGAGTGCCCCGCGCCGCGTCGCCTACGACGTGCTGCGGGCGGTCAACGAGTCCGACGCCTACGCCAATCTGCTGCTGCCGACCTCGATCGAGCGCGCGCGACTGACGACGGCCGACGCGGCCCTCGCCACCGAGCTCACGTACGGCACGCTACGACGCCAAGGCACCTACGACGCCGTGATCTCGATCGCCGCCGACCGCCCGGTTCAGGAGATCGACCCGGCCGTGCTCGACGCGCTGCGCCTGGGAGTGCACCAGCTGCTCTCGACGCGGGTCGCCTCGCATGCCGCCGTGAACGAGTCGGTCGAACTCGCCCGCGAGGGTGGGCGGGCGGCGTCCGGGTTCGTCAACGCCGTTCTCCGACGGATCTCGCGTGACACGCCGGGGGACTGGATGACGAGGGTCGAGGACTCCGCGCGCTCCGATGACGAGCGACTGGGTCTCGTGTACTCGCATCCGGTGTGGGTCGTCCGCGCCTTCCGCCGGGCGCTCGCGGCCGAGGGGCGCACCGACGAGCTCGAAGCGCTCCTGACGGCCGACAACGCGTCCCCGCGCGTGACCATGGCGGCGCTCCCGGGACTCGGCGAGGTGCCCGAGGAGGCGCGGCGGACGCCGTACTCGCCCCTCGGCTTCCGCCTCGGCGGGGGCGACCCCGAGTCGCTCGTGTCGGGGTCCGACGGCCGGGTGCGGGTGCAGGACGAGGGCTCGCAGCTCGCCGCGCTCGCGCTGACCCGCGCCGAGCCCGTGCGCGCGGGGGAGCGGTGGCTCGACCTCTGCGCCGGCCCCGGCGGAAAGACGGCGGTGCTCGCTGCTGAGGCCCTCGCGGGCGGCGCGTCCCTCGAGGCCAACGAGGTCTCGCCGGCCCGTGCGGGACTCGTGCGCCGGGCCATCGAGGGAGTGCCTCTCGACGTCCCCGTGTCGGAGGCCGACGGGCGGGTGCGGGCGTCCGAGAGCCCGGACATGTACGACCGCATCCTCGTCGATGCTCCCTGCACCGGCCTGGGGGCACTCCGTCGCCGGCCCGAGGCGCGGTGGCGCAAGTCGCCGGCCGACGTCCCGTCGCTCACCGAGCTGCAGACCGAGCTCCTGAGCGCCGCCGTCGTGGCGCTCAAGCCCGGCGGGATTGTCGCCTACGTCACGTGCTCGCCGCACCTCGCCGAGACGTCGGGGGTCGTCAGCGAGGTGCGCCGCTCCTTCGGCTCCTCGCTCGAAGAGCTCGACGCGCGCGCCGTGCTGACCGAGATCTCGTCGACGGATCCGCGCCTGCCGGATCAGGCCGACGGCTCGAAGCGCGCTCAGCTGTGGCCCCACCGCCACAACACCGACGCCATGTCGATCTCGCTGCTGCGCAAACTCTGACCCCCCGGCCCGCACGCCGGGCTGGTTCCACCAGTGCACAACGGCGGAGATTTCGACCGACACGCCGGGGTGGAACCGGCGTGTCGTCCACTTCATCCGCCGCTGTGCACACGTGGCCGGCGCACGGGGCGGCGGCACCCCCGGGCGGCCTGCGGCGGGGCGCTACTCGACGTACCGGATCGTGACCGGGAGCGCGTCGAGCTCGCTCTGCAGGGCGACGAGGGCCGCCGGATGCGTCCGCGCGAGCTCCCGCGCGTCGAGGTGGATGACGGAGCCGTCCGGGAGCACGACCGCGAGGTCGCGCAGGACCGCGAGCACCCGCTCGGCGGCGGCGAAACCGAGCTCGCCGCTCAGCCGGATCGTGCGGCCGTCGTCGGTCTCGGAGATGTCCACGATGGGCTGCGAGATGCTCTCGTGGGGCTCGAGCAGGTGCATCCCCATCCGGTCGCTCAGCGTGGCGACGATCGCCTGCCCGCGGACGCTGTTGCCGTGACGGTCCAGGCGCGGGCTGAAGGCCGCGACGCCGAACTGCGACGGCGCCACGGCGAGGACGCCTCCGCTCACGCCGCTCTTCGCCGGAAGGCCCACACGCAGGAGCCACTCGCCCGAGAAGTCGTACATCCCGCAGCTCGACATGATCGACAGGACGTTGCGCGCGACCCGCTCCTCGACCACCCGGTTCCCCGTCACGGGGTTCACGCCGCCGAAGGCGAGGGTGCTCGCCATCACGGCGAGGTCCCGCACCGTGACCAGGATCGAGCACTGGCGGAAGTACGTCTCGAGGGCGATCTCGACGGGCGCATCCACGACGCCGTAGGAGCGCATGAGGTGACCGAGGGCGCGATTGCGGTCGCCCGTCGACGACTCCGACCGGTACACCGACTCGTCGACGCGCAGGTCCCGGCCCGCGAACGCCGAGAGCGTCTCCAGGATCCGCTCGGTCCGCTCGTCGATGTCGGCGCCTTCGACGAGCCCCGTCGTCGCGATCGCCCCCGCGTTGACCATCGGGTTCGCCGGCCGCCCGGTGTCCTCTTCGAGGCTGATGGCATTGAACGGCTCGCCGCTCGGCTCTGTGCCGACGCGCTTCATGACCGCGTCGAGGCCGATCTCGGACAGCACATGGGCGAGCACGAACGGCTTCGAGATGGACTGGATCGTGAACTCCACCGCATCGTCGCCGACCGATCGCACCTGCCCGCGCGGCCCCACGATTGCGAACCCGAGATGGTCCGGCTCAGCGGCGGCGAGCTCGGGGATGTACGAGGCGGTGGCGCCGCTGTCGTCGTCCTTCACGTCGTCGAGCACCTGCTGCATGAGCGCCACGATGGGATCCACGGCTCGACCATAATGGACGCATGCAGCCAGACGGAGAGCCCGGCGTCCGCATCAACCCGAGCATCCTGGCCGCCGACTTCGTCAACATGCAGGCCGAGCTCGCCCGCATCGATGCCGCCGACTTCGTGCACGTCGACGTCATGGACAACCACTTCGTGCCCAACCTGACCTTCGGGCCGCAGATGGTCGAGCGCATCCAGGCCACGAGCCCGGTTCCCCTCGACGTGCATCTGATGATCGATGACCCCGACCGCTGGGCGCCCGGCTATGCCGAGCTCGGCGCGGCATCCGTCACCTTCCATCTCGAAGCCGCGCGGGCGGCCGTCGCGCTCGCCCGTCGGCTGCGCGACATCGGCGCCCGCGCGGGGGTCGCCGTCAAGCCGGCGACCCCGGTCGAACCGCTCTTCGAGCACCTCCACGAGTTCGACCAGATCCTCGTCATGACGGTCGAGCCCGGCTTCGGCGGCCAGTCGTTCATGCCCGAGACGATGCCGAAGCTCACGGCGCTTTCGGCCGAGGCGCGACGTCGCGGGTCCGCGGTGTGGCTCCAGGTCGACGGCGGCATCTCGGCCTCGACGATCGCGCAGGCCGCCGACGCGGGAGCCGACACCTTCGTCGCGGGCTCGGCGGTGTTCGGCGCCGATGACCCGGATGCCGCGATCGCGGCGCTCCGCGACCTGGCGGCGCACCGGCACTGACCCGGTCCGCGAAGACTGGCGGAGTCACGGGGGACCGAGGCATCCGTCCCGCCCGCTACCCTGGCATGGTGAAGACGTTCGACGAGCTGTTCGCCGAGCTCTCCGCGAAAGCGGTCGAGCGGCCCGAGGGATCGGGCACCGTCGCCGAGCTCGACGCGGGTGTGCACCACATCGGCAAGAAGATCGTCGAAGAGGCCGCCGAGGTCTGGATGGCGGCGGAGTACGAGTCGACGGATGCCGCGGCCGAGGAGATCTCGCAGCTGCTGTACCACCTGCAGGTCCTCATGATCTCGAAGGGCCTGGGGCTCGAGGACGTCTATCGACATCTCTGAGCGACGACTCGACCTCCGACGCTCCGACACCGAAAGCCACCGCCGCATGCTGCGAATCGCCGTGCCCAACAAGGGCTCGCTCGCCGAGACCGCTTCCGAGATGCTCTCCGAGGCCGGATACGTCGGCCGACGCGACCCGAAGGACCTCCACGTCATCGACCCGCAGAACGAGGTCGAGTTCTTCTACCTGCGCCCCAAGGACATCGCGACCTACGTCGGGTCCGGCGCGCTCGATGTCGGCATCACGGGCCGGGACCTGCTTCTGGACGCACGGATGCCGGGGGCCCGCGAGATCGAAGCCCTCGGGTTCGCCGGGTCGACCTTCCGCTTCGCGGCGCCTCCCGGACGCTTCGCCGACGTCGGCGATCTCGAGGGCATCCGCATCGCCACCTCGTACCCGGGCCTCGTGGACGCGTTCCTCGACGAGCGCGGCGTCGCCGCCGACCTGGTGCCGCTCGACGGAGCGGTGGAGTCCGCCGTCCGGCTGGGCGTCGCGGACGCGATCGCCGACGTCGTCGAGACCGGGACGACCCTGCGACAGGCGGGCCTGGAGATCTTCGGCCCCGTCATCCTGAACTCCGAGGCCGTGCTCATCGCGGCGCCGGAGGAGGCGGACGGCACCGAGACGCTTCTCCGCCGACTGCGCGGCGTCATGGTCGCGCGCCGGTACGTGCTCATCGACTACGACCTGCCGGCGCACCTCGTCGACGAGGCGGTCAAGGTCGCCCCGGGCATCGAGTCGCCGACGATCTCGCCGCTTCGGGACCCGGAGTGGGTCGCCGTGCGGGTCATGAGCCCTCGCAAGGGCGTCAATCAGGTCATGGACGCGCTGTACGCGATCGGCGCGCGCGCGATCCTCGTGACCGCGATCCACAACGCGAGGCTCTGATGTCGCTCGTCACCCGCGTCATCCCGTGCCTCGACGTCGCGGGCGGCCGCGTCGTGAAGGGCGTCAACTTCGAGAACCTCCGCGACATGGGCGACCCCGTCGAGCTCGCTCGTCTGTACTTCGACCAGGGAGCCGACGAGATCACCTTCCTCGACGTCACGGCGACGGTCGACGAGCGCGCGACGACCTACGACGTCGTGCGCCGCACCGCCGAGCAGGTCTTCATCCCGCTGACGGTCGGCGGGGGAGTGCGCTCGACCGACGACGTGGCACGCCTGCTCTCGGTCGGCGCCGACAAGATCGGCGTGAACTCCGCCGCGATCGCCCGCCCGGAGCTGCTCGACGAGATCGCCGACCGCTTCGGTGCGCAGGTGCTCGTCCTCTCGCTCGACGTCAAGCGCGTCTCGGCCGAGCGCGCCGGGCAGATCCCGTCCGGGTTCGTGGTGACGACCCACGGCGGCCGCACCGAGACCGATCTCGATGCCCTCGCGTGGGCCCGCGAGGCGATCGAACGAGGCGCGGGCGAGCTCCTCGTCAACTCCATCGACGCGGACGGCACGCGCGAGGGCTTCGACCTCGAGCTCGTCTCGCTCATGCGTGAGGTCTCGAGCGTGCCCGTCATCGCCTCGGGGGGAGCCGGTGCCGTCGAGCACTTCGCACCCGCCGTCCACGCCGGCGCCGACGCCGTGCTCGCGGCATCCGTCTTCCACTCCGGCCAGCTGACCGTCGGCGACGTCAAGGCGTCGCTCGTCGCGGCCGGTATCCCCGTCCGAGAGACCGAGGTCGCAGCATGAGCGAGACCGTCGAGGAGCGCGTCGCGCGCGTCGAGTTCAACGACCAGGGCCTCGTGGCGGCCATCGTCCAGCAGTGGGACTCGCTCGAGGTCCTCATGCTCGGGTGGATGGATGCCGAGGCCCTCCGCCGCACCCTCACCGAGGGTCGCGTCACCTTCTGGTCCCGGTCGCGGCAGGAGTACTGGCGCAAGGGCGACACGTCCGGGAACATCCAGCTCGTCCGCGGCGCCCGTCTGGACTGCGACGGCGATGCGATCCTGCTGCAGGTCGAGCAGATCGGGCCGGCCTGCCACACGGGCACCCGCACGTGCTTCGACTCCGACGACCTCGACCCGGTCCGCGGACCCGAGAAGTGATCGCCCGCGCACGGCTCCTCGCCGTCGTCGCGACCGTGCTCGCGGGCGCGGTCGGCATCATCTCCTCGACGCAGACGTGGCTCACTGTCGTGCTGAACGACGGCGCGAAGCACTCCCTCGCCGTGGCCGGGGCCGACGCCATCCCGGTGCTCGCCCCGCTGAGCCTCGCCGCTCTCGCCCTCGGAGCGGCGCTGTCGATCGTGGGACTCGTCCTCCGGTACGTCTTCGGCGCCCTCGCCCTCGCGATCGGCGCCGTCTCCGGCATCCTCACCGCCCAGGTGGCCTTCGCCCGGCCGCTGTCATCCGTCGCTTCGACCGTGACGACGGCGACGGGTCTCACGGGTGAGAAGGCCGTCTCGGACCTCGTGCTGCGGATCGAGCCGACACTCTGGCCCGCCGTGACGCTCTTCGCGTGGATCGTCCTCGTCGGCGCCGGCGTCCTCACGGTCGTCACGGCGCGACGGTGGCGGGGGAGCGGCCGGAAGTACACGGCGGATGCCACGACCCCGGCCTCCGCAGCGACCGGCCCCGCGGCATCCCGGCCCCACGACGCCATCGACTCGTGGGACGACCTGTCGCGCGGCGACGATCCCACCGCCCGCTAGACTGGGGCAGCCCGCGCACTACGGAGGAAATCCATGAGCAACCCCATCGGCGACCCCGGCCACGGACACTCGCCGGCAGCTTGGACGGCCGTCATCATCGGCCTCGTCGCGATCGCGATCGGCACGTTCTTCTTCTTCCTCGACATGCCCGCTTTCGTGTGGGCGGCCGCGGTCCTGCTGGTCATCGGTCTCATCGTGGGCTGGATCATGGCCCGGATGGGCTATGGCGTGAACGGCCCCAAGTACAAGGCGAAAGAGCACTGAGCATCCGAGCCGGGCGAGCGCCAGTGATCGGGACGATGCTCGCCGACCTCACCGCCGGTGCGGTGGAGGATGCCGAGGCCCGCGCCCTCGAGCGGCCGCTCGCCGCGGTCGAGGCCGCCGCAGCCGCGCAGTCGCCCGCCCGCGACGCCCTCGCGGCCCTCGCGCCGGCCGATCGCGTCAAGATCATCGCCGAGGTCAAGCGCGCGAGCCCGTCGCGCGGCGACCTCGCGTCGATCCCCGACCCCGCTCTTCAGGCGCGGCTGTACGAGCAGGGCGGTGCCTCGGCCATCTCGGTGCTGACCGAGGGACGGCGCTTCAAGGGCAGCCTCGCAGACCTCGAGGCGGTCAAGGCCGCCGTCGCGCTCCCCGTGCTGCGCAAGGACTTCATCGCGACGGAGTACCAGGTGCTCGAGGCGCGCGCCTCGGGCGCGGACCTCGTGCTCCTCATCGTCGCGGCGCTCGAGCAGGATGTGCTCGCGCGCCTCCACGCGCTCACGCTCGACCTCGGCATGACGCCGCTCGTCGAGACCCACTCGGCTGACGAGGTCGACCGCGCCGCCGACATCGGCGCGAAGCTCGTCGGCGTCAACGCCCGCGACCTGTCGACGTTCGAGCTGGACCGCGACCTGTTCGGCCGGCTGGCCGAGCGCATCCCGGCCGACGCGATCAGGATCGCAGAGTCCGCGGTCCTCGCTCCCGAGGATGTCGCACACTACCGGTCGGCGGGAGCCGACGTCGTGCTGATCGGCGAGGCGCTCGTGACGGGCGATCCCGTCGCGACGCTCGGAGCATTCCTGGAGGCAGGCAAGTGCGCCGTACTGAGCGAGCGGAGCGAGACGAAGTGACGCTGCTGCGTGAAGCAAAAGGCCCCTTCTTCGGCGAGTTCGGCGGGCGGTACATGCCGGAATCGCTCATCGCCGCCATCGACGAGCTGACGGCCGTGTACGAGGCCGCGATCGTGGACCCCGCGTTCCTCGCCGAGTTCGCCGAGCTCCTTCGTTCCTACGCCGGCCGTCCGTCGGTGATCACCGAGGTGCCCCGCTTCGCGGAGCACGCCGGGGGAGCCCGCGTCTTCCTCAAGCGCGAAGACCTCAACCACACCGGCTCGCACAAGATCAACAACGTGCTCGGCCAGGCGCTCCTCACGAAGCGGCTCGGCAAGACGCGCGTCATCGCCGAGACGGGTGCCGGGCAGCACGGCGTCGCCACGGCGACAGCCGCTGCGCTCTTCGGCTTCGAGTGCACGATCTACATGGGCGAGGTCGACACGGAGCGGCAGGCGCTCAACGTCGCCCGGATGCGGCTCCTCGGCGCCGAGGTCGTGCCCGTCAAGACCGGCTCCCGCACGCTAAAGGACGCGATCAACGACGCGTACCGCGACTGGGTCGCGAGCGTCGAGACGACGAACTACATCTTCGGGACGGCGGCGGGGCCGCATCCGTTCCCCGCGATGGTGCGCGACTTCCAGAAGATCATCGGCGAAGAGGCTCGTGCGCAGCTCCTCGACGAGCTCGGCCGCCTGCCCGACGCCGTCCTCGCGTGCGTCGGCGGCGGCTCCAACGCGATCGGCATGTTCGACGCGTTCCTCGACGACGAGGGCGTCAAGCTCTACGGGGTGGAGGCGGCCGGGGACGGCGTCGACACGCCCCGGCACGCGGCATCCATCGAGCGCGGGCGCCCCGGCGTGCTGCACGGCGCGAAGACCTTCGTCCTGCAGGACGAGGACGGCCAGACGATCGAGTCGCACTCCATCTCGGCGGGCCTCGACTACCCGGGCGTCGGCCCCGAGCACTCGTGGCTGGCTTCGATCGGCCGCGCGGAGTACATTCCGGCGACAGACGACGAGGCGATGCAGGCCCTCCGGCTCCTGAGCCGCACCGAGGGCATCATCCCCGCCATCGAGTCGGCGCACGCCCTCGCGGGCGCCCTGCGCATCGGGCGCGAGCTCGGCCCCGACGCCGTGCTGGCGGTGTGCCTCTCGGGACGCGGCGACAAGGACATGGACACCGCCGCCCGCTACTTCGACCTCTACGACGGCACGACACCCGAAGAGGGCTCGCCGGTCGAGTCGCCGGAGCACAGCGACGCCGCCTCGGGCGAAGGCGTGCAGCTGTGAGCTCGCGGGTCGCGGCGGCGATCGACGCCGCCAAGGCGGAGGGGCGCGGAGCCTTCGTGGGCTACCTCCCGCTCGGATTCCCCGACCTCGAGACGAGCATCGAGGCCGCCGTCACGCTCGCCGAGAACGGCGCCGACGTGCTCGAGCTCGGCCCTCCCTACTCCGACCCCGTCATGGACGGCACGATCATCCAGGAGGCGACGCAGGCGGCCCTCGCGGGGGGCTTCCGCATGCGCGACACCTTCACGGCCGTCGAGGCGATCGCCAGCCGCGTCGATGTGCCCGTGCTCGTCATGACGTACTGGAACCCCGTCGTGCAGTACGGCGTCGACCGCTACGCCGACGACCTCCTCGCCGCCGGCGGTGCCGGCCTCATCACGCCCGACATCACGCCGGACGCGGCGGAGGACTGGATCGCCGCGAGCACCCGCACCGGCCTCGACCGCGTCTTCCTCGCGGCGCCGACGTCGACCGACGAGCGCCTCGAGATGATCGTCCGCAGCACGACCGGGTTCGTGTACACGGTCTCGACGATGGGCATCACGGGCGAGCGGGCGCAGCTGGATGCCGCAGCCCGCACGCTCGTCGCACGCTTGCGCGAGCACGGGGCCGGCCACACGTGCGTCGGCATCGGCATCTCGAACGCCGAGCAGGTCGGCGGCGTGCTCGAGTACGCCGACGGAGCGATCGTCGGCACGGCGCTCGTCCGGGCGCTGCGCGACGGCGGGCTCGACGGTCTCGCCGAGACCGCGCGGGCCCTCGCCGCGGGCACACGCGGGCGCGCGAACTAGACTTCTCAGGTCGGCCGCGGCCGATCCCCCCTGCCTCGAAGGACACACCCATGATGAATGCCGCTCTGAGCCTTGCGGGAGGCGTGGCCGCCAGCATCCCGAGTCCCTCGGTGAGCTACATCGACCTCGGACCGTTCCGCATCCACTTCTACGCGCTGTGCATCATCGCGGGCATCATCGTCGCGGTCTTCATGACGAACCACCGCCTCACCAAGCGGGGCGCCGAGCCGTGGGTCGTCATCGACATCGCGCTGCTGGCCGTGCCGCTCGCGATCATCGGCGCGCGGATCTACCACGTCGCGACCCACCCCGGCTTCTACTTCGGGCCCGGCACCGACATCTGGGCGGTGTTCCGCATCTGGGAGGGCGGCATCGCGATCTACGGCGCCCTCATCGGCGGTGCGATCGGCGCATGGCTCGGCTGCAAGTGGACCGGCATCCGGTTCTGGACGTTCGCCGACGCCCTCGCCCCGGGACTCCTCCTCGCGCAGGCGCTGGGCCGCTTCGGCAACTGGTTCAACCAGGAGCTCTTCGGCCTGCCCACCGACCTCCCGTGGGGCCTCGAGATCGACGCCGACAACCCGGCGTTCCCTGCAGGGCTGCCCGCCGACACGCTCTTCCACCCGACGTTCCTCTACGAGGTCGTCTGGAACGTGCTGGGCGTCCTCTTCCTCCTGTGGGTCGGCAAGAAGTTCCGCCTGCAGTGGGGCCGCCTCTTCGCCCTGTACCTCGTCTGGTACAGCGCCGGGCGCATCGTCTGGGAGACCATCCGGATCGACCCGAGCGAGATCTACTTCGGCCTCCGGACGAACGTGTGGGCGGCGATCTTCGGGGTGCTCCTCGGCATCGTGATCTTCTTCGTGCAGAAGCGGCGCCACCCGGGCCTCGAGCCCTCGCCGTACGTGCCCGGCCGCGAATGGAAGCCCAAGGGGGCTGTACAATCGCAGGACACCGACTTCGTCGACGTCAGCGAACCACCCGCCGACGATGTCGAGCAGCGCGCCGCCACAAGCACTGTCGCCTCGAAGTAACCCACTGCACATCTGAGATGCAGCACAGCTAGCACCCCGGGCCGACGGCGTCCCATTTCGAGTCAAGTGAGGACGGTTGGTATGGCCTCGAGCCCCCGTCACAACGCACGCCCGTCGGGACCCACCGGTTTCCCCGAGAAGCAGGGCATGTACAACCCTGCCTTCGAGAAGGACGCCTGCGGCCTCGCGATGGTCGCCACCCTCCGCGGCGAGCCCGGTCACGACATCATCGCGCTGGCGCTGACGGCGCTGCGCAACCTGGAGCACCGCGGCGCGATCGGATCCGACGCCGGCACGGGCGACGGAGCGGGCATCCTGACGCAGATGCCGGATGCCTTCCTCCGCGCCGTCGTCGACTTCGAGCTTCCTCCGGTCGGCGAGTACGCGGCCGGCATGATCTTCCTCCCGCTCGACGACGAGGAGCGGGCTGCGCAGAAGGCGGGCATCGAGGAGCTCGCCGCTAGCGAGAACCTCACGGTGCTCGGCTGGCGCGAGGTGCCGACCGAGGACGAGAACCTCGGCAAGCTCGCCTACGCCGCGCGCCCCGCCTTCGAGCAGCTGTTCGTCTCGCGTCCGGCCGTGGGCGACCAGGCCGCTCTGTCGGGCATCGCCCTCGACCGGCGCGTGTACCGTCTGCGCAAGCGCGCCCGTACGGAGCTCGACGCCTACTTCGTCTCGCTCTCGAGCCGCACCCTGGGCTACAAGGGCATGGTCACGACCCTCCAGCTCGAGCCGTTCTACCCCGACCTGTCGGACGAGCGCTTCATGTCGGAGCTCGCCGTCGTGCACTCCCGGTACTCGACCAACACCTTCCCGTCGTGGCCCCTCGCGCAGCCGCTGCGGATGCTCGCGCACAACGGCGAGATCAACACCGTCAACGGCAACCGCAACTGGATGCGGGCCCGCCAGTCCCAGCTCGAGTCCGAGCTCCTCGGCGACATCGAGCCGCTGCTCCCCATCTGCACGACCGGCGCGAGCGACTCGGCGTCCTTCGACGAGGTGCTCGAGCTCCTCACCCTGACTGGCCGCAGCCTGCCGCACGCCATCATGATGATGGTCCCCGAGGCGTACGAGAAGCAGCTCGACATCGACCCAAAGCTCCGCTCATTCTACGAGTACCACTCGATGCAGATGGAGCCGTGGGACGGCCCCGCCGCGCTCATCTTCACCGACGGCACGCTCGTCGGCGCGACGCTCGACCGCAACGGCCTGCGCCCCGGCCGCTGGACCGAGACGACCGACGGCCTCATCGTGATCGGCAGCGAGACCGGCGTGCTCGACTTCGAGCCGGAGCGCATCAAGCGCCGCGGACGCCTGCGTCCCGGACGCATGTTCCTCGTCGACACGGCGCAGCGCCGCATCATCGAGGACGACGAGATCAAGCGCAGCCTCGCCGAGCTCGAGCCGTGGCAGGACTGGCTGGACAAGGGGCGCGTCCGCCTCGCCGAGCTGCCCGAGCGCGAGCACATCGTGCACCCCATCGCCTCGATCACCCGCCGTCAGCGCACGTTCGGGTACACCGAGGAGGAGGTGCGCATCCTCCTGACGCCGATGGGCCAGACCGGTGCCGAGCCCCTCGGCGCCATGGGCAGCGACACGCCTGTCGCCGTGCTGAGCGACCGGCCGCGCCTGCTGTTCGACTACTTCACGCAGCAGTTCGCGCAGGTGACGAACCCTCCGCTCGACTCCATCCGCGAAGAGGTCGTGACCTCGCTCTCGCTCGGCCTCGGCCCGGAACGCAACCTCCTGACGTGGGGCCCCGACCACACGCGCGTCGTGACCCTCGACTTCCCGGTCATCGACAACGACGAGCTCGCCAAGATCCAGCACATCGACACCGCCCTCCCGGGCCGCACCTCGGTGACGATCCGCGGCCTGTACCGCGTCGAAGCCGGTCACAAGGGCATGCAGAAGCGCCTCGCGCAGATGTGCGACGAGGTCGACCAGGCGATCGAGGACGGTGCGGAGTTCATCGTCCTGAGCGACCGCGACTCGAACAAGGACCTCGCGCCGATCCCGTCGCTGCTCATGCTCGCGGCGGTCCACCACCACCTCATCCGCAACCAGACCCGCATGAAGTGCGGTCTCGTGGTCGAGGCGGGCGACGTGCGCGAAGTGCATCACGTCGCGACGCTCATCGGATACGGGGCATCCGCCGTCAATCCGTACCTCGCGATGGAGACCGTCGAGTACCTCGTGCGCGCCGGCTACATCACCGGCATCGCCCCCGAGAAGGCCGTCAAGAACCTCATCAAGGCGCTCGGCAAGGGCGTCCTCAAGATCATGTCGAAGATGGGCATCTCGACCGTGTCGTCCTACGCGGGCGCACAGGTGTTCGAGGCGATCGGCCTCTCGCAGGAGTTCGTCGAGAAGTACTTCACCGGGACCGAGACGAAGCTCGGGGGAGTGGGGCTCGACGTCATCGCGAGCGAGAACGCCGCGCGGCACGCGTACGCGTACCCGGAGGATGCCGCGGTCCGCGCGCACGAGCGGCTCTGGACCGGTGGCGAGTACCAGTGGCGCCGCGACGGCTCGCCGCACCTCTTCAACCCCGAGACGGTCTTCCGCCTGCAGCACTCGACGCGCACGCGCCGCTACGACATCTTCCGCGAGTACACGAAGCTCGTCGACGACCAGGCGAGCGAGCTGAAGACCCTGCGCGGGCTCTTCAAGCTGCGCACGGGAGTGCGCCCGGCCGTGCCGATCGACGAGGTCGAGCCGGTGTCGTCGATCGTGAAGCGGTTCTCCACAGGGGCGATGAGCTACGGCTCGATCTCCAAGGAGGCGCACGAGACGCTCGCGATCGCGATGAACTCCATCGGCGCGAAGTCCAACACGGGCGAGGGCGGCGAGGACGTGGACCGGCTGCTCGACCCCGAGCGCCGCAGCGCGATCAAGCAGGTCGCCTCCGGCCGCTTCGGCGTCACGAGCCTCTACCTCACCGAGTCGGACGACATCCAGATCAAGCTCGCTCAGGGCGCGAAGCCCGGCGAGGGCGGCCAGCTGCCGCCGACCAAGGTCTACCCCTGGGTGGCGCGGACTCGGCATGCGACGGCCGGTGTCGGTCTCATCTCGCCGCCGCCGCACCACGACATCTACTCGATCGAAGACCTCAAGCAGCTCATCTTCGACCTGAAGCGCGCCAACCCCCGGGCACGGGTCCACGTCAAACTCGTGAGCCAGTCGGGCATCGGCGCGGTGGCCGCCGGCACCGCGAAGGCCCTCGCCGACGTCATCCTCGTCTCGGGCCACGACGGCGGAACGGGCGCGAGCCCGCTGAACTCGCTCAAGCACGCGGGCACCCCGTGGGAGCTCGGCCTCGCCGAGACGCAGCAGACGCTCATCCTCAACGGCATGCGCGACCGCGTCGTCGTCCAGGTCGACGGACAGCTCAAGACCGGGCGCGACGTCGTCATCGGCGCCCTGCTCGGCGCCGAGGAGTTCGGCTTCGCGACGGCTCCGCTGGTCGTGTCCGGGTGCGTCATGATGCGCGTGTGCCACCTGGACACGTGCCCCGTGGGCGTCGCGACGCAGAACCCGGTTCTGCGGCAGCGCTTCAACGGCAAGCCCGAGTTCGTCGTGAACTTCATGGAGTTCATCGCCGAAGAGGTGCGCGAGTACCTCGCGGAGCTCGGCTTCCGCTCACTCGACGAGGCGATCGGCCGCACGGAGCTCCTCGACATCAACGGCGCGGTCGACCACTGGAAGGCGAACGGCCTCGACCTCGCCCCGGTGCTCGAGGGTCCGGCCTTCGCCGACGACGAGCCGCGACGCAACCGCCGCGGGCAGAAGCACGAGCTCGACGAGCACTTCGACGTGCAGCTCATCGAGCGCGCGCAGGACGTCGTGGCGCACGGCGGCGAGCTGAAGATCGAGCTTCCGATCCGCAACACCGAGCGGGCCGTCGGCACGATGCTCGGCCACCACGTGACCCGTGCGCACGGGCAGAACGGCCTCCCGACCGGCTCGATCGTCATCGAGCTCAAGGGCTCCGCCGGACAGTCGTTCGGCGCGTTCATGCCCGCGGGCATCACGCTGCGGCTCGAGGGCGACTCGAACGACTACGTCGGCAAGGGCCTCTCGGGTGGGCAGATCGTCATCCGCCCGCCGAAGGGCGCGACGTTCGCGGCGTCCGAGAACGTCATCGCGGGCAACGTCATCGGCTACGGCGCGACACAGGGGACGATGTTCCTGAGCGGCGTCGTCGGCGAGCGCTTCTTCGTGCGCAACTCCGGGGCGACCGCGGTCGTCGAGGGCGTGGGCGACCACGCGCTCGAGTACATGACCGGCGGCCTGGCCGTCATCCTCGGCAAGACGGGCCGCAACCTCGGCGCGGGGATGTCCGGCGGCATGGCGTACGTGTACAAGCTCGACGAGGCCCTCGTCAACCGCGAGGCTCTCGCGGCGGGCGAGCTCGTCCTGGGCGAGCTGGGATCGGGGGATGCCGAGATCCTGCGCGACCTGCTGACGCAGCACGTCGCCGAGACGGACTCGTCGCTCGCGGCATCCCTGTTGGAAGACTTCGAAACAGTGCTGGACGACTTCGTCCGCGTGCTGCCGCGGGACTACGCGGCCGTGCTGCAGACACGGCAGGAGGCCGTCGCGCAGGGGCTCGACCCCGACGGCGACGTCGTCTGGAACCGCATCCTGGAGGTGACGGGTGGCTGACCCGAAAGGCTTTCTGAAGGTCACCGAGCGCGAGCTTCCGCCTCGCCGCCCGGTGCCGGTGCGCATCCTCGACTGGAAAGAGGTGTACGAGCCGGGCGACTCGGCGGTCATCCGCCGGCAGGCCGGACGCTGCATGGACTGCGGCGTGCCGTTCTGCCACAAGGGCTGCCCGCTCGGCAACCTCATCCCGGAGTGGAACGACCTCATGTGGCGCGGCGAGGGCCGCGGCGCGATCGAGCGTCTGCACGCGACGAACAACTTCCCCGAGTTCACGGGGCGGCTCTGCCCGGCGCCGTGCGAGAGCGCGTGCGTTCTCGGGATCAACCAGCCCGCCGTCACGATCAAGCAGATCGAGGTCTCGATCATCGACGAGGCGTTCGGCAACGGCTGGGTGGAGCCCGAGCCGCCGGGACGTCTCACGGGCAAGACGGTCGCCGTCGTGGGCTCGGGTCCCGCGGGTCTCGCGGCCGCGCAGCAGCTCACGCGCGCCGGCCACACCGTCGCCGTGTTCGAGCGCGACGACCGCATCGGCGGACTCCTGCGCTACGGCATCCCGGACTTCAAGATGGAGAAGAAGCACCTCGAGATGCGTCTTCGCCAGATGCGCGACGAGGGAACGCGCTTCCGCGCGGGCGTCGAGATCGGCAAGGACATCTCGTGGAGCGACCTCCGGGCGCGCTACGACGCCGTCGTGGTCGCCACGGGCGCGACGCTGCCGCGCGACCTCCCGATCCCGGGTCGTGACCTCGCGGGGGTGCACTTCGCGATGGAGTACCTCGTCGAGTCCAACCGCGCGACGGCCGGCGACTCCGTGCCGAACCAGATCACCGCCGAAGGCAAGCACGTCGTCGTCATCGGCGGCGGCGACACCGGCGCCGACTGCATCGGCACGGCGCACCGCCAGGGCGCACTGAGCGTCACGAACCTGGCCATCGGCCGCCGCCCCCCGGGCGAGCGTCCCGAGCACCAGCCCTGGCCCATGACGCCGACGGTGTTCGAGGTCCAGTCCGCCCACGAGGAGGGCGGCGAGCGGTCGTACCTCGCCTCGACCGTCGAGTTCGTGGGCAACGGTGCGGGCGAGGTCCGCGCCATCCGCGTGGCCGAGACGGAGTACGCGGCCGACGGCCGGCGCATCCCCAAGAGCGGCACGGAGCGCGAGATCCCCGCGGACCTCGTGCTCATCGCCATGGGCTTCACGGGCCCCGAGCGAGCCCTCGTGGAGGAGCAGCTCGGCACGCAGTTCACCGGGCGCGGCAACTACGAGCGCGCGAGCGACTTCCACTCGACGACCCCCGGCGTCTTCGTCGCGGGCGATGCGGGGCGCGGGCAGTCGCTCATCGTGTGGGCGATCGCGGAGGGCCGTGCGGCCGCCGCGTCCGTCGACGCGTACCTCATGGGCGAGACCGCCCTGCCGGCCCCCGTGCGGGCCGACGATGTCGCGATAGGCCTCCAGCCCGCGTAGGCTGACGGAGGTCATTTCGACCGCTTTCCCGACATATTCCCCTCCCACCCACGGAGCACATACGGATGAGACGCGCCAAGATCGTCGCAACCCTCGGCCCCGCAACCTCGACGTACGAGATGGTCCGCGCGATCATCGAGGCCGGCGTCGATGTCGCGCGGTTCAACCTGAGCCACGGCGATTACTCCGTGCACGAGAACAACTTCGCCAACGTCCGGAAGGCTGCTGACGACGCAGGTCGTCCCGTCGCGATCCTCGTCGACCTGCAGGGCCCGAAGATCCGCCTCGGAAAGTTCGAGAACGGACCGCACGAGCTCGCCGTCGGCGACATCTTCAAGATCACGACCGAGGACATCCTCGGCACCAAGGAGATCGTCTCGACGACCTTCAAGGGGCTGCCGAACGACGTCAAGCCCGGCGACTACCTGCTCATCGACGACGGCAAGGTGCGCGTTCAGGTGGTCGAGACCGACGGGACCGTCGTCACCACCAAGGTGATCGTCGCGGGCCCGGTGTCGAACAACAAGGGCATCAACCTGCCCGGCGTCGCGGTCAACGTGCCGGCACTCTCCGAGAAGGACGAGGCCGATCTCCGCTGGGGCCTGCGCATCGGCGCCGACCTCATCGCGCTGTCGTTCGTGCGCGACGCCAAGGACATCCAGCGCGTCCACGTCATCATGGCCGAGGAGGGGCGCCACGTCCCCGTCATCGCCAAGATCGAGAAGCCGCAGGCGGTGGACAACCTCGAAGAGATCATCGACGCGTTCGACGGCATCATGGTCGCCCGTGGCGACCTCGGCGTCGAGCTGCCCCTCGAGGCCGTTCCGATCGTCCAGAAGCGCGCCGTCGAGCTGTGCCGCCGCATGGCCAAGCCCGTCATCGTCGCCACGCAGATGCTCGAGTCGATGATCGAGAACCCCGTCCCGACGCGCGCCGAGACCAGCGACGTCGCCAACGCCGTGCTCGACGGCGCCGACGCGGTCATGCTCTCGGGCGAGACGAGCGTCGGCAAGTACCCCGTCGGCGTCGTCGAGACGATGGCCCGCATCGTGCAGTCGACCGAGGAGCACGGCCTCGAGCGCATCCTCCCGCTCACCGCGAAGCCCCGAACGCAGGGCGGCGCGATCACCCTCGCCGCCGTCGAGGTCGCCGACTTCGTCGAGGCGAAGTACCTCTGCCTCTTCACCGAGTCGGGCGATACGGCGCGCCGCATGTCGCGCATCCGCTCGAAGATCCCAATGATCGCCTTCACGCCCGAGCCGGCCATCCGCCGCCGCATGGCGATCACGTGGGGCGTCAGCTCGACGCTCGTCGAGCACGTGCCGCACACCGACCGGATGTTCATCCAGGTCGACGACTACCTCCTGTCGAACGACCTCGCGAAGGTCGGAGACAAGGTCGTCGTCATCTCGGGATCGCCCCCCGGGATCATCGGCTCGACGAACGACATCCGCGTCCACAAGGTCGGGGACGCGGTGCACGGGGCAGCCCCGATCTACCGTCAGTGACGCTCACCCGACACGGGCGAACGACACGCATCCGGATGGCCCTCGCTCGCTAGAGTGAGGGCCATTCGGCGTCTTCAGTGGAACGTCGTCACTCGAAAGGGCTCGGCCATGTTCTTCTGGTGGTTGCTGTGGTTCTTCTACTTCGCCGCATACCTGTACGTGATCATCTTCGTGATCCGCGACCTCTTCCGCGATCACAAGGCGAACGGATGGATCAAGGCGCTGTGGATCATCCTGCTCATCTTCGTGCCGTTCCTGACGGGGCTCATCTACGTCATCGTCAACGGCAAGGGCATCGCCGAGCGCGAGTACGAAGCGCGGCGCATGGCTCCCGAGAACGACTCGTACACCCCGCAGGCCTCGTCCAGCCCGTCTGAGGACATCGCGCGCGCCAAGGCGCTCCTCGACGCCGGCACGATCTCACAGGGCGAGTTCGACGCTCTCAAGAGCAAGGCGCTCGGCAACCAGTACTTCGGCGCGTAGCGCCGTACGACGATGAAGAGCGGATGCCTCGGCCGAGGCATCCGCTCTTCGCATGGGAGGCGGGGCGAGCGTGAGCGCTGAGCAGCCGAACCCGCCCGGCGGCCGCCGCGTGCACTGGCTGGAGCTCTTCTTCGACCTCGTGATGGTCGCGTGCATCGGGCAGATCGCGCACACGATGCACGGCGATCCCGACTGGGCGGCCGCGGCCGTGTTCACTCTGCTGCTCGCAGCGGTCTGGTGGGCATGGGTCAACGCCACGATCACCATGAACCTGTTCGGCGCACGGGTGACGTCGATGATCTGGACCGCCGTGATCCTCGCGATGGCCGCCATGGGACTCATGGCGGCCGCCGCTCCCGAGGCGCTCGGCGACCGCGCGGCCGCCTTCGCCATCGGCAACGCGGCGATCAGGGCGATCTGGATGGTCCCGTGGTTCGTCAAGCGCCGCATCACCGGCCTCCCGTGGTGGCGACCCGTCGCGTACAACATCGTGCCGATCGGACTCTGGCTCGTCTCCATCGCGGTTCCGCAGCCGTGGCAGGTGCTCCTCTGGGTGCTGGCCGTCGCGATCGAAGTGGCGCTCCTCGGCAGGGTGGGCGATCACGGCTGGGTGCGCGACTCGATCGACGTCGACCATGCCGTCGAGCGGGTCGGCCTGCTCGTCGTGATCGTCTTCGGCGAGTCGATCCTCTCGATCATCGACGAGCTCTCGGAGCACTGGTCCGTCGTCGCGGGCGTCACCGCCGCGCTCGCCTTCGCATCGGTCGCGCTGCTCGCGTGGATCTTCTTCGGGTTCGCGACGAGAGCCGTCGAACGGGGGCTCCATCGGCTCCAGTCCCGGGGGAACGTCTCCGGGCTGCGCGATGCCGTGATGTACCTGCCGTTCCTCCTCATCGCGGGCATCACCCTGTTCGCCGCAGGTCTCGGGACGGCCGTCGCCGAGGGGGAGCGAGAGCTGCCGCTCGGAGCCGCGGTGTGCCTCGCCGGCGGGGTGAGCCTGTTCTTCCTCGCGAGCACGGCCGAGTCGCTGCGCTACGGCGCCCCGTGGCGCGACATCGTGCTGTGGGGGCCGGCCGGCATCCTGCTGCCGTGGATCCTCGTGCCGCTGCGCGGGGCGATCGGTGCCGTCGGACTCGTGGGCGTCGCGCTGCTCGTCATCGCGGTCCTTGCGACGCTCAACGCCGTGAACGCACGCCGCGTGCACGCAGCGCGGTCGAAGACCGCGGATCGTGCCGGTGGTGGGACTTGAACCCACACGCCCTTTCGGGCAACCGAGTTTGAGTCGGTCGCGTCTGCCATTCCGCCACACCGGCCGGCACGCGATTGACCATACCGTAGGATTCAATGGTGACTGAGCAAGAGCAGGCCGCCTCGGCCACTGCCCCCCGCCGCGTCGTCGTAGCGGAGGACGAATCGCTGATCCGCCTCGACATCGTCGAGATCCTCCGTGACAACGGGTTCGACGTCGTCGGCGAGGCAGGGGATGGCGAGACCGCCGTCGCCCTCGCCACCGAGCTGCGTCCCGACCTCGTCATCATGGACGTCAAGATGCCCCAGCTCGACGGCATCAGCGCCGCCGAGAAGCTCAGCAAGAACCACATCGCGCCCGTCGTCCTCCTCACGGCCTTCAGCCAGAAGGAGCTCGTCGAGCGCGCGAGCGAGGCCGGTGCCCTCGCCTATGTCGTCAAGCCGTTCACGCCGAACGACCTCCTGCCCGCGATCGAGATCGCCCTGGCCCGCTACGACCAGATCATCACGCTCGAGGCCGAGGTCGCCGACATGGTCGAGCGCTTCGAGACCCGCAAGCTGGTCGACCGCGCCAAGGGCCTCCTCAACGAGAAGATGGGCCTGAGCGAGCCCGAGGCGTTCCGCTGGATCCAGAAGGCCTCGATGGACCGTCGCCTCACGATGCAGGACGTCGCGAAGGCGATCATCGAGCAGCTCGCGCCCAAGAAGGGCTGAGCCCCAAAGACTTCGACGGATGCCGCGGCCCTCGGGTCGCGGCATCCGTCTTCCTATTCCGGTAGATCGCGGATCATGTTGGTGATGCGGACCGTCGAGCACCGCCGGCCCTGATCGTCGGTCACGGCGATCTCGTGGACCGTGAGGCTCCGGCCGAGGTGGATCGGCGTGCACACGCCCGTGACGCGGCCCGAGGTCGCGGAGCGCGTGTGCGTCGCGTTGATGTCGATGCCCACCGCGAGCCGGCCGGCACCGGCGTGGAGATTCGCGTGCATCGAGCCGAGCGACTCGCCGAGCACGACGTATGCGCCGCCGTGCATGAGGCCGACGGGCTGCGTGTTGCCCTCGACGGGCATCGTCGCCACGGCGCGCTCGGGGGTGAACTCGACCCACTCGAAGCCCATCTTCTCGGCAAGGGCGCCGACGCCCCGGGCACGTGCCCAGTCGAGTCGATCCTCGGTCGCGGGGGAGGCGTCGGACATCGTTCTCCTGTGCTGCGGACGCCCGCGCAGGACGGCGATCGAGCGCCTCCTCGCGGGGACGGGGGTGTCGGGTGCCCTGACTAGGCTTGCAGGGTGACGGACTCCGCAAAGCCTACCCTCCTCGTCGTGGACGGCCATTCGCTCGCATATCGGGCGTTCTACGCCCTGCCGGTCGAGAACTTCTCGACCAAGGACGGCCAGCACACGAACGGCATCTACGGGTTCCTCTCGATGCTCATCAATCTCATCAAGGCCGAGAAGCCGACCCACATGGCGGTCGCGTTCGACACGTCGCGGCAGTCCTTCCGCACGCGGGAGTACACCGAGTACAAGGCCAACCGCTCCGAGACGCCGTCCGAGTTCAAGGGGCAGATCCCGCTCCTGCAGGACTGCCTCGCCGCGATGAGCATCCAGGTGCTCCAGCAGGAGGACATCGAGGCCGACGACATCCTCGCGACGCTCGCGACCCAGGGCTCCGACGCGGGGTTCGACGTCCTCGTCTGCTCGGGGGACCGCGACACGATCCAGCTCGTCAACGAGCGGGTGACGCTGCTGTACCCGAATGTGCAGGGCGTGTCGCAGCTCAAGCGCTACGACCGGCAGGCCGTCATCGACCGCTACGGCGTCCCACCCGAGCAGTACCCCGACATCGCCGCGCTCGTGGGTGAGACGAGCGACAACCTGCCGGGTGTGCCGAAGGTCGGCGAGAAGACCGCGGTGAAGTGGCTGACCCAGTTCGGGTCGCTCGACGGTCTGCTCGAGAACGCCGACAAGGTCACCGGCGTCGTGGGCAACAACTTGCGCGAGCACCTCGACGACGTGCGCCGGAACCGCTCGCTCAACCGTCTGCTCACCGACGTCGAGCTGCCCCTGGGCCCCGGCGACCTCGAGGTGCAGCCGATGGACGCCCAGGCGGTGCGCGACATCTTCGCGCGCCTCGAGTTCAAGACGCTCATCCCGCGCGTCGCCGAGCTCGCGGGCATCGAGCAGCAGATGGCCGCCGTCACGTCGGCCGCGGCGGTTCCCATGCCCGTGCCGCTCACGCCGTCCGCCGCCGAGCTGCGGGCGTGGCTCGACGCGGCCGAGGGCGAGGTCGGCGTGACCTTCGTCGTCGAGGGCGGCCTGCCCCGCCGGGTGGGCTTCGCGACGATGGATGCCGCGGCCGAGGCCGAGTGGACGGCCGATGTCGCAGCCGCCGTGGCGCCGTGGCTCGCCTCCGACGCCCCCAAGATCTTCAGCGACGCCAAGCCGCAGGTGAAGGCCCTGCACCGGGCGGGCGTGCGGCTCGGGGGCCTGACATTCGACACGGTCCTCGCTGGATGGCTCCTCCGGCCGAGCTTCCCCGACAAGACGCTCGCCGACCTCGTCGACCGCTACCTCGACGAGAAGCTGCCCGAGTCCGACCCGGCGCAGCTCGTCCCCGAGACCGAGGGTGCGACGCCCGGGCAGGTGTCGTGGTTCACGCTCCGGGTCGCCGAAGCGCTGCGCGGCGAGCTCGCCGAGTCCGTGGCATCCGTCCTCACCGACATCGAGCTGCCGACGCTGCAGACCCTCGCCGACATGGAGCTGGCGGGCGTCACCGTGTCGCACGACAAACTGTCGACGTTCTCGGGCGAGCTCGGCGACCGTGCCGATGCGATCGCACAGGAGGCGTACGCCGCAATCGGCCGCGAGGTGAATCTCGGCTCGCCGAAGCAGCTGCAGGAGGTGCTGTTCGACGAGCTGCAGCTCCCCAAGACCCGAAAGACGAAGACCGGCTACTCGACGGATGCCGCGGTCCTCGCCGACCTTCAGGAGACCAACCCGCATCCGTTCCTCGACCTGCTGCTCCAGCACCGCGAGGCGACGAAGCTCCGGCAGATCATCGAGTCGCTCGACGTCGCGATCGCCGGCGACGGGCGCGTCCGCACGACCTACCTGCAGACCGGGAGCCAGACGGGGCGCCTGTCGAGCACCGACCCGAACCTGCAGAACATCCCCGTCCGCACGGACGAGAGCCGCCGCATCCGGTCCGCCTTCGAGGTGGGCGAGGGCTACGAGACGCTCCTCACCGCCGACTACTCGCAGATCGAGATGCGCATCATGGCGCATCTGTCCGAAGACCCCGGACTGATCGAGGCGTTCAACTCGGGGGAGGACCTGCACCGCTTCGTCGGCGCGAGGGTGTTCGCCGTCGCCCCGGAAGAGGTCACGCCGGCGATGCGCACGAAGGTCAAGGCGATGTCGTACGGGCTCGTCTACGGCCTGTCGGCGTTCGGACTCTCCAAGCAGCTGCGCATCGAGCAGTCCGAGGCCAAGCAGCTCATGATGGAGTACTTCGCGCGCTTCGGCGCCGTCCGCGACTACCTCCGGTCATCCGTCGAGCGCGCGCGGATCGACGGCTACACCGAGACGATCTTCGGTCGCCGTCGGCCCTTCCCCGATCTCGCCAGCCCCAACCGCGTGCTGCGCGAGAACGCCGAACGCGCGGCGTTGAACGCTCCGATCCAGGGAAGCGCGGCCGACATCATGAAGATCGCGCTCTTCCACATCCATGACGACTTCGCCGCCGAGGGCCTGCGTTCCCGCGTCCTCATGCAGATCCATGACGAACTTGTGGTCGAGGTCGCCGAGGGGGAGTGGGATGCGGCCGAGCGCGTCGTGCGCGACCGGATGGGCGACGCCGCGAAACTGTCGGTGCCCCTCGACGTGCAGATCGGCCGGGGAGCCGACTGGAACGAAGCGGCGCACTGAGCCACGGCGGAGTCGGATCGCCCCGCTTCTCGGAAGCACCGGGGAGGAGGAGTCGTCCGAGATCTGCGGCGCTGAGACGGCGTCTGAGATTGGCTGGGACGCCGTGCCGTTTATAGGCTCGACGCATGACAGATGCACCCCGGACTCCCACGTCGATCGACAAGATCGCCGACGCGTGGGTCGACACGCTCGCAGAGCTCGATCCGTCGCTCGCCACGTACATCGGCCGCACGGAGTACAACGACCGCTTCGCCGACTACACGCCGGAGGGTACGGCGCGCCTCATCGACGAGGGTCGGTCGACCCTTGCCGCCTTCGAGGCGGCGACCCCCGTGGACGCGGTTGATGAGGTGACGAAGGAGGACGTCTCGCGCGAGATCCGCCTTGCGATCCAGCTTCACGAGGCGAAGTGGAACCTGCGCGACCTCAACGTCATCGCCTCTCCCGCGCAGGAGATCCGATCGGTCTTCGACCTCATGCCCACCGACACGGTCGACGACTGGTCCGTTGTCGCGACGCGTCTGAAGGCGCTCCCCGCCGCGGTGGAGGGCTACATCACGACCCTCCGCGCGGGTGTCGATCAGGGAGTCGTCCCCGCCCGACGTCAGGTCGAGGAGGTCGTGACGCAGATCGCCCGCTACACGAACGAGTCGGGCTTCTTCGCGACGTTCGCCGGCGACGCCGCACCGAGTGAGGGGCAGCTTCCCGCCTCGCTCGCGCGCGACCTCGCCGACAACGCCAACGCCGCGCGCGTCGCCTACGACGAGCTCGCCACGTTCCTGTCGAGCGAGCTCGCACCCGCCGCGACGGAGAAGGACGGCGTCGGCCGCGAGATCTACGGCCTCATGTCGCGCCGCTTCCTGGGTGCAACGATCGACCTCGACGAGACATACGAGTGGGGCATCGAGGAGCTCGCGCGCATGGTCGCCGAGCAGGAGTCGATCGCGAACGAGATCAAGGCCGGCGCGAGCGTCGAGGAGGCCGTCGCCTTCCTCGAACAGGACCCGTCCCGCAAGCTCCACGGCACCGAGGCGCTGCAGCGCTGGATGCAGGAGACGAGCGACCGGGCCGTCGCCGAGCTCGGCAAGACGCACTTCGACATCCCGGAGCCGATCCGCAAGCTCGAGTGCATGATCGCGCCGACGAAGGAAGGCGGGATCTACTACACCGGGCCGACCGACGACTTCTCACGCCCGGGCCGCATGTGGTGGTCCGTCCCGGAGGGCGTCGAGGACTTCGACACGTGGCGTGAACTCACCACCGTGTACCACGAGGGCGTTCCGGGCCACCACCTGCAGATCGCGCAGGCCGTCTACAACCGCGCGGAGCTCAACTCGTACCGCCGTCTCCTCGGCGGAACGTCGGGTCACGCCGAGGGCTGGGCGCTCTACGCCGAGCGCCTCATGGAGCAGCTGGGCTATCTCTCCGACCCGGCCGACCGCCTCGGCATGCTCGACGGACAGCGCATGCGGGCCGCCCGCGTCGTGCTCGACATCGGCGTGCACCTCGGCAAGCCCCGCCTCGACGGTCAGGGCGAGTGGGATGCCGACTATGCGCTGGACTTCATGCGCCACAACGTCAACATGTCGGACGAGTTCGTCCAGTTCGAGGTCAACCGCTACCTCGGCTGGCCCGGGCAGGCTCCGTCGTACAAGGTCGGTCAGCGCATCTGGGAGCAGCTGCGCGACGAGGTCGCCGAACGCGAGGGCGACGACTTCTCGATCAAGGCGTTCCATAAGCGCGCGCTGAGCATCGGCGGAGTCGGCCTCGACACACTGCGCACGGCTCTCATCGGCTGACGCCGGCGAATTCAGGGGAGGTCGCGCGCCAGCAGGCGCGCGACCTCCTCGTCTTCGGTCTGCCGGAAGTCGTCGTAGAACTGGCCCACCGCCCAGAAGTCGGCGATCGGGTGCGGGCAGACGTATGCGTCGACGACGGATGCCTCGGGCCGCCAGCTCGCCGGGGCGACCGGCACGGCCAGGACGATCAGCGACGCCCCCCGCGCGTGCTGCGCGCGGCATGCGGCCATCGCGGTCGACCCGGTCGCGACGCCGTCATCCACCACGATCACGGTGAGGCCCCGGACGTCGAGAGGATCGGGGTCGAACGCGCGAGTCCGCCGTTCGAGCTCCGCTCGCTCGTGCTCCTCGACCGACGCGAGCTGCGCGGCCGTCACTCCGCCCTGACGAAGTGCATGGGGATCCACGATGCGCACGCCCTCGGCGATCGCGCCGACCGCGAACTCCTCGTGCGCGGGGGCTCCGAGCTTGCGCACGACCGCCACGCCCAGCGGCAGCCCGAGCAGCCGCGCCACCTCCGCTGCGACGACGACGCCGCCGCGGGGGATGCCGAGGACCGCGGCATCCGTCCCCTTCCGATCGAGAAGATGCTCCGCGAGTTCGCGGCCCGCTTCGGCCCGGTCCGAGAAGATGGCCACGTGCCTCACCCTACGCGCGCCGGGGGAGCGCGGGAATGGGAGAGACGCCTCCTCGGTTCTATGCAGGTGAATGGAAGGAAGGCACATGCCGAACACCGCACCCTCGCAGCTCCAGCTCGGGCTCGACACCTTCGGAGACGTGACCCGCGACGAGTCGGGCGCGTTCGTGAGCGGCGCCGAGACCATCCGCAACGTCGTCGACCAGGCCGTCCTCGCCGACGAGGTGGGACTCTCGTTCTTCGGGGTGGGGGAGCACCGCCGGCCGGAGTTCGCCGTGTCGAGTCCCGAGATCGTTCTGGCCGCCGCGGCCGCGCGCACGAAGAACATCCACTTGGGCACGGCAGTCACGGTGCTGTCGAGCGACGATCCCGTGCGCGTCTACGAGCGCTTCGCGACGCTCGATGCGATCTCGCGCGGTCGCGCCGAGGTCATCCTCGGCCGCGGGTCGTTCATCGAGTCGTTCCCGCTCTTCGGCTACGACCTGCGGGACTACGAGGTGCTCTTCGACGAGAAGCTCGACCTCTTCTCGCAGCTGCTGACCGAGAAGCCCGTCACGTGGAACGGTACGACGCGCGCAGCGCTGGAGGACGCCGATGTGTTCCCCAAGACCGAGAACGGCCTGAAGGCCTGGGTCGGCGTGGGAGGCACCCCCGAGTCGGTCGTGCGCACGGCGCGGTACGGCTACGGCCTGATGCTGGCAATCATCGGCGGGCCTGCCGGTCGCTTCCGGCCCTTCGTCGATCTCTACCACCGCTCGCTCGACTCGTTCGGGCGCGACCGGCTGCCGATCGGCGTCCACTCGCCCGGGCACGTCGCCGCCTCCGACCAGCAGGCGTGGGACGAGGCCTACGAGGGCTTCGAGGCGATGAACAACACGATCGGTCGCGAGCGCGGCTGGCCGACCTACAACCGCCTGCGCTTCCAGCACGACGTCGGGCCGGAGGGCGCTCTGTACGTCGGCTCGCCCGAGACCGTCGCCCGCAAGATCGCCGACACGGTCCGGACTCTCGGGGTCGAGCGCTTCGACATGAAGTTCTCGACCGGCACCCTGTCGCACGCCAAGCTGCTGCGCTCCATCGAGCTCTTCGGCACGAAGGTCGCCCCGCTCGTGCGCGACATGCTCGCGTAGCCGTCAAGGCTCGCAAGGCGGGTCGCGGCATCCGTACGATGACGTTCATGACGGATGCCACGACCATGACGATCTCGGAGCGCCTCGACCGCCTGCCCTTCACCCGCCGGCACCTGCGAGTGCTCACGGGGTCGGGCATCGGCTGGGCGCTCGACGCCATGGACGTCGGGCTCATCTCGTTCATCATCGCGGCGCTCGCGCAGCAGTGGGCCCTCGAGCCCTCGCAGACGGCCTGGATCGCCTCCATCGGATTCGTCGGCATGGCGATCGGCGCGAGCCTCGGCGGGCTCCTCGCCGACCGGTTCGGGCGCCGGCAGGTCTTCGCGCTGACCCTCATCGTCTACGGCGTCGCGACCGGTGCCAGCGCGCTCGTGGGCGGTCTGGCCCTGCTCCTCGTCTTCCGGTTCTTCGTCGGGCTGGGTCTCGGTGCCGAGCTGCCTGTGGCATCGACCTACGTGAGCGAGTTCGCGCCGGCACGCATCCGGGGGCGGCTCGTCGTGATCCTCGAGGCGTTCTGGGCGATCGGATGGACCGCTGCCGCCCTCATCGGCTATCTCGTCATCCCGAGCTCCGAGAACGGATGGCGGTGGGCGTTCGCACTCGGCGCCATTCCCGCCGTCTACGCCCTCATCGTGCGTTGGGGCCTCCCCGAGTCGGCGCGCTGGCTCGAGCGCCGGGGTCGGCTCGAGGAGGCCGACGGGGTGGTCCGGGAGTTCGAGGCGGAGGCGGGTGACACCGCGATCGCGCCGGCGTCGGCGCCGAGCACCCCCGCCGATGCCCCCGCGGCGATCACGGCGGGTCAGCGACTGGGCGCGCTCTGGTCGCCGGAGTTCCGCGTGCGCACCGCGTGCCTGTGGCTCGTATGGTTCTGCGTGAACTTCTCGTACTACGGCGCCTTCATCTGGATCCCGACGATCCTCGTGTCGCAGGGATACGACCTCGTGCGGTCGTTCGGATTCACGCTCATCATCACGCTCGCTCAGCTTCCCGGCTATGCGCTTGCGGCCTGGCTCATCGAGGTTTGGGGGCGCCGCGCGACGCTGTCGGTGTTCCTCGCCGGATCCACCGTCGCCGCCGTCCTCTTCGGCACCGCGACGAGCGAGGCCACCGTCATCGCGACGGGCATGGCGCTGTCGTTCTTCAATCTCGGCGCGTGGGGCGCGCTCTACGCCGTGACGCCCGAGATGTACCCGACGTCCCTGCGCGCGACGGGGTCCGGCTGGGCCGCGGGCGTCGGGCGCATCGCGTCCATCGTCGCGCCCCTCACGGTGCCCGTCATGCTCGCGCTGGGCGGCGCACCGGCGCTGTTCGTCCTCTTCGCGGTGTTCTTCGCCATCGCGGCGATCGCGGCATGGGGTCTCGTCGATCGGCGCGGTCGCGCACTCGACGACCGCTGACGACCGCTCGGCACGCTCCACGCCGGTCGTAGGCTGGACGGATGGCATCGGTTCGATATGTCGCGATCGGCGACTCCTTCACCGAAGGCGTGGGCGACGAGCTGCCCGACGGGCGTGTACGCGGGTGGGCGGATCTCGTCGCGCAGGGCTGGGCCGACGCTCTGGGGGAGAGCGTCGACTACTCGAACTACGCGATCCGCGGGAAGCTCGTGTGGCCTATCGTCCACGAGCAGCTGGAGCCCGCGCTCGCCCTGCAGCCGACGCACCTGTCGTTCAACGGCGGCGGCAACGACATGCTGCGCCCGCGCACCTCGATCGCGCACGTCGTGGCGGCCTTCGACCACGTGCTGAACCGCTGCGACGAGGAAGGGGTGCGGCTGATCGTCCTCTCCGGCGCCAACCCCTCCGCCCAGCTGCCGCTCAGCCGCGTTATCCAGCGTCGCGGCGATCTGCTGTCGGCGGCCGTCTCGGCGAGGCTCGATGAGCGCCCCGACGTCATCCGCGCGCTCAACTGGCCCGACCGTGAGCTCTCCACAGCCGGCTACTGGTCCGAGGACCGGCTCCACATGAACGCCCGTGGGCATCACCGCGTGGCGGCGCGGGTGCTGACGGCCCTCGGCATGGAGCCGCCTGCCGCGTGGTGGTCGCTCCCCGCCCTGCCCGAGGCTGCACCGCTCGCCGGCAGCGCGTACTACCGGACTCACGTCGGCCCCTGGGTGCGGCGGCGGCTCACGCGCACATCGTCGGGCGACGGCCGCGAGCCGAAGTACGGCGCATGGACGCCGATCGAGCCTTCAGCCGTCTGACGGCCGCATGTACGCGGATCCCGACCGCGTGCGCTGGACGAGCTCGTGATCGACGAGGTGCCGGCGCAACAGGGCGACGTCGGTGGTGAAACCGCCCAGCCGCTCGTTGAACTCCTTCTCGGTCAGCACCTCGCCCGGCGCGACGGCGCGATCGGCCACCCAGGCGAGGAGCTCCCGGCGGTCGGCCTCCCGGACGGGGTACTGATCGATGCGGCCGTTCCGGTCGAGGTAGCGGTGCGGACCCTGGGGCTTGGCGGGAGCGCCGTCGGCGAGGATGCCGCGCAGCGCGGTGTCGTCGAACACGGCATGCCCGTCGAGGTCGCGCACGAGTCCGAGCTCGCCCAGGCGTGCGAGGGCGCGTTCCCGCCGGGACGGCGTGAGCGAGGCATCCGTCATCACCTCCGCCAGGGCGGCCCGAAGTTCGGGATTGAGGAGCGCCGCCACGACGCCGCGCCAGCGCTCGCTCACGAGGAACTCCGCACGGAGTACACGAGCTCGGCGAACTGCCCGCTCTGGCGGGCGGACTCGAGCACGAGGCGGTCGGATTCGAGGCGCCGCGGCAGCAGCGGCTTGCCGGCGCCGAGCGTGACGGGGGCGATCGAGACGCGGATCTCATCGAGGAGGCCTGCGTCGGCGAACTGGCCGACGACGTCCCCGCCGCCCACGACCCACACGTCCCTGCCGTCCGCGGCCGAGACGAGCTGCTCCCAGGCTTCGCGGACGGAGCCCGAGTGGAGCCGGATGTTCGCGCCTTCGACGAGAGGCAGGTCGCGCGTCGTCAGCACCAGCGAGAGACGGTCGCCGTAGGCCCACTTCTCGGGGTGCTCGTCGAGCCTCTCGTGGTTGTAGACCCACTCGTAGGTGGTCGATCCCATCACCAGCGCTCCGATGCCCTCGAGGAAGGCGGGGAAGGAGCTCTCGGCCTCCGCCGAGCCGGGGACGGCGAAGAGCCACTCGAGCGAGTCGTCAGGGTCGGCGAGGTATCCGTCGAGGGTTGTGGCGGTGTTGTAGACGACGCGTGTCATGAGCGACACGCTAGCGGCGGCATCCGACGCTTGACAGCTATTCAACCATTCGGTACAGTACCTACTAGTTGAATAAGGAGCCGAGATGAGCAGTGACAGCGAACGGGACGGCCTGAGCCGGACATTCGCCGCGCTCGCCGATCCGACCCGCCGCGAGATCCTCGAGCGCCTGGCGCAGGGGGAGGCGACGGTGGGCGAGCTCGCCGAGCCCTTCGACATGACCTTCGCGGCCGTCTCGAAGCACCTGCGGGTGCTCGAGGGAGCGGGGCTCGTGACGCGGGGGAGGGAGGCGCAGTACCGGCCCGCGCGACTCGACGCTCGGCCCCTCGCCGCCGCCTCGCACTGGATCTCGGACTACGCCAGATTCTGGGGCGACTCTCTCGACTCCCTGGACTCGTACCTTCACGCCCTGCAGCAGCTCTCATCCACCGACAACACCCACGACAAGGAGAATCCCCATGGCTGAGTACTTCACGATCACGCGCGAGCTCACCGCACCGCGCGAGCTCGTCTTCGACGCGATCACCAAGCCCGAGCACTTCGCCGTCTGGTTCGGCACCGCGGCCGTCGAGGTCCCGCGCGACTCGCTGACGATGGAGGTCCGCCCGGGCGGCGCCTTCCGTGCGGTCATGCTCCTCCCCGACGGCAACCGCATCGACTGGGCGGGAGAGTACGTCGAGGTCGACCCGCCGGCGCACCTCGCGATGACCCTCACCGACCGGCCCGACGAGTATGCGGGCCTCCCTGTCCTCTTCGATCTGGAGGAGGTCGACGGCGGCACGCGTCTGACGATCAGCCAGGATCGCGCGGACTTCTCGGACGAGCAGGTCGCCGCGACGATCGCCGGCTACAACGCCTTCATCGACGACATCGAGAACGAGCTCTCCCGCATGCAGAAGGCGTGATGAGCCGTTTCCGGCGGTTGTCAAGGGCCTGGGTCGACCCCGGGCCGCCTGTCACGATGAGGGCCAAGGGATGCCACTTGGGGTAGTCCCGGAAAGGAATCCTCGCATGAGCATCGGTGCTGGAATCGTCCTCTTCGTGATCGGCGCGATCCTCACGTTCGCCCTCAACGTCCAGCTGGATTGGGTGAACCTCGACCTCGTCGGCTACATCCTCATGGCAGCCGGCGTCGTGGTCGTCCTGATCGGGATCATCCTTCTGATGCGTCGCCGCCGCTCCGACGTCGTCACGCGCACCGCGGTCGACCCGGTCGCGGGCGAGCAGGTGACGCGCCGCACGGCGTCGCACCCCGACGACGCCGCGGGCCTCTGACCCACTAGATCGCGCCTGGCCGGCGCAGCGCTCCGCGTGCGGAGGCTGCGCCGGCCTTCGCGCATTCTCGGGGCATCGCGCCGCCGAGCGCGGCGACGAGGTAGCCGGCGGCGAAGGCGTCGCCCGCGCCCGTCGTGTCCACCACGTCGGGCACCGCTTCGACCGGTATCTCCGCCGTGCCGCCGTCTCCGACGACCACCACAGGGTCGGGTCCCCGCTTGACGACCAGGACAGAGCCGACCGGATGCCGCAGCCCCAGCTCGCCGAGGAGCCGCGCTTCGTCCGCATTCGCGAACACGACAGCGGGCGCGGCATCCCCGAGGATGGCCGCCAGGATGACCGGGCCGAGCTCACGCATCGCCGAGACGCTCGAGAGGTCGAGGCTGACCCGCACCGAAGACTCATGCGCCCACCGGCATGCGGCGAGGACGGCTTGCCGCGAGACGGGAGCCGCGAAGCCGTAGAGCGGAAGGTGCAGCCAGTGCGACCCCTCGAGCCACTCGGGCTCGACCGGCTCCAACTCGGCCGCGGCGCCGCGATCCGTGAGCATGGTCCGCTCACCGGCGTCGTCGACGAGGATCACGATCGAGCCCGTCCGGCCGCCGCGCTGGACGCGCACGTCGACCCCGCTCAGTGCGAGTGCATGCGTCAGCGCATCGCCCTCGGCATCCGCTCCCACTCGTCCGATGAATCGGACGCGACCCGAGCCGGCCGCCGCCGCGGCGACGTTCGCGGCGCTCCCGCCTCGGGTGTGCGTGATGACCGCAGGGTTGTCCGTGCCCGTCTCGAACGACGACGCACCCAGCACGACGACGTCCGCGAGGAGGTCCCCGATGACGGTGAGCATCAGGCCCGCGCGGCGAGCGCCGTCGCGATCTCGGCGCCGAGCGCGACGTTCCCCCGGTACACCTCGACATTGACGTCGAGGCTCCGCCCGCCCGTCTCGCGCTGCATGAAGTCGAGGAGGAACGGCGTCGTGTCGTGCCCGGTCACACCTCGCTCCGTCGCTTCGGCGAGCGCGCGGGCGAGGACGTCGTCGTGCACCTCGGCGGGGAGCTGCCGATCGGCATCGACCGGGTTCGCGACGAGGAGCGTCGACACGATGCCGAGCGCGTCCCGCGCTGCGGCGATGTCGGCGATCTCGTCGGCCGACTCGGCGGCGTACTCGACATCGAAGCCGGAGTCCGCGATGTAGAACGCCGGATAGTCCGTCGTGCGGTAACCGACCACCGTCAGGTTCAGAGTCTCGAGTCGTTCGAGCGTGAGCGGGATGTCGAGGATCGACTTGACGCCGGCGCTGACCACGACGAGGGGGAGCGCCGCGAGGGTCGGCAGGTCGGCCGACTCGTCGAAGGTCTGCTGCGCCTCGCGATGCACGCCGCCCAGACCGCCCGTCGAGAAGACGCGAATGCCGGCTCTGCTGGCGAGGAAGGCGGTCGCGGCGACGGTCGTGCCGCCGCTCAGCCCTTTGGCGGAGGCGACGGGGAGATCGCGGAGGCTGAGCTTGACGGCGCCGTCGTCCGTCGAGAGCCGCTGGATCTCGGCGGGGGAGAGGCCCACTGTCGCGCGCCCTCCGATCACGCCGATCGTGGCAGGGACCACTCCCGCCGCGCGGACTCTCTCCTCAGCCTCGAGCGCGACGACGAGGTTGCGCGGGCGTGGAAGGCCGTGCGTGAAGATCGTCGACTCGAGCGCCAGGACCGGGATGCCGCGTTCCAAAGCATCGGAGACTTCGTCGCCGATATGGAGCCCTCGCTCCGGGCGAGAGGTCACGCGGCTCCGTCGCCGGCGCGCTCGAGCAGGAAGACGGGGATCCGCCGGTCGGTCCGCGTCTGGTAGTTCGCGTAGTCCGGCCACGCCTCGACGGCGCGCTCCCACCAGGCGGCGTACTCCTCGCCGTCGAGCTCCCGCGCGAGGTAGTCGCTCTTGTCCGGACCGTCCTGGAGCTCGACGTGCGGGTTCTTCCGCAGATTCCAGTACCACGCGGGATGCTGCGGAGCGCCGCCCATGGAAGCCACGACGGCGTACTTGCCTTCGTGCTCGACGCGCATGAGAGCGGTCTTACGCAGGCCGCCGGACTTCGCACCGACGGTCGTCAGGACGATGACGGGCTTGCCCCGCATGTCTGCCTTTTCGGCCCCGCCGCTCGCCTCATACGCCTCGGCCTGGCGGCGCGCCCACTGCGACGTGCTGGGCAGATACTCACCTTGCAACGGCATCTGATCCTCCTCGAACTGCCTTCGCTTCCCAGTCAACCAGGCGTGCGGCCGGGTCGGCGCAACGAGGGGGCGTCGACGGCTCATCTGCCGGCTTCCGTGCCCACTCCCGTCTCCATCGACTGCCCCGGCGCCTGACGGGGGCCATCGCCGGGCGGCCGCCCGTAGTGAAGGGGAGCCGCGACGAAGACCGCCGCCGCGGCTACTGCGAGCACCGTCCCGATCGAGAGCCCGCGCGCGATGACCGCTCGCGCCAGCTCAGGACGCTGGCGCCGCACGATCGCCGCGACGAGCCCCATCCCGGCCAGGCCACCCATCGTGTTGACGATGAGATCCGACGTGTCGGAGCTCCCGACGCCGAAGGCGAACTGCGCCGCCTCGAGGAGGAGGCTCGTGCCGGCGACGACCAGCGTGGCGCGCCACCACCGCCAGCTCGGCGCGAGAAGCGCGAGGTAGATGCCGAACGGGACGAAGAGGAGGAAGTTGATCGCGATCTCGAGCGGTTCACTGGGCCCTTCCGCACCGGTCGGAACGAACGGCACGAGCTTCACCAGACGATGCACGCCGATCCACGGGAGATTGAGCTTCCACAGCACGATCCAGATCAGGAGCACGACGTAGACGCCGAAGAGCACCCGCAGACGGGCTCTCGTCCGGTCTCGGCGGGGGAGAGGCATCCGTCCAGTCAACCGTGTCGGGCGTTTCCTCCGCGTATGCGCTTCACCTCGTGGACTCGGGCTCCACGGGCACCCACAGCTCGGTCGTCGCAGTGCGGAAGTCGGGGGAGCGGTCCAGGATCGCCACGATCGACGGGCCGGGCCGGAGTCGCCATGGATTCGACGGGAACCACTCGCTCGCCGTCGCCGCCCAGGTCGACTGAAGCGCCGCGGGGTATGCGCCCGCACTGCGGAACACGGCCCAGACGCCGGCAGGAACATCGATCGCATCCAGACCCTCGGGCACGGGGGAGTCGTCCCGCATCGCGACGCCGTGGAGGTAGGTGAGCTCGGTTCCTTCGGTGTAGTCCGGATCGACGTCGGCGGTCACCTGCAGCAGGCCCGACGGCTCGGTGCTGCTGAGGGCCTTCAGTCGAGCGTGCTCCGCCTCGGGGAGCGCGGCGACGTGCGCCTGGATGTGCGGATTGACGCCGTCATGGATGAGGGGGACCCGAACGGCGTGGCCGACGAGCCGGAACGCGGGTCGGTCCGTGATTCGCGTGTCCATGATGATGTTCCCTTCTACGGTCAGGCGGAACCTGAGCTGCGGCTGCGAGCGAAGGGGACCGCCGTCTCGGCGGAGGTCGCCGGGACGGACGCCGTGGACAGCGCGGAACGCTCGTCCGAATGCCTCGGTCGAGCCGTATCCGTAGCGCACCGCGATGTCCAGCAGGTCGTCCGCACCGATCACTTCCGCTGCGGCGACCGTCATGCGACGGCGACGGATGTACTCCGACAGCGGCATCCCGGCGAGCGACGAGAACATCCGGCGGACGTGGTACTCCGTCGTGCCCAGGCTCGTCGCCAGGCCCCCGACGTCGATCTCGTCCGTGAGACGCTCCTCGACGAGATCGACGACTCGATTGAGAATCGCGATCACAGTTCCTCCTTCGACATCGAGCCTCGCCGACCGACCGCCCGCCGACCCGATGATCCGTGCCCGATTCGATCGTGCCGCACCGTCGCTCGTCGGCCGGGCGAACGGGTAGGCTTCTCACCGAACGTGACACGAGTGAAGGAGGTGAGCCCGATGCACACACTGTCCATTCCGGGCGCTCCTTCGAGTTCACGATCGCGCGACTGACGTAGCCGTCGCAGGGAGCGCCTCAGCACTTCCGAAAGCTGCGAACATGAAGCACTCTCTTCTCCACGACGCGGAGCCCCGGTCCGGCGCGCAGTCGGAGCATCCATCCGGCAAGGCCCTCGTGCTCGGCGGCGGGGGATCGGCGGGCAATGCCTGGCTGATCGGCGTCGTCGCCGGCCTGTACGACGGCGGGCTCGACGTCACGACCGCCGACCTCATCGTCGGCACCTCCGCCGGGTCGACCGCCGCCGCCCAGATCACCGGAGCGAGCCCCGAACGGCTCCTCGCGGACGTCCTCGATGCGCCGGCGGTCACACCGGGCGGCGGTCGCCCCGCCCGGCCGACACTCACACGCACCCACCTCGAACGCATGAACGCGGTGATCGCCGACTCACGGGACGCTGCCGACATGCGCCGCAGGATGGGCGCCGAATTGGAGGCGGATGCCGCGTCCTCGGCCACCGGAAGCGACAGGTGGCGCACGATCGTCGCCGCACGGCTTCCGCAGCAGGAATGGCCGCGGCAGCGTGTGCTCATCACAGCTGTCGATGCCCGTACCGGCGAACCCGTGGTGTTCGACCGCGACAGCGGCGTGGAGCTCGCCGACGCCGTCGCCGCGAGCTGCGCCGGCGGCTTCGCGTACGCGATCGGCGACCGGCGGTACATCGACGGCGGCTATCGCACGAATGCCGAGAACGCCGATCTGGCGAGCGGCTACGAGAAGGTTCTCGTGCTGTCGCCGTTCGGCGGGCGCACGAGACTGCCCCTGGAGTGGCGTCTCGATCTCGTGACGCAGATCGACGAGCTGCGCGCTCAGGGCAGCCACGTCGAGGCGATCTACCCGGACGCCGACGCGCTGGCGGCGTTCGGCGACGACGTCATGGATCCCGCGAGCCGACCGCCGGCCGCACGAGCCGGGCACGCGCACGGCGCCTCGCTCGCCGAATCACTGAGCGCCTTCTGGGACTGACCTAGCCTCGCCGAGGGGGAGCGTCCCTGGTTCGCGTGCCGCGCGGACCAGGGTCGCATCCGGTGGGTGAGTTGACATAATGTGCATTATCGGCGATTATATCGACCGCTCGCACGCCGGAGCACGTGTAGCCTCTCCGCTGTGCCGCACCGCCCTCGCCACATCTGCACCGGAACGCTGACCGTGGCGCTTCCGCCCGAGCGGGCCTTTCCGCTGTTCACCGCGCGCGGTGAGACGCTCTGGGTACCGGGCTGGTCGCCCGAGTTCGTCTCAGACGTCGACGACGACACGCAGCCCGGCACGGTGTGGCGCACGCGAACGCACGAGCACGAGACGACCTGGATCGTCGTGGAGTCGCGGCCGCCCACAGCGGCGACCTACGCGCGCGTGACGCCCGGTCACAGCGCGACGACGGTCCGCGTGCGCCTCGAGGCGACCGTTACCGGATCGCTCGTCCACGTCGACTACGACCTCACGTCGCTCGACCCGTCCGCCGACGCGCTGCTCGAGCAGTTCGTCGCCGAGTACGACGACATGCTCGCCGAGTGGCAGCGCCTCATCTCCGACGCCCTGCCCAGGCTCGACGAGCGGTAGTCCTCAGGCCGACGCGATCTCCGCGGTGCCTTCGAAGCGCAGACGGATGCCTCCGCCCGCGTCCCGAAGGATCACGAGCAGCGTGTGGTCGCACGAGAGGCAGCGGACGATGGATGCCACGGCATCGCGCTCCACGGACACCTCTGCCATGTCGCCGTGCGCGCCGCAGTGAGCGCACGTGATCGTCAGGGATGAGGCATCCGTGCTCATCAATTCGGCCAGCACTCCCGCGAGGGCGTTCCCGTCCAGGTGCTGCACGTTCCGACTCATCAGAGGCCCCCGAAGCGCTCGGTCTTGATGCGGCGCGGCGAGTGTCCGCGCGCCACGAGCTCGTGTGCGACGAACTCGACGAATCCCGTCGGGCCGCACACGTAGATCACCGGGTCGTCGGCGACGGGCCACACCGCGGCGTCCAGCGTCTCGGCGTCGAGGCGTCCGACGTGACCGGACCAGGAAGCCGGCGCCTCGCGGGTGTACGCCCACGCCACCTCCACTCCCCTGTCCCCCGGCACGGATTCGAGCTCATCACGATATATCGCGTCTTCCGGGGTTCGCACCGAGACCAGGAGGCGGAACGGCTGGTCGCTGGCGGCGGCGAGCCGCGATCGCACCATCGCCCGCAGGGGCACGATCCCCGAGCCCCCGGCGATCAGCTGCACAGGCGAGGGATCCTCCTCGCGCCAGACGAAGTAGCCGCCGAGGGGTCCGAGCACTTCGAGCGCGTCCCCCGGCGCGACGTCTCGCACGAGGTACGGCGAGACTTCGCCGTCGGGCACCTCGTCGACCCCGATCTCGACCGTGCCCCCCTCCCCCGCCAGGCCGAGCGAATAGGACCGCACAGCCTGATAGCCGTCCTCCGCCGTGAGGCGGACGTCGATGTGCTGCCCGGGCACGCTGCCCTCCCAGCCCGGCACCGAGAGCGTCAGGATGCGGGCGTGCGCGTTCGCCTCGACCACCGAAAGCACCGTGGCCTCCCGCCACGAAACTCGTCCGGCGCCCGTCACCAGTAGCGCTCCTCGGTCCACGGGTCACCGTGGATATGGTAGCCGTTCTGCTCCCAGAACCCCGGGTCGTCGCGGTCCTGCAGCACGAGCGCGCGCAGCCACTTCGCGCTCTTCCAGAAGTAGAGATGCGGCACGAGCAGGCGCGCCGGTCCGCCGTGCTCGGGATCGAGGGGCTCGCCGTCGAACTCGAACGCTACCCACGCCTTGCCGTCGAGCAGGTCGTCGAGCGGGACGTTCGTCGTGTAGCCCCCGTACGAATGCGCCATGGCGAACTCGACGTCCGTGTCGACGTTCTCGAAGAGGGTGTCGAGCGAGACCCCGCGCCACTGCGTGCCGAGCTTGGACCAGCGCGTGACGCAATGGATGTCGGTGTCGATCGTCTCGATCGGCAGAGCCATGAACTGGTCCCACGTCCAGGTCGTCTGCATGCCCTTCTCGGTGCGGATCGTGAAACGCCAATCCGCGAGGTCGACGTCCGGCGTCGGGCCCGCTGACAGCACCGGAAAGTCCTCCGTCAGGTACTGCCCCGGAGGCAGCCTCGGGTCGGACTCCCGGCGTCGCGCGCCGAACCCGCGGGAGAAAACAGCCATCGAACCCCTCCTCGCACAGCGATCGGCGCCCACGCGTCGACCGCCTCCAGGCTAGCGACGGCGAGGGCGGCGCGACAGCGCCGATCCGCCGGGGAACGGAGCAGGCGGAACCGGTCGATAGCCTGGAGGACGTGGCATCCGTCGGCGAAGCGTTCCCGACCTCGTGATCGAGGCGCTCACCGGGTTCGCCGTCGTCGGCGTGGCGATCCTCGTCGGCTGGATCATCGGGCGCACGGACCTGCTCGGCGAACATGCTCGACCCGTCCTCAGCCGTCTGACGTTCTTCGTGCTGTCGCCGTTCCTCCTCTTCGTCGTGCTCGCGAACGCGGACGTCCACACGCTCTTCTCCGCGATGCTGCCGGTCTCGGCGATCGCCGCCGTTTCGATGATCGCGATCTACAGCGTCGTCGCGTGGCTCATCTGGCGTCGGTCCATCGGCGAGATCGTCATCGGCGCGCTGTCGGCCGGACAGGTCAACTCCAACAACATCGGCATCCCACTGTCGCTCTACCTGCTCGGCTCGGCGGCGTATCCCGCGCCCGTGATCCTGATGCAGCTGCTCGTCTTCACGCCCATCTCGATGACGATCCTCGAGGCCGCGACCGCAGGACGCTCCTCGTTCGGCCGCGCGCTTCTGCGCACGGCGACCAATCCGATCGTGCTCGGATCCGCGCTCGGCACGATCGTCTCGGTCTCCGGCTGGGATCCCCCGCCGATCGTGATGGAGCCCGCGCAGCTCATCGCGAACGCGTGCGTGCCGGTGCTCCTCATCTCCTACGGCATCTCGCTGCACGGACAGCGGGTGCTCGGGCCGTCGGGCCGCCGACGCGACATCGCGCTCGCCTCGGCGCTCAAGCTGCTCGTCATGCCCGTCGTCGCGTGGTTCGTCGCGGAGTTCGTGTTCGGACTGCCTGCGCACGACGTGCTGGTCGTCGTCGTACTCGCGGCGCTGCCGACCGCGCAGAACGTCTTCAACTACTCGCAGCGCTACGGCGTCGGCGAGACGATCTCGCGAGACACCGTCTTCCTCACCACCGTGGGCTGCGTCCCGATCCTCCTGCTCGCGACGATCCTGCTCGGCTGAGCCCAAGTGGCGGGCCGACCACCGCGCCGACACACCTCGTCACAAAACGGTGAACGCACCGCGGCATTGCCGAACCGCGTGCACCGGCGGGTCTAGGCTGTGGCAGAACGCTCACAGCAAACACTCAGAAAGGGCTCGCTCCCATGTCCACCGAATCCGCAGCCGAGAAGTCGGCCGTCAACGGCATCCGCACCGCCTTCGGCGTCGGCGGCGTGCTCTCCGTCATCATCGGGATCCTGATCCTCGTGTGGCCCGGCAAGACCGCGGTCGTCGTCACGGCCATCATCGCCATCTACGCGATCGCAGCCGGCCTGGTCTACGCGGGCCTCGGGATCTTCTCGAAGTCCAAGGGCGGGTGGGCGCGCGTCGGACACATCGTCCTCGGCATCCTGTTCATCCTGGCCGGCATCTTCGCCTTCGTGAACCTCCAGGCCGCCACCGGCTGGTTCGCCGTCTTCCTCGGCATCCTCGTCGGCATCCTGTGGATCATCGAGGGCATCGTCTCGCTCTCGACCCTCGGCGACGCCGCGTCGAAGGGGTGGACGATCTTCTTCGCCATCATCAGCATCCTCGCGGGCATCGTGCTGCTCTTCACGCCCCTCTACGGCGCCTTCGTGCTGTGGTGGCTGCTGGGCATCGCGCTCGTCGTGCTGGGCATCATCCAGATCATCCGCGCGTTCCGCTTCTCGGGCCGCGACCTCTGAGTCGACGCGCATGAGAAGAAGGGCCCCGGAACTCCCGGGGCCCTTCTTCTTTCTGCCGCTTCAGCCGACCGGAAGGTACCGGCTCCACCAGTCCAGGATCGCCTCGAAGCGCTGGACGCGGTGCCGTGGCTGGCCGCCCCTGGTCAGTTCGTGATTCTCGCCGGGGAAGATCAGCAGCTCGGCCGGCGTGCCCTGGCGCTTGAGCGCCGAGTAGTACCGTGTGGCCTGCTCGAGCGGGCAGCGGAAGTCCAGCTCCGAATGCACGACGAAGGTCGGGGTCGTCACGTCGCGGACGACGGCCATCGGGCTCTGCCGCGCGATGTCCTCGGCTGAGACGCCGACGTACTCGTCGCCGAAGAACGAGCCGATGTCGCTCGTGCCCTGGAAGCTCTCGGGGTCGAGAAAGCCGCGCTCGACGATCGCGCCGGCGAAGCGGTGGTCGTGCGCGATGATCCACGCCGTCAGGTACCCGCCGTACGAGCCGCCCATGATCCCGACGCGCGAGCCGTCGAGCGACGGGTCGGCCGCGACCGCTCCCTCGAGGAAGTCGATGACGTCGTGGAAGTCCACCGTGCCCATGGCCTGGCGGATCACCCGCCCGTGCTCGCGCCCGTAGCCCGCAGAGCCGCGAGGGTTCGAGTAGACGACGGCGTAGCCGGCATCCACCAGCACCTGCGTCTCGTCGAAGAGGTGCACGCCGTACGACGCGTACGGGCCGCCGTGGATCTGGAGGATGACGGGGAACGGCCCTTCGCCGGCGGGCTTGGCGACCCATCCGTGCACGGGGTAGCCGTCGCGCCCCTCGATGGTCAGCTCGCTGGGAACGGAGATGCCGGATGCGGCGGCCCCCGCGCCGAAGGCCGTCAGCGTCGTCGCATCCCCGCCGTCGACGAGCACGAGCTCACCGAACGATTCGGGAGTCGCGACCGCCGCGACCGTGCGGCCGCCGGACGTGGCGTGGCCGTTGACCTCGAGATCGCCGGCCAGCACCTCCGACACACCGCCCGCGCGGGTGACGCGGAGAAGCCGAACGCGACCGCGGGTGCGGTCCTGCACGAGGAAGTCCTCGCCGTCGAAAGCGACGTGGCTGCCCACCTCGCCGAGGTCGACCGTCTCGGCGTCGGTGAGCCGGCGCGGTTCGCCGTTCTCGACGACGTAGAGGGCGACGCCGGGTGCGACGAAGTCCGTGAAGTCGGGTCCGACGTCGTTCGCGAGCAGCACGACGGTCCCGTCGGGCGCGACGTCGACATCGCTGATCGACAGGCCCGCGTCCCGCGAGACGACCTCCCGCTCCCCCGCGCCGTCGTCGCCGACCGCCACGACGGTCGTGCGGAGGTCGCGCTTGCCGGTCTCGAGCACATCGCGCACCGTGAGGATCTCGCGGCCGAGGAAGGCGACGCCGGAATGGGATGCCTCGCCCTCGGTCAGCTGCCGGGGCTCCGCGGCCACGACGCGCTTCTCGTCGGGCTTCTCGTCCTCGCCGAGCACCCGTGCGGCGGGCTCGTAGAACGGCTCGGAGTCGGTCGCCGGAACGGCGATCGCGAACACGTGCGCCGGGCGGTCCGCGACGTAGCCGAGGCCGTTGGCGTGCCAGCGGATGCTCGTGATGTGCCGAGGCGCCTCCGCCGAGGCATCCAGCCCCTCGACCGTTCCGTAGCGGCCCTTCTCCGGCACCCGGGCGATGTAGGCGAAGGTTGCGCCGTCAGGCGCCCAGGCGAACTCCGAGACGCCGGCCTCGGCATCCGTCGCCTGAACCGGCTCCCCCTCCCCCGGCGTCCACGACGAAGATCTGCGGCTTGCCCTTGCCGTCGCCGCGGAGGAAGGCGAGACGGCCGCCGTCCGGCGAGAGGCGGGGGGCGGAATCGGACGTGCCGCGGGTCAGGCGGCGCGGAGTGCCGTCCGGAAGGTCGACACGCCACAGCTGGCCGACCGCCTTGTTCGCGGCCAGATCGGGACGCGAGGTCGGGAAGACCGCGAACGAGCCGTCCGGTGCGATGTCGGGGCGGCCGACGGAGACGAGCTTCTCGATGTCGTTCGCGCGCACGTCACTCCTCGCCGAACGAGTCGGTGTCGCCGACGAGGCGCGTGTTGTCGGCGGGCACGGGGTCGAGCGCCGCGCGCGCGACCTCGGCGGCGAACTCGGCGACGTTGTAGAGCTTTCCGGCGTCCTCACGCCGCGCGGCGATGGCCCCGGGGTTCGCGCGCTCGAGGAGGGTCGCCGTGATCGTGCCCTCGATCATGTCGCCCGAGACGACGGTGAAGCCGATGCCCTTGCCCTCGAGCTCGGGGATGCGCTCCCGCAGAGCGTCCTCCCCGGCGCGCTTGGAGAGTGCGACGGGCTCGTACTCGGGCATCGTCGGCGTCGTGCGGATGAAGTGCGCCTGGTGGCTCGTGACGAAGACGACCCGCGAGCCTTCGCGAAGGAGCGGCAGAGCCGTCTCGAGCACGTTCACCTGGGCGTCGCGGTTGAGCTGCAGGGCGTAGTCCTCGGCCATGCCCGACTCCATGCCGCCGGAGGCATTGAGCACCAGGATGTCGAGGCCGCCGAACGCGCGCTCGACCTCGGCGAACATCGCCCGCACCGACTCGGGATCGGTCAGGTCGGCTCCGACGACGAGCGCCTCGACGCCGAGCCCACGCAGCTCGCCCGCCAGCTTCTCGGCCCGCGGAGCCTTGTTGCGGTAGTTGATGACGACGTTCGCACCCGCCTGCGCGAAGTAGCGGACGGTGTCTGCGCCGATGCCGCGCGACGATCCGGTGACAAGAGCGGTCTTGCCGCTGAGCGAGCCCTGCGGGAGGGGCGTGAGGGTTTCGGACACGTGATTTCCCAACGGGTAAGAAGGTGCCGAGCGACGGATGCCGCGGCCGCCGCGGTCGTGTCGCGCGGCGCTCTTCGACCCTACCAATCCGCCTCCGCCGGGCCGATCCGGCCCGAAATCACCGTGGTAGGTTCGAGCACAGGGAGGCACATCGTGGAGCTCATCCAGACGATCGAAGACTGGGCATGGATCGGCTGGCTGGTGCTGATCCTGTTGTTCCTCGTCATCGAGATGCTGACGCTCGACTTCACGTTCCTGATGCTCAGCATCGGCGGCGTGGCCGGTCTCGCCTCCGACCTCTTCGGCGCCCCGCTGTGGCTCCAGGTCGTGATCGCCGCCGTGGTCGCCGCCGTCCTCGTCCTGTTCCTCCGTCCGCCGCTGCTGCGGCGTCTGCGCCGCGGCGAAGACCCGACGCCGAGCAACGTGGCCGCCCTCATCGGCCTGTCCGGGCGCGTCCTCTCGACCGTCTCGGCGGACGCGGGCCAGGTCAAGCTCTCGAACGGCGACGTCTGGACGGCGCGGGCCGAGGCATCCTTCGCCACCCTCGCCCTCGAGCCCGGAACGCCGGTGCGCGTCAGCCGCATCGACGGCGCCACCGCCTACGTCCGTCCCGTCGACACCCAGGAGCTTCCCGCATGAACCCGGACGACATCATCCCCGCCACGATCGGGTGGGTGCTCGCCGCCGCGGTCTTCATCTTCGTGCTGGTGGTGATCTTCCGATCCATCCGCATCATCCCGCAGGCGAACGCGGGCATCGTCGAGCGTCTCGGCCGCTACCACAAGACGCTCATGCCGGGCCTCAACCTGCTGATCCCCTTCATCGACCGCCTGCGCCCGCTGATCGACCTCCGCGAGCAGGTCGTGTCGTTCCCGCCGCAGCCCGTCATCACCGAGGACAACCTCGTCGTCTCGATCGACACCGTCATCTACTTCCAGGTGACCGACGCCCGGGCCGCGACGTACGAGATCGCGAACTACCTCGGCGCTGTGGAGCAGCTGACGACGACGACGCTCCGCAACGTCGTCGGCGGGCTCAACCTCGAAGAGGCGCTCACGAGCCGCGACGAGATCAACGGCCAGCTGCGCGTCGTCCTCGACGAGGCGACCGGCAAATGGGGCATCCGCGTCGGGCGCGTCGAGATCAAGGCGATCGATCCGCCCATCTCGATCCAGGACTCGATGGAGAAGCAGATGCGCGCCGAGCGCGACCGTCGTGCGGCGATCCTGACGGCCGAGGGCTCCAAGCAGTCGCAGATCCTCGAGGCGGAGGGTCGCCGGCAGGCCGAGATCCTCAAGGCGGAGGGCGACAAGCAGGCCGCCGTCCTTCGCGCGCAGGGCGAGGCCGAGGCGATCGAGACGGTCTTCAACGCCATCCACGTCGGAGACCCCGACCCCAAGCTCCTGGCCTACCAGTACCTCCAGACGCTCCCGAAGATCAGCGAGAGCCCGTCGAGCAAGCTCTGGATCATCCCGAGCGAGTTCACCGAGGCGCTCAAGGGCGTCAGCGGGGCTTTCGCGGGTTCGCTCGCCGAGGCTGCGAAGACGACGGATGCCTCGTCCCCCGCCGCCCGCGCCGCTGTGCCGCAAGCCGCCGCATCACCGGCCGGGCCCGCCGCGACCTCCGGATCGCCGGAGTCGCCGCAGCGGGAGCTTCCCGAGAGCCCGGCCGAGCAGCCGCCGTCGGCGTGACCCACCCGTGGTTCGCCGGTGTCCCGCGACCGCGGGTGCTGGCGCATCGCGGCCTGGTCACACCGCTGGATGCCACGCACGGTGTGGTCGAGAATTCGTTCGCCGCGGTGGCGGCAGCCCAGGCCGCCGGCGCGCACTACGTCGAGTCCGACTGCCACCTGACCCTCGACGGCGTGGTCGTGCTCTTCCACGATGCCGACCTGTCCCGGGTCACGGGTGATCCTCGGCGCGTCGACGCGGTGACCTCGCGCGAGCTCGACCAGCTCATGGGTGGGCACGGCGGCCTCGTGACGCTCGAGCAGGCGCTCGACGCGTTCCCCGACGTCCGTTTCAACCTCGACGTCAAGGCGGAGGGTGCAGCCGAGGCGGTCGGGCGCATCGTCGCGCCGCACGGGGCACGCGTCCTCCTCACGAGCTTCTCCGACGACCGCCGGCGCGCTGCTCTGGATGCCGCGGCGGCGGCGGGTGGCGGCATCCGTCCCGCGACCTCGGCCGGGACGTCGATAGTGACGCGGCTCATCGGCGCTGTGTCCATGCGCTCACGTCCGCTCGCGCGGCGCCTGCTTCGCGGCATCGATGCTCTGCAGGTTCCGGAGCGCCAGGGCCGGCTGCGGATCGTGACGCCGCGCCTGCTCGACTACGCGCACGGTGCGGATGTCGAGGTGCACGTGTGGACGGTCAACGATCCGGGCGAGATGACGAGACTCGTCGGCATGGGTGTCGACGGCATCGTGACCGATCGCGCCGACGTCGCGCTCGCGGCGCTGCGCTGACCTCTCGACCCACCGGACCCGATCCTCGGTCCCACGACCGGCGGTACTGCGTCTCGCCTGTGCATACACTGTGAAAGCGCGATGCAGGCCCTCCGTTCGGATGAGATGCCCAGGTCGTTTCGTTATACCTGTACAGCGACGAGAGGACCCGAAAACCATGGCAGATCGCAGCCTGCGCGGCATCCGGCTCGGCGCCCAGAGCCTCCAGAGCGAGGAGGGCGTCGTGTTCCATGAGCGCGCACAGCACATCTACGCGTGCACGTCCTGCGGGCGTGACACGACTTTGACCTTCGCGGCGGACGCCGAGGTTCCCGAGACCTGGGAATGCCGCACGTGCGGCGCCGAGGCTCTCCTGCGCATCGGCGAGGGCACCGCGACGGTCGACCACAGCGGCGACAAGGCGGCGCGCTCCCACTGGGACATGCTGCTCGAGCGTCGCAGCCTCCCGGAGCTCGAAGAGCTCCTCGAGGAGCGTCTCGCCTACGTCCGCGCCCGTCGCGGCGCCGGCGAGGACGTGACGGTCGACAAGATCAGCGCCTGACCCGCATCAGACGTCCACGACGCCGGTCCCTTCGGGGGCCGGCGTCGTGCTGTGTGCAGCGCCGGTTCCCGCCGAGGGCGGGGTCGTGCTGCGCGCGGCGGATCGCCGGCGGATGGCCATCGCGAGCCCGAAGCCGAGAAGCGCGACGACGCTCCCCCAGGCAAGGAGCGCCTTCACCCACGGACCCAGGACGACGGCTGGCGTGAGCCCCGTCCGCAGCGGAACGTCAGTGAGCATCTGACCGGCCTCGTCCGCGGGAAGACCGTCGATCGTGGTGCCGTCGGGGGCGATGACCTGGCTCGTGCCGACGGTCGAGAGGTTCACGACGGAGCGGCCGGTCTCGATGGCGCGCATGCGCGCGAAGGCGAGCTGCTGCAGGTTCTCGTCCGTGCCGCGGAAGTCGGCGTTGTTCGTCTGGAACATGTACACCTCTGCGCCGGCCTGAGCGCCTTCCCAGATGACGTCGTCGTAGATGACGTCGAAGCAGATCGCGAGGCCAACCCCGACCCCGTTCACGTCGAACATCGGCGACGAGGTTCCGGGGGTGTATTCGCGCTGGATCAGGTCGATGAGGTCGGGTGCGAAGTTGCGGTACAGCCAGCGATCGGGAACATACTCCCCGAAGGGGACGGGATGCCGCTTGTCGTATGTGTCGACGGGGTTGTCGGCGCCGTCCTCCCACAGCAGCGACGAATTGAAGTACTCGGCGCCGCGCTGTGTGACGGCGCTCACGAGCAGCGGCGCTCCGATGCGATCCGCGAGCGTGTCGAGCACGCCGGCCGTCGCCTCGTTCTGGGTGGGATCGGAGTCGATGCCGCCCTCGGGCCAGAGCAGCACGTCCATGTCCTCGCCGATGAGCGGACGCGTCGCCTCGACCTGGGCACGCAGGATGTCGTTCGGCCCGCGCTGGTCGAAGTAGCCGGCCGGCCCGTTGCCCTGCACGGCTCCGACGCGGATGCTCCCGGCATCCGTCGTCGCGAACTGAGGCGGCGCGATCAGGAGGACGAGTGCGACGACGGTCGGAACCGCTGCGCGCAGGTCGCGCCACCGCCCGAGCCGGACGTATTCGATCGCGGCGGCGCAGACGAGCACGACGAGGAATGAGAGGCCCGACATCCCGACCCACGAGGCGACATCGGCGAGGGGACCGTTCGACTGCGTCACGCCGATACGCCCCCACGGGAAGCCGCCATAAGGGAAGGTGCCGAGCACCTCCTCGCGCAGCGTCCAGAGTCCGGCGACGACGACCGGCAGCACGACGAGCCGTCCCCAGGCGTTCGGCAGCACGCGCGGCACCCACCGGTATGCCAGAGCGATGAGGATCGCGCAGGCGGCGGTGAGAAGCGCCTCCAGCATCGACAGCGCGATCCACGGCACCGGGCCGAGGTAGCGGGCCGTGAAGCTCAGGTTCACGAAGAAGAACGCCGCCCCGAAGGCGAACCCGACGAGGAACGCCGACCATGTCCGCCGGCCGACGAGGCACACGAGTGCGAGCGGCACCGCGACGAAGACCATCGGCCACCACGCGAGCGCGGGGAACGCCGTCGTGAGCACGAGCCCCGCGGCGGCTGACGCGGGCGCCGCGATCGCGAGCGGAAGAAGCGGTCGCGAAGGCGCGGCGGCGAGAGGAGCGTCGGGCACGGATCGAGCCTAAGGCCGCGCCGCTGATGCTCTGCTGAGGCCCGGGTTCGCCGTCATACCGAGGAGTAGGCGACGATCCCGCGCCGAACGGAGTCGAGCGCCTTGCGCGCCGTCGAGGCGAGGCCCCCGTCCGCGACGAGCGAGAGCTGGTCGAGGAGGTCGATCGTCTGCTTCGACCAGCGCACGAAGTCGCCCGCGGCCATGTCGGCCTCGACGAGCACCCGGTCGAGCGGAACGCCGCGTGCCCAGGAGTGCATCGCCTGCGCGAGACCCGTCGCGATGGACTCCGTCCCCGGCAGGTGGTGCTCTTTCTCGAGGTCGTCCAGGCGCTGCCACAGGTCGTCGGTCGCCGAGAGCGCCGTGCGGAACGGACCCCGAGGCAGTCGCTGCTCCCCTGGGCCGCCCTCGTCGCGGCGGGGCTCGTAGACGAGGCAGCACGCGAGCGCCGCGAGGGACGCGGCATCCAGCTGGTCCCAAATGCCGGTGCGCAGCGACTCGGCCACGAGCAGGTCGCGCTCGCCGTAGATGCGCCGCATCGTGCGCCCGGCCCCCGTCAGCGACGTCGCCCCGTCGACGGCGAGCTGCACGTAGTCGAGCTCGGCGAGCACATCGACGACCCGGTCGAAGATGCGGGCGACGGTGCCGGTGCGCGTCTCGATCTGGCGGCGGAGGCCGTCGATCGTGCGCTTGAGCTTCCAGTACCGCTCTGCCCAGCGGGCGTGGTTCTCGCGGTCGGGGCACTGATGACACGGATCCCGCTGCATCTGCTTGCGGAGTGAGGCGATCTGGCGCTGCCGCTGGTCGCGGGTCGCCCGGCCCGCAGTGAGGTCCTTGCGGTTGATCTTCTCGAGGTCGCTCAGCTCGCGCCGGATGCGGGAGTACTCGGTGAAGTCGCCGCGGTCGCACGTCATCGCCTGCTCGTAGCCCGCGAGCGACTCCTCCTGCTCGCGCACCTGCCGGGCGAGCCCGACGACGGCGCGGTCGGCCTGGAACTGCGCGAACGAGGACTCGAGGATCTCGCGCGCCCGCGCCCGGCCGAACTGATCGATGAGGTTGACGGCCATGTTGTACGTCGGCCGGAAGCTCGAGTTGAGCGGATACGTGCGCCGGGAGGCGAGCGCGGCCACCGCCTGGGGGTCGAGGCCCTCGGTCCACTGGATGACCGCGTGCCCCTCGACGTCGATCCCGCGTCGTCCGGCGCGCCCCGTGAGCTGCGTGTACTCCCCCGACGTGATGGCGACGCGCGCCTCGCCGTTGAACTTCTCGAGCTTCTCGAGCACGACCGTGCGCGCCGGCATGTTGATGCCGAGGGCGAGCGTCTCGGTGGCGAAGACGGCCTTCACGAGCTTGCGCTGGAAGAGCTCCTCGACGACCTCCTTGAACGCCGGCAGCAGGCCGGCGTGATGGGCCGCGACGCCGCGCTCGAGGTTGTCCAGCCAGTCGTAGTAGCCGAGGACGGCGAGATCCTCGTCGAGCAGCGTGCGCGTGCGCTCCTCGACGATCGCCCGGATCTCGCGACGCTCGTCCTGACTCGTGAGCCGCATGCCCGACCGCCGCACCTGCTGCACGGCGGCGTCGCACCCGACGCGGCTGAAGATGAAGAAGATCGCGGGCAGCAGGTTCGCCCGCTCGAGGAGCTGCACGACGTCGGGCCGGTCGAGGCGCTCGATGCGGTGCACGTTGGCGGAGCGCACGGGTCGCGTGCCGCCCTTGTTGGGACGACGACGGGATGCCTCGTACCCGCGCTGCCGCGCACTGTTCATGCTCTGCACGCGGCGGTTGTTCTCGAAGTTCGGCCCCTTGAAGGACCGGATGCGCATGAGCTCCTGATTCACCTGCGCCGTCGCGACGCCGGCGCGATCGTCGAACAGAGGCAGGAGGTCGCCGCGCACGAGGACGTGCTGCTCGAGCGGCACGGGACGCACTTCCGACACGATGACCTCGGTGTCGCCGCGGACCGTGTCGAGCCAGTCGCCGAACTCCTCCGCGTTCGACACGGTCGCCGACAGCGACACGAGCCGGACCCCGGGCGGGAGGTGGATGATCACTTCCTCCCACACGGCGCCGCGGAAGCGGTCGGCGAGGTAGTGCACCTCGTCCATCACGACGTAGTCGAGGCCGCGCAGCGCCGGAGAGTCGGCGTAGAGCATGTTCCGCAGCACCTCGGTCGTCATGACGACGATCCGGGCGTTGCCGTTGATGTTCGTGTCGCCCGTGAGAAGGCCCACGTCATCGGCTCCGTACACGTCGACGAGCTCGCGGAACTTCTGGTTCGACAGCGCCTTCATGGGCGTCGTGTAGAAAGCCTTCGACGGATGCCGCCGCTCCGGGGAGTCCCGCATGGCGAGGTGGACCGCGAACTCGCCGACGATCGTCTTGCCCGCCCCGGTCGGCGCGGCGACCAGCACGCTGCGGCCCTCTTCGAGGGCGTGGCATCCCGCGATCTGGAAGGGGTCGAGCGTGAAGCGCTGGGATGCCGCGAAGGCGGCTGTGATCGGATGGGCGCGCTCCTCGCGGGCCTGGGCGTACCGCTCTGCCGGACTCGGGCCGCTCACGCGGGCGCCTCCGGCGGGAGGAAGGCGGCCTGGCGCTTGGCCCTCCTCCGGTCGAAGAGCATCGACAGCGCCGCAGCGGCGAAGAAGAGCACGATGAGGATGCCGGCGAGGATGAGCATGCTGACCACATCGGCGGCCGGTGTCGCGAGCGCGGCGAAGGCCGTGGCGATGAGCACCGCGACGCGCCAGCCCTTGAGGATCGCCCGGCCCGACATCACGCCGGCGAGATTGAGCGCGACGAGGAAGACCGGCAGCACGAACGAGACGCCGACGACGATCAGCAGCTTGAAGACGAAGTCGTAGTAGTACTGGGCGTCGTAGAACGACGCGCCGCCCTCGGGGACGAAGGCGTTCATGAGCTCGACGATGTGGGGCATGATCTGCAGGCCCACGTAGCTGCCGATGAAGAACAGCGGGATCGCGGCGCCGAGGAAGCCCCACGTGTACTTGATCTCCTTGCGGGTGAGCCCGGGCATGATGAACGCCCAGATCTGCCACAGCCAGATCGGCGCCGAGATGAGAAGGCCGATCGCGAACGAGATCCGCAGTCGCAGATCGAAGGCCGAGGTCACCGTGCTGAACATCAGCTCGACCTTGCGCGTGTCACCGTCCTCGGCGGCGATGACACGGATCGGCTCGGTGATGAGCCACAGCACCCAGTCCGTGACGAAGAACGCCACCACCATGCCCACGACGAGCGCGAGGGCGGCGATCACGAGTCGTTTGCGCAACTCGACGAGGTGCGCCCCGAGCGACATCCGCTTGTCGCGGCGGGGGGCTTCCGGCTCGTCGAACAGCGGCGGTCCGGCCGGGTTCACTGCGGGCTACGGCTTAGCTTCGGGCGTGTCGGCAGGCGAGGACGTGGTGGATGCCGGGGCCGAGGTGTCGGGCGTCGTGGAGGTGGCGGTGCCGGCGGCGGTCGACGGCTTGTCGTCCTCCTCCTTCATCGCCTTCATCTCACCGCGGAAGACGCGGGCCGATTGACCCACGCTCTTGGCGAGGGCCGGCAGCTTCGCAGCGCCGAACAGGAGCAGGATGACGGCGAGCAGGATCAGCAGGTGCCAGCCGTTCAGGTTGCCAAACATGTTGCGCTCCGTAACGTCGTGCGGGAATGAGTCCATCCTAAACCCGGAGCCTCGGACCCCCGCCGGAAGCCGGCCGACTTCAGTGATACTGCGCGAGCCCCGCCTCGGCCCAGTCCGCGGCCGCACGACGCGCGCCGGCCGGCTCGATGATCTCGAGGGCGCCGCCCCTGCGGGCGGCGAGGCGGCGAAGGCTCAGCTCGTCGGCGATGCGCATCGTCGCCATGGACACGCCCTCGATCGTCTCGACCTCGGCACGGTCGACGTACTCGCCGAGGAGCGGGGCGACGGCGGCCGGGAAGCGGACGCGGGCCACGATCTCGTCGCTCGTGGTCTCGAACCAGCCGGGCGCCGGCTCCTCGCCGTGCGTCACGGGGATGTCGGTGAGGCGCAGGTCGCTCACCCGATCCAGATGGAACGTGCGCATGGCCTGGCGCATGTGGCACCAGCCCTGCAGATACCACTGGTCGCTCGCGATCTGGATCTTGACCGGATCGACCGTGCGGGTCGTGGGCGCGGCATCCGGAGCCTTGTAGGTGAACGACACGGCCACGCCCTCCCGCACGGCCGCCGCGACGGTGCCGCGCACGGCGTCGACGGGCTCGGGTGCGACGATGACCTCCGCGGGTGCGGTCGCCGCGCCGCGTGCGAGCTTGGCAAGGAGGCCGGTGAAGAGGTCGGTGTCGCCGACGCCCGGGATCGCGCGGGCCACCTGAAGCCCCGCGAGCAGCGCGGCCGCCTCGCGGGCGGTCAGCTTCGGCGACCGCTCGAGACCAACCGAGTTCGTGATGACGATGAGGTCGCGCTCGTCGAGCAGGTCCCAGTCGATGTCGAACAGATCGTTCGCCATCTGCCAGTAGCCGCGCTCGCCGGGGAGCCCGATGACCGTCAGCTTCTCGACCATGCCGCGCATCTGGACGGGTGTCACGTCGAACTCGTCGGCGGCCTCTTCGACCGAGACCTCGCCCTTGCCGATGAGGTACGGCACGAGCTGCAGCATGATCGCGGCGCGATCGGTCGCGATGAGGGGGCGGCGGGTGGTCACGCGGCGCCTCCGTGGACCTCGAGCGTGGCGCGCAGCCGCGCCATCACCTGCTCGCGCAGGTCGGACGGCTCGACCACCCGGACTTCGGGCCCGTACGAGGCCAGCTCGTCCGCGAAGATCTGCGCGTCCACATACGGGACGCGTATGCCTTGTGCCGCGGGTCGTGCGCGGCGGCTCAGCCGCAGCGCGGCCTCGGTGCCGGGGTTGACCTCGAGGAGCGCGAGCTGGCGCTCGGCGAGCTCTTCCAGTCCGGCAAGGGCCCGCTCCCCGGCGCCTTCGCGCAGCGCCGGGTCGAACGACTCCCGCGTCTGCTGCACCTCCCCCACGATGCGGGAAAGGAGGAACGTGCGGTCGGCGCCGACGTTGAGGTCGAAGCCGAAGACGTGCCAGCGCGCCTCGTACTCGACGAGCGCGAGCGGGCGGACGCGGCGCACCCGGGGCGCCTCCTCCCCCGGCTTGAGGTAGGGGAAGGTGACGACGCGACTGAGCTCGATGGCCTGCTGGAGCGCGGGGAACGCCGGATCGCGCAGGCTGATCCGCGGCGAGTAGCCGATGATCGGGTCCTCGACGGCGATGCCGAGGGCGCGGATCTTGCGCAGGCCGCTGCGTGCTTCGGCCGACATCGAGCTCTCGCTCCAGACGCCGCCGGCGAGGTTGAGGAGCGCGATCTCGGCCGGGGTGAACTCGATGTCCTCGGGGAGCTCGTATTCGGCCGTGGGCACGCGGTAGCGCGCCTCGCGGAGGTCGTCGGGATCGGCGCGGTCGCCGATCGTCTCGATCGGGACGCCGAGGCCGCGGAGGCTCTCCTTGTCGCGCTCGAACATCTTCTCGAGCGCGTCCTTCGACGCACCGGACTCGCTCTGCTCGCGGTACCCCGACACGGACGTCAGGATGGTGTCCTTCGTCAGCCCCTGCTCGGTCGCCATGAGGGCGACCACGAGGTTGACGAGCCGCTCCTCGGGCGGGTTGCGGACAGGGGATTTCGCGGGCACTCCCTCATCCTAGAGTCGCCCGCCGCGACACTCGCCTACTGGGCGGGAGCGGCGTCCACGCCGAGGATGTCGATCACGAAGACGCGCGCGACACCGGCCGATCCGCCGTCCGAGCCGTCGCTGGCGGGGAGCACGACGAGCAGCTGCGAGCCGACCGTGACGTCTCCGAGCTCCTCGGCCGCCCCGGGCACGAGCTGCTCGAGCGTCACCGACTGCGGCTCGCCGTCCCACGTGGTGTCGAGGACCGACTTGTCGTCCCACGACACGCTCGTGTACTGCACGCGGATGGTGTCGTCGGCCTTCACCTCGGGGCCCGCGCCCTTGATGAGCGTCTGGGCGACGAGCTCCTTCGGCGCGGCCGCGTCGGGGACGATGACGCCGGGGCGCCCGTCGGGCGCGCGCACGACCGTGGGCAGGCCGAGCGCGTCGTTGTAGACGAGCGAGCCCTGGGCGTGCGGCAGGTAGACCTTCTGCACGTCGACGACGGCGATCGCGGAGTCCTTCTCGCCGAGGCCGAGGCTCGCGGCGGTCTCGGGCTCGATGTCGCCGGGCGCGAGCGCCACGACCGTGCGCGTGCCCTCGGTGGCGCACTGCAGCGCCGTCTCGAAGGCGGGCACGGCCTGGATCCAGCGCTCGTACGTGTTGACGCGCGAGAGGTCGCCGTCGTACGGGGTCGACACGAGGACCTCGCCGGTCTTGCCGCTCACGATCTGGAGGTCGAGCACGACGGCCTGGTTCTTGGCGGAGATCGCCGTGCCGTCACCCTCCGCGATGTCGCCGAACGAGGTCGAGTCGACGTGGAACGGCGTGCGGGTGGTGACCTTCGGCTCCTCGCCCGTCTCGCCCGAGACCTTCACCAGGTCGGCCGCCGACGTGTCCGACGTCGGGCGCGGGCAGGATGGGTAGCCGGCGGGGATGCCGCAGCCGGTCAGGCCGATCGCGGAGAGTCCGAGGACCGCGAGGACAGCGGGGATCTTGCGCACCGGAACAGTCTAGGCGGAAGCCTCGGGCCGCCCCGACCCGGCCGCCTCTCGGGCGCCCTGCGCCGCCCGCTGCGCTTCGCGCACGCGCTTGCGGAGGTTTTTGTCCGTGATGTCGCGGTCGCCCACGGCGCCCGGAGTCCACAGCTCCACGTCCTCGTCGCCGTAGCTCGACTTGGATGCGCGACGCTTGACCCCCGGCAGCACCGCGCCCGGAGCGAGCCGGCGTGCCCAGACGAGGAAGCCCGTGTGGGCGACCATCCGATGGTCGGGCCGGACGGCCAGGCCCTCGACATGCCAGCCGCGCACCATCGTCTCGTTCGCATCGGGCTCGGTGAACAGGCCCGTGCCGCGGATGTACTCCGCCGTACGGCTGAGCTGCGTCGCGGTGGCGACGTAGCAGACCACCACGCCGCCGGGCGCGAGGGCGTCGGCAACCGCGTCGATGCACTCCCACGGCGCCAGCATGTCGAGGACGACCCGGTCGACGGATGCCGCGGCCACGGCGTTCGGGAGCTCCTCCACGAGGTCGCCCACGACGACGTCCCAGTTCCCGGGCTCATGCCCCGTGAAGGTCTCGACGTTGGCGCGCGCGACCTCCGCGAACTCGGCTCGCCGCTCGAACGAGACCAGGCGCCCCTCGCCGCCGATCGCTCGCAGGAGCCACAGCGACAGCGCGCCGGATCCGACACCGGCCTCGACGACGACGGCGCCCGGGAAGACGTCCGCTTCGGCGAGGATCTGCGCGGCATCCTTCGGGTAGACGATGGCTGCGCCCCGCGGCATGGACATGACGAAGTCACGCAGGAGCGGGCGGAGCGCGAGGTACTCGTGTCCGCCGCTGTTGATCACGACCGAGCCGTCGGGCTGCCCGATGAGCGCCGTGTGCTTGAGGACGCCGTGGTGCGTGTGCAGCTCGCCGTCCTCGCGGAGGGTGATCGTGTGCAGGCGGCCCTTGGGCCCGGTCAGCTGCACGCGATCGCCGATGCGGAACGGTCCGCTGGGTCGTGCCGAGGTCATCGATGGGCTCCCTGTCGTGCCGTGTGCTCGCGGTGGAACTCCGCGATGTCGTCTGCGGTCCGGCCCTCGAGGGTCGACCAGATCGTGTGGGCGCCGGCGCCGGCGACCGAGACCATGAGCGGGACTCCGATCGTCGCGGCTCCCGATGCGACGGCCGAGCGCAGGCCATTGGGCGAGTCCTCGATCGCGACGGTGTCGGCCGGGGCGACGCCGAGCGCCTCGCACGCCTGCCAGTAGGGGTCGGGGAACGGCTTGGGCCGGGTCGCGTCATCTCCCGCGATGATGACGTCGAAGGCGTCGAAGTCGATGAGATCGACGACGGACTCCGCCATCCGGCGCAGCGACATCGTCACGAGCGCCGTGGGGATGCGGGCGTCGCGCAGGCTCGTGAGGAGCTCGCGCGCTCCGGGCCGGAACGGCACGCCCTTCGTGGCGAGCTGGTTCATGACGTCGTCCGTGAGGTGGTCGACGATGTCGGTGATCCCCATCCGCACGCCGGCATCCTGGAAGATGCGCGCCGAGTCCTCGAGACCGAGCCCGACGAGGCGGAGCGCCTGCTCGTGCGACCACGTCCCGCCGAACTTCTCGACGAGCGGCGTCTCGGCGGCCATCCAGTACGGCTCGGTATCGACGAGGGTGCCGTCCATGTCCCAGAGGACGGCGGCAGGGAGGCGGGGACTCACTGACACATGCTATCCGGCGGGGATCAGGCGATCCTGCGGCCGATCTGGCGCTCACGGGTGGTCGTGGCCCGAGATCCCGACGAGGAGCCTATTCTGGATGGAGCCCCAGCACGGGGCCGAGGAGGGTGCGTGGACGGACTGGGACGTCGAGTGCTCGTCGCCGCGTTCGACGGCTGGAACGATGCGGGCGAAGCCGCTTCCAGCGCCGTGACGCAGCTGCGCGAGAGCGGCGAGTACGAGGTGGTGTTCTCGGTCGATCCCGAGCTCTACTTCGACTACCAGTACACGCGCCCGCAGATCGCGACCGACGGCGACGGCCGGCGGAGCCTGCGCTGGCCCGAGGCGACGATCCTGCGGCCCGCCCGACCGACCCGCAGCGCGCAGCTGTGGCTGCTGACCGGCGTCGAACCCGCCCGCGCGTGGCAGGCTTTCGCGAGCGAGTTCATCGATGTCGCGCTCCGCGAAGACATCACGGGCCTCGTCTCGATCGGCTCGATGATGTCGGACGTTCCGCACACCCGGCCGATCTCGGTCTTCGCGGGCAGCGAGAACGAGCAGATCCGCACGTCTCTCAACCTGGAGCGCTCGACGTACGAGGGGCCCGTCGGCATCCTGAGCGTCTTGTCGCATGCGGCGGATGCCGCCGGCATCCCGACCGCGAGCCTGTGGGCGAGCGTCCCCCACTACGTGGCGGGCCACACGCCGTCGCCCAAGGCGACGCTCGCACTGCTGGATCGTCTGGAAGACCTGACCGGCGCGCAGATCCCGCGCGGAGACCTGGCCAGCGAAGCGGTCGCCTGGGAGGCCTCGATCGACGCGGCTGCGGCCGACGACGAGGAGATGACGGAGTACATCCGCCAGCTCGAGCGGACGCGCGACACGTGGGACTCCCCCGAGGCTTCGGGTGACGCCATCGCGCAGGAATTCGAGCGCTATCTGCGGCGCGGAGGCGACGGACCGACCAAGCCCGGTCGCGACGAGCCGCGCCGCTAGCGGCGCGACCCGTCGCTGCGACCGAGGATCAGTAGGGCTGCAGCACGCCGAGCGCGAGGAGCACCATCAGGGTGCCGCCGAGAAGGATCCGGTAGATCACGAACGGCAGGAAGCTGTGCTTCGAGATCCAGTTCATGAGGAACGCGATGATCCCGAGGCCCACCACGAACGCCACACCCGTCGCGACCGCCGTCTCGCCGAGGGTGAAGACGCTCGGCTCGTCCCAGCTCTTGAAGAGCTGGTAGAGGCCGCTGCCGAACACCGCGGGGATCGCGAGGAGGAAGGCGTAGCGCGCCGCCGCGGCGCGCTGATACCCGAGGAACAGACCCATCGTGATGGTGCCTCCCGAGCGCGAGACGCCGGGGATGAGTGCGAGCGCCTGCGCGAGGCCGTAGAGGATGCCGTGGCCCACCGTGAGGTCTTCCATCCTCCGCGTCTTGCGGCCCACCCAGTCGGCGATGCCGAGCAGGATGCCGAAGACGATGAGCATCGTCGCGACGAGCCACAGCGAGCGGAAGGTCGTCTCGATCTGGTCCTGGAACAGCAGCCCCAGCACCACGATCGGGATGCTGCCGATGATGATGAGCCATCCGACCTTCGCGTCGGGGTCGTTCCGCGGGATCTTCCCGAACAGCGCCTTGAACCAGTGGCTCACGATGCGCACGATGTCACGCCAGAAGAAGAGCACCACGGCCGTCTCGGTGCCGAGCTGCGTGATGGCGGTGAAGGCGGCGCCCGGATCCTGCGCCCCGGGCAGCAGCTCGCCCAGGATGCGCAGGTGTGCGCTCGATGAGACGGGGAGGAACTCGGTCAGGCCCTGGACGAGCCCGAGGATGATCGCCTCGAGGAGGTGCATACGCGCCTTTCAGTAGCTGCGGATGAGATCGGTGAGCACGCGCTGGCCGAAGACGAGGGCATCCAGCGGCACGCGCTCATCGACGCCGTGGAACATGCCGGTGAAGTCGAGGTCGGCGGGCAGCCGCAGCGGCGCGAACCCGTAGCCCGCGATGCCGAGTGCAGACAGCGCCTTGTTGTCGGTCCCGCCGCCCATGAGGTAGGGGATGACGGGGACGCCGGGGTCGTGGCGGCCGAGGGCCGCGACCATCGCGTCGACGAGGTCGCCCTGGAACGGCACCTCGAGACCGATGTCCTGGTGCACGATCTCGACCTCGACGTCGTCGCCGACGATGCGGCGGATGTCGGCGAGCACCGCCTCCTCCATGCCCGGCAGGGTGCGCACGTCGATGAGCGCCTCCGCGCGGTCGGGGATGACGTTGTGCTTGTATCCCGCCGTCAGACCGGTGGGGTTCGTCGTCGTGCGGAGCGTCGAGCGGAGGAATCCGGATGCCGCGCCCATCGACGCGGCAAGGGCGTCGGGGTCGCTCGCATCGGCGTCCAGCAGAGCGGCGAGGCCGTCGGCGAAGGCGGTGGTGGTCTCGGTGAGGCGAACGGGCCATTCGGTGCGGCCGAGCGCCGCGACGGCCTCACCGAGGCGCGTGACGGCATTGTGCTCGTGGAGGCTCGAGCCGTGCGCGGCGCGCCCACGCGCGACGAGCCTGATCCACACGAGCGCCTTCTCGCCGGTCTGCAGGAGATACGCTCGGCGCCCCGCGGCCTCGATCGAGTAGCCGCCGACCTCGCTGATGGCCTCCGTCGCCCCGGCGAACCAGTCCGGCTTGTCGCGGACCACAAGGGCCGAGCCCTCGATGCCGCCGTTCTCCTCGTCGGCGAAGAACGCCAGCACGAGGTCGCGCTCGGGCTGCTCCCCCGCCCGCAGCAGGTCGGCGACAGAGGTGAGGATCATGGCGTCCATGTCCTTCATGTCGACCGCGCCGCGGCCCCACAGCAGTCCGTCGCGGATCTCGCCGGCGAACGGATCGACGCTCCAGTCCTCCGCGATCGCGGGCACGACATCGAGGTGTCCGTGGAGCACGAGCGCGGGCTTGCCCGGGTCCTTCCCCGGCACACGCGCCGCGACGTTGGTGCGCCTCGGAATGGGCTCGTAGTACTCGGGAGCGAGCCCGAGCGACTCGAGGTAGGCGCCGACGTATTCCGCCGCTTCGCGCTCGCCGGCGGCGCGTCCTCCGCCGTGGTTGGTCGTGTCGAACCGAATGAGATCGCGCGCGATCCGCACGACCTCGGGAAGGTCGGTTTCGGGCGTGGGCATGCGGACTAACCTACCTGCCGCGCGTTGCGACTCCGTTTCGCGGCGGTGGCCGCGAGGACACCTGCCGAAACGAAGAAGGCCCCCTTTCGGGGGCCTTCTTCTTCTTCTGTGCGCGAGGGGGGACTTGAACCCCCACGCCCTATACGGGCACTAGCACCTCAAGCTAGCGCGTCTACCTATTCCGCCACCCGCGCATCTGGGTGATTTTCGGTTTCGCAACCGAGGATCGACGATATCACGTTCCGCGCCAGCGACAGAATCGGCGGTCATCCCATCGAGACGCCGAAGAGGAGTCCCAGCGCATACGTGACCGCCGCCGCGCCGAACCCGATCGCGAGCTGTCGCAGGGCGCGGCGCAGCGGCGGACCGCCCGAGAGGAGGCCCACCATGGCGCCCGTCGACAGGAGCGCGATGCCCACGAGCACGAGCGCGAGGACGATCGCGGCGAAGCCCGAGAGACCGAAGATCCAGGGCAGGACGGGGATGATCGCACCCGATGCGAAGAAGAGGAAGCTCGAGAGCGCGGCTCCCCACGCGCTTCCGACGACCTCGTGCGACTCGACGACCTCCAGCGGGCCCGTGTACGTGCTCTGCGACTCCTGCCCGCGCGCCGCCGCGACGATGCGCCGGGCGCGTGCGAGCGCATCGGCCTCCGGCATCCCGCGCGTCCGGTAGACCAGCGCCAGCTCGTTCGCGTCGATGTCGAGATGCGGCAGCGCGGCATCCGCGTATCCGTTCGGCTCGGTCGCCTGGAGCAGCTCGCGCTGCGAGCGCACCGAGACGAACTCGCCCGCGCCCATCGACAGCGCACCGGCGAGAAGGCCGGCAATCCCGCTGAAGAGCACGAACTGCGGGGCGACGCCCGTCGCACCGATGCCCAGGACGAGGGCGAGGTTGGAGACGAGGCCGTCGTTCGCGCCGAAGACGGCCGCCCGGAAGGTTCCCGACAGCCGACGGCGCCCCCTCGCCGCGAGGCCGCGCACGACCTCGTGGTGGACCTTCTCGTCGGCGGCCATGGCCGACGTCGCGAAGGGCTCGTCGTCGTACGGCGAGCGCCCCTCGGCGTTCTGCGCGAGGGCGAGCACGAAGATCGACCCGAAGCGCCGAGCCATCCAGCCGAGCGATCGGGTGCCGAAGTCCGGCTTCGGAAGACGCGGGGGCTCCCCGCCGAGAAGTTCCAGCCAGTGCGCCTCGTGACGGCCCTCGGCGTCGGCGAGCGCCGTGAGGATCTCGCGCTCCTCCCCCTCGCGGCGGGCGGCGAGCTCCCGGTACACCCGCGCCTCGGCGCGCTCGTTGACGAGGTACTGCGCCCAGCGGCGTCGGTCGCGGGCGGTCGGGGCGGCGGCGGGCGCGCTCAAGGAAGCCTCCAAAGGCTGCGGCGGTGCGGGGATGCTTCCACGCTAGCCAGCGCGCGTCGGCGCCATCGCGGAAACCCCGCGATTGCCAGCATTTCGGGGCTCCGAACCGGAGGTGCGTCAGGAGTGGACGCGCCGGCGGAGCACGTCGATGCGGGACTGCAGCTGCGCGACCGTCGCCTGCGAGACGGCCGGTCCGCCGCAGATCCGCCGCAGCTCGGCGTGCACGGCGCCGTGCGGCTCGCCGGACTGGCGCGCGTAGAGCCCGACGAGGCTGTTGAGCAGCTGGCGCTGCTCCTTCAGGGTCCGGTGCAGCGCCTGGGGCGGCGCGGACGCCGGCGTCGAGTCGCCGTCCGGCGACGCGGCCTCGCGCGCCTTGCGGTGGCGCGTCTGGCGGGCCTGGCGCTGCATAAGGAGGTCGTGGACATGCTCGGGCTCGAGGAGTCCGGGAAGCCCGAGGAACTCCTCCTCTTCCGGGGTTCCGGGGACTGCGAGCTGCCCGAACTCCTTGCCGTCGAAGAGGACCCGGTCGAAGTGGGCCTGCGACCCGAGCGCCTGATAGGTGAACTCCGCGGTGAGGGCGTCGGATGCCTTGTCCTCACGCTCCGCGGCATCCATCATGTCCTCTTCGGCGTTCCACTCGTCGTCGCCGTCGCTGTCGCGATCCAGTGCGTGGTCGCGCTGGCGCTCGAGCTCGTTCGCGAGTGCGAGGAGCTGCGGGACGTTCGGCAGGAAGACGCTCGCCGTCTCGCCGCGGCGGCGCGCGCGCACGAAGCGGCCGATCGCCTGTGCGAAGAAGAGCGGGGTCGACGCGCTCGTCGCGTAGACCCCCACGGCGAGGCGGGGGACGTCGACACCCTCCGACACCATGCGCACGGCGACCATCCAGCGCGAGTCGCCCTTCGAGAACTCCTCGATTCGGCTCGACGCCTCGGCCTCGTCGGAGAGCACGACGGTCGGCGGCTCCCCCGTGATCTCGCGGAGGATCGCGGCGTAGGCGCGCGCCGCCGTCTGATCGGTCGCGATGACGAGACCGCCCGCGTCGGGGACGTGCTCGCGGACCTCGGTCAGGCGCCGGTCCGCTGACCGCAGGACCGCCGGGATCCAGTCGCCCTCGGGATCCAGAGCCGTGCGCCACGCCTGCGACGTGATGTCCTTCGTGTTGTCCTGCCCGAGCTGCGCCTCCATCTCGTCGCCGGTCTTCGTCCGCCAGCGCATCTGGCCGGCATAGACCATGAAGATCACAGGGCGGACGACCCCGTCCTCGAGCGCGCGCCGATAGCCATAGCTGTAATCGGTGCGGGAGAGGCGGATGCCCTTCTCGTTCGGGTGGTACTCCACGAACGGGATCGGGGCGGTGTCGCTGCGGAAGGGCGTGCCCGAGAGGAGGAGGCGCCGGGTCGCGCGGTTGTACGCCTCGCGCAGAGCGTCGCCCCAGCTGAGGGCGTCGCCGCCGTGGTGCACCTCGTCGAGGATCACGAGCGTGCGCCGGTCGAGGATCAGCTGCTGGTGGACGGATGCCTTGACCGCCACCTGCGCATACGTGACGGCGACCCCGTGGTAATGCCGCGCGGGCGCCACATGACGGTTGCTGAAGGCGGGGTCCAGCCGGATGCCGACGCGGGCCGCGGCATCCGCCCACTGGGTCTTGAGGTGCTCCGTCGGCGCCACGACGACGAGGCGGTCGACGATGCGGCGGCGCAGCAGCTCGCTCGCAAGGCGGAGCGCGAACGTCGTCTTGCCGGCGCCCGGCGTCGCCGCGGCCAGGAAGTCGCGCGGGCCGCCGCCGACCCCATCGGGTCCGTCGAGGCTGAAGTACAGGTCGAGGGCCTCGGCCTGCCAGGCACGCAGGCGCTGCGCCGTTCCCCACGGGGCGCGCTGCGGATACGACGGCGAGAGGTGCTCGGCAGCGAAGCTGCCGAGATGCGGGCGCCCGTGATCGTCGGTGGAAGGCGCCGCTTCGGTGTGCTCGGCCCGCAACTCCGCACCGAAGTCCCGGACGGTCTCGGCGGAGGCGTCAGCGGGCAGGTCGCCCTCGGCGCGTGCGAGCAGAACCGCGTCCTCTTCCACTCGGCCTCCCCTCCGCATGCGCACCCGACGGCACGAACGACCACCATAAACGCTCGCGCCGACAGCCCGGCGGTTCACCGGCATCCGTCTCGGGCGATAGCCTGGTTAGGGGTCATAAACCGAGGAAAGACGGATGTCGAGCAACGACCATTCCCGCAGCCCGTACGTCGCGAACACCGGGCCGCACCCGTGGCGACGCTACGTCGCGATCGGCGATTCGTTCACCGAGGGCGTCGGCGATCCCGAGCCGACGGCACCCAACGGCGTCCGCGGCTGGGCCGATCGCGTGGCCGAGGTGCTCTCCCAGCAGGTCGACGACTTCGCGTACGCCAACCTCGCCGTACGGGGGAAGCTCATCGGCCAGATCATCGCCGACCAGATCGAGCCGGCCCTCTCCCTGGCTCCCGACCTGATCACCTTCTCCGCGGGCGGCAATGACGTCATCCGTCCCGGAACCGACCCCGACAACGTCTCGCAGCAGTTCGAGGACGCCGTCGTGCGGCTGAGCCGCGACGGCGCCACGCTCGTCGTCTTCACGGGCATCGACACGAACTTCACGCCGGTCTTCCGCGGCATCCGCGGGAAGGTCGCGATCTACAACGAGAACATCCGCGCCATCGCCGACAAGTACGACTGCATCGTGGCCGACCAGTGGGCGCTCAAAGAGGTGCAGGACATGCGCTTCTTCGACGACGACCGGCTGCACTACAACCGCCTCGGTCACCACGAGGTCGCACGGATGGTGCTGCGCGCCCTCAACGTGTCGAACGACCTGCAGCCCATGCAGCCCGACCCGTATCCGCGCCGCACGTGGCGCGAGGCACGTGCCGTCGACTTCGTGTGGGCACGCGAGTACCTCGTGCCCTGGGTGCTGCGCCGGCTGCGGCATCAGTCGTCGGGCGACGACATCAAGCCCAAGCGCCCGGACCCGCTCCCCGTCATGACCCTGCTGCCCGGCAAGGACCCGAAGCAGACCCGCGGGGAGCAGGTCTAGCCCGCCGCCGAGCTCATCCGGTGCCGCTCAACGCCGCGGTCTGCGACGAGATCGTACGTACTCGCCGAGCGCACATCGTGTCGGCGACGACGACGTGTGCATTCGGCGAGTGCGTACGTTCTCGACGGCAGGACCGACCGCAGGGGGCACCGCGGAACGAGAGAACTAGCGCACGCGCAGCTCCCACATCGCCACCGCCGCGGCGGCGGCGACGTTGAGCGAATCGACGCCGCCCGCCATCGGGATCGTCACGACGGTGTCGGCCGCCTCGAGCGCGCGGCGCGAGAGCCCGTCCCCCTCGGCGCCGAGCATCAGCGCGACCCGTTCGGGCGCCGGAGCCGCGAAATCGTCGAGGGCCACGGCATCCTCCGCGAGCGCGAGCGCCGCGAGGTGGAACCCGAGACCGTGCAGGATGCCGCGTGCCTCGCTCCACTCCGGAAGCCGTGTCCACGGAACCTGGAAGACCGTGCCCATCGACACGCGCACGGAGCGCCGGTACAGCGGATCGGCGCACCGCGGCGAGACGAGCACAGCGTCCGCGCCGAGCCCCGCCGCGCCGCGGAAGATCGCTCCGACGTTCGTGTGGTCCACGATGTCCTCGAGCACGACCACGCGCCGTGCATCGGCGACGACCTCGGCCACCGACGGCAGGGCGGGCCGGTGCATGGCGGCCAGGGCGCCGCGGTGCACCACGTAGCCCGTGATGCCTTCGGCGACCTCCGGCGACACGACGTACACCGGCGCACGCGAGTCGTCGCCGAGCACGTCAGCGACGTCGTCGAGCCACTTCTCCTGCACCAGCACGGACCGCGGCTCGTGCCCCGCCCGCACCGCCCGGGCGATGACCTTCGCCGACTCGGCGATGTAGAGGCCGCCTTCCGGCTCGAGCACGCGGCGGAGCGCGACATCGGTCAGATCCCGGTAGTCGGCGATGCGCTGGTCGTCCGCCGAGCCGATGGGGATGACATGCACGACTCCACCTTCGCACGCCGGCTTGTAACACGCCGGAAAAGCGCCGGGCGTACCCTCGGACGCGAGAGGGTGGGATACATGACGCTCGTGACGGAGTTCGACGCGCCGACGGCCGAGTCGCTGGAGCGCGCGATCGAGGTGCTGGCGGGCCGCCGCATCGCGGTGCTGACCGGCGCGGGCGTCTCGACCGACTCGGGCATCCCCGACTACCGCGGCAAGGGCGCACCCGTACGGACGCCCATGACGGCGCAGGCCTTCCTCGCCAGCGAGGATTCCCGGCGCCGCTACTGGGTCGGCAGCCACCTCGGCTGGAAGGCGTTCGCCGCGGCCGAGCCCAACGACGGCCACCGGGCGCTTGCCCAGCTCGAGACCGACGGCGTCGCGACGGGCATCATCACGCAGAACGTCGACGGCCTGCACGTCCGAGCCGGAAGCCGGCGGGTCGTCGAGCTCCACGGCACGATGCGCCGCGTCTTCTGCACGCACTGCGGGCAGGTCTTCGACCGGCGCGACCTCGCTGCCCGCGTCGAAGCCGACAACCCGTGGATCGCGATCCCCGAGAACGTGGCCCTCGGCCCCGACGGCGACGTGCTTCCCGAGAGCACCGACGGCTTCCGCATCCCCGCCTGCACCGTGTGCGGAGGGATGCTGAAGCCCGATGTCGTGTTCTTCGGCGAGTTCATCCCCGCCGAGAAGTTCCGTGAGGCCGAACAGCTCGTCCGGACGAGCGACGCCCTCGTCGTCGCCGGGTCGTCCCTCGTCGTCAACTCGGGCATCCGGTTCGTGGAGCGCGCACGGCGCAAGCGCATCCCCGTCGTCATCGTCAACCGCGGCGAGACGCGGGCCGATGCGCGGGCGACGGTGAAGATCGACGCGGGAACGAGCGATGTGCTCCGCGCCTTCGCCGAGGCACTCCCCCGTTCGCGCTGACCTCCGGGCGCGCGGTTACGCTCGGAGGGTGACGACTCTCATCCTCCTGCGGCATGGCGAGACCGACTGGAACCACGCCCGCCGCATCCAGGGCGCGACGGATGTGCCGCTCAACGACACGGGTCGTCAGCAGGCTCGGGATGCCGCGGCCACCCTGCGCGACACGCTCGACGAGCGCATTCCCGCCGTCGTCGTGGCGAGCGACCTGTCCCGAGCGCGGGAGACGGCGGAGATCATCGCGCGCGAGCTGGGGCTCGCGGCGCCCCGGCTCTACCCCGAGCTCCGTGAGCGGGCGTACGGGGTCGCCGAGGGCCTGAGCGTCGACGAGTACTTCGAGCGCTGGGGCGACTGGCATGGGACTGATGTGCCCGAGGCCGAGACGCGCGAGGACCTCCGGGCGCGGGCCATCCAAGGTCTCGAGAAGGTGGCGCGAGACGTGCGCCGTGCGACCGCGCCGGGCGCGGCATCCGTCATCGTCGTCACGCACGGCGCGCTGATCCGCGAGGTGATCCGCCACGCGAGCGGCGACACGCTGCCGCTCGAGGGCGAGAAGCTCGCGAACGCCTCAGCGCACACGGTGCTGTTCGAGCGCGACCATCTGCGTCTGCTGTCGTACACGCCGCACGCCGCCTAGTCTCACGCGGCGCCTTGCTTCGGGAGGCAGTCAGGCCTCGGCGCGACGCAGGATGCCCCGGGCGTGCCGCAGGACGGGCTCGTCGACCATGCGGCCGTCGTACGTGAAGACGCCGCGCTCGCCCTTCGCCGCGGCGAGGACGGCTTCGGCCCACGCGACGTCGTCGGAGTCGGGCCGATAGGCCGCACGGATGATCTCGACCTGGCTCGGGTGGATGCATGCCGTCGCCGCGAAGCCGGAGGCCGCGGCATCCGTCGCCTCGATCCGAAGCCGCTTCACGTCGGAGATGTCGAGGTGCACCGCGTCGATCGCGGCTTTGTTGCGCGCCCCCGCCGCGAGGAGCGTGCGCGCTCTCGCATAGCGTGCGATGTCGCGGTAGCGCCCGTTGGGCTTGCGGCTCGACGTGCCGCCGATGCTCGCCACCAGGTCTTCGGCGCCCCACATGAGCGCGACGACGTTGTCGAGCTCGGCGATGCGCTCGGCCTGCGACACCCCCTTCGCCGTCTCGAGGAGCGCGACCACCTCGAAGCGCGCGTCGATCTTGGCGACGCGCTTGGGCGACTCGGTCTTGGCGAGCATGATCGTGCGGTAGTCGGTCTGGGACAGCGTCGCGAGGTCGCTGAGGAACGCATCGGAGGCGATCGGGTTCACGCGCACGATGACGCGGGAGGGATCGAGCTCGGACTCGATGAGGAATCCTCGTGCCGCCGTCTTGTCTGCGGGGGCGACGGCGTCCTCGAGGTCGAGGATGACCGCATCCGCCCGCTCCAGCGCCTTCGCGTACCGCTCGGGTCGATCCGCCGGGCAGAACAGGATCGCCGGTCCGTGGTCGAACGTCATCGGGCTTCCTCCTCGGGGCGGTCCCGGCACCACATGAGCGCGACGCGTGTCGCCGTCGCCACGACGACGCCGTCCTGATTGCGCCCGGTGTGACGCATCGTGACGATGCCCTGCCCCGGCCGCGATCCCGATCGCCGCTTCTCGAGGATCTCGGTCTCGGTGTACAGCGTGTCTCCGTGGAAGAGCGGCGCAGGGAAGGCGATGTCGCTGAGCCCGAGCTGGGCGACGAGCGTGCCCTGCGTGATCTGGGCGACGGATGCCCCGACCATCGTGGCGAGCGTCCACATCGAGTTCATGAGCCGCTGCCCGAACGGCTGCGTCGCCGAGAAGGCGGCGTCGAGGTGGAGCGCCTGGGTGTTCATCGTCAGGGACGAGAACAGCACGTTGTCGGCCTCGGTCGCCGTGCGCCCGGGGCGGTGGACGTACCGCACGCCGACGTCGAGCTCTTCGTAGTAGAGCCCGCGCTGGAGCACCTCGAGCGCCCGATGCTCGGAATTGTCGTCGTAGCCCGTGCCGTCGCCCACGATCGCCACGCTACCCGTCGAGGCCGAGGGCGCGCGAGATGACGAGCAGCTGCACCTCGGTGGTCCCCTCGCCGATCTCGAGGATCTTCGAGTCGCGGTAGTGCCGCGCGACGGGGTACTCGTTCATGAAGCCGTTGCCGCCGAAGACCTGGGTCGCATCACGCGCGTTGTCCATCGCGGCGTCGCTCGCCGTCAGCTTGGCGATCGCGGCCTCGGTCTTGAAGGGCTTGCCGGCATCGCGCAGACGGGCCGCATGGTGCCAGGCGAGGCGAGCGTTGTGCACGCGCGCCTGCATGCGGGCGATCGTGAACTGGATGCTCTGCCGCGTCGAGAGCGGCTCGCCGAAGACGGTGCGCTTCTTGGCGTAGTCGACGGCCGCTTCGAGGCATCCCTCGGCCGCTCCGGTCGAGAGCGCGGCGATCGCGATGCGACCTTCGTCGAGGATGTGGAGGAAGTTGGCGAAGCCCCAGCCGCGCTCGCCGAGGAGGTTCGCCTCGGGCACGCGTGCGTCGACGAACGTGAGCGGGTGGGTGTCGGACGCGTGCCAGCCGACCTTGTCGTAGGCGGGCTCGACCGTGAAACCGGGCGTGCCGTTCGGCACGATGATCGTCGAGATCTCCTTGCGGCCGCCGGCCTCGCCCGTGACCGCCGTCACCGTCACGAAGCGCGTGATCTCGGTGCCGGAGTTGGTGATGAACTGCTTCGAGCCGTTGACGACCCACTCGCCGCCGTCGAGCCTTGCGGTCGTGCGCGTCGCCCCGGCATCCGATCCCGCCTCGGGCTCGGTCAGGCCGAAGCCGGCGAGCGCGCGGCCGGCGAGCAGATCCGGCAGCAGCTCCTGCTTCTGCACGTCTGTGCCGAAGCGGAAGACTGGCATGGCTCCGAGGCTGACGCCCGCTTCGAGCGTGATCGCGATGGACTGATCGACCCGGCCCAGACCCTCGATCGCGAGGCAGAGCGTGAAGTAGTCGCCGCCTTGACCGCCCAGCTCTTCGGGGAACGGCAGTCCGAACAGCCCGAGCTCCCCCATCTGCGCGACCACGTCGAGCGGCAGGGTCTTGGTGCGATCGGCCTCGTAGGAGCGCGGCGCCACCACCTCGTCGGCGAACTCGCGGACGAGCTTCGCGAGCTCCCGCTCGTCATCGGACAGGTCGTACTGATCCATGGGTTCTCCGTGTCATCCCCGTCGACGTCACGATCGCATCACATCCATTGTCGTGACGCGCGCGCATTGGTTAGTGTTCACTAACTCGATATTCAGGTTAGCGAGGATTAACTGAAATGACAAGCGGTCTGACCGAGCGCGACCGCGCGAAAGCCGATCGTCAGGCCGCGATTCTGCACGAGGCCGCACGTCTCTTCGCCGAGCGCGGCTTCAGCGGCGTGAGCCTCGAAGACCTGGGAGCGGCGGTAGGCGTGAGCGGCCCGGCCGTGTACCGGCACTTCGCCAACAAGCAGGCGCTGCTGGGCGCCATCCTCGTCGGCGTGAGCGAGCGGCTCCTCGCCGGCGGGCAGGAGGTGCTCGCGCGCTCCGACGATCCGCGGGAGCAGCTCGCGTCGCTCGTCGCCTTCCACGTCGACTTCGCCCTGAGCGACGCCGACGTCATCCGCGTGCAGGACCGCGACCTCGCGAGCCTGAGCGACGAGGACCGCAATCGAGTCCGCAGGCTCCAGCGCGAGTACGTCGAACTGTGGATGATCGTCCTGGCCCGCCTTCACCCCGACCGCGCCGAGAGCGACCTGAGAGTCCGCGCGCACGCGTGCTTCGGCCTCATCAACTCGACGCCGCACAGCATGCGCGGGGCGCGCCAGGCGGCGTCCGACCGCACCGTCCGCCCGGTGCTCGAATCGATGGCGCTCGCGGCCCTCACCATCTGAGACTCGCTATCCTGGGGCCACGATGCCGAGTGACAGCGAGCACGACGGGGCAGGCGCGAACGGGGGCGAGGACGCGCGCATCGGGGCGGACGCCGCTCCGGATGCGCCTGCGGACGCCCGGACGAGACCTCCGCTGGAGGCGGAACCGCTCGTTGCCGGAGCCGACGAGACGGCGGCGTCCCGGCGCGACTTCCTGAAGTTCGGCGGCATCGCGGCGGCCGGGCTCATCGTAGGGGGTGGGGTAGGCGCAGCGGCCGGTGCCTCGATCGGTCAGCGCCTCGGCTACCGCGAGGGGGCCGAGGACTACGGCGCGCTCGCGCCGCGGCACGAGCCGGGCTTCGACCACGTCGTCGTGCTCATGGGCGAGAATCGTTCCTTCGACAACCTCCTCGGCTGGCTCTACACCCCCGAGACGCTGCCGGAGGGGCAGACGTTCGACGGCCTCGCGTTCGGGGACTACTCGAACGTCGGACCGGACGGATCCCGCGTGGCGGCTCACGCGTACTCGGGACCGACCGACATCGTCATGGGCGCCCCGAACCCGGACCCCGGCGAGGAGTTCCCGCACGTCAACACCCAGCTCTTCGGAGTCGTGAGCCCCGCCTCCAACGCGACGAGTCAGGTCGGCGACATGGCGTCGCCCTTCAACGCTCCTCCGCGCGGGAGCGAGGCGACGATGCAGGGGTTCCTCCACGACTACGTCAACAACATCACGCGGCTGCGCAAGGGTCTCGCGCCGACGCCGGCCGAGGCATCCCAGATCATGGGCGGGTTCTCCCCCGAGCAGCTCCCCGTCCTCTCTACTCTCGCGAAGGAGTTCGCCGTCTTCGACGCGTGGTTCGCGGCCGTCCCCTCGCAGACGTACTGCAACCGGTCGTTCTTCCACGCCTCGACGTCGCACGGCTTCGTCACCAACAAGCACGACGGCGGCTACGACAAGTGGCTCGACGCCGAGCCCGCCCCGACGATCTTCAACCGGCTCGAAGAGGCCGGCGTCTCGTGGAAGGTGTACTTCGACGAGATGCAGCTCGTGTCGCTCACGGGCATTATGCACGCGCCCGTGCTCGAGAAGTACTGGCGCACGAAGCGGTTCGCGCACATGTCGCAGTTCTACGAGGATGCGCGCAAGGGGGAGCTCCCGGCGTACTCGTTCATCGAGCCCCGGCTCGTCTACAACCACAACGACTTCCACCCGCCGTTCGGCAAGCTGCGGTCGAGCGACGTGGACGGCGTCGTCGTGATCGACTCGGCGGTCTCCGACGTCCGGGCCGGCGAGAAGCTCGTCGCCGGCATCTACGACGCCATCAGGCAGAGCGACAGCCCCAAGGGCTCCAACGCGATGAACACGCTCCTGCTCATCACGTTCGACGAGCACGGCGGGACCTACGACCACGTTCCGCCGCCCGCGGCCACTCCCCCGCACGTCGACGCGCCGCCCGGCGAGATGGGCTTCGCCTTCGACCGGCTCGGCGTGCGGGTGCCGGCGATCGCCGTCTCGGCCTACACCCGCGCGGGCACAATCATCCACGACGAGCTGCACCACGGAGCCGTCATCGCGACACTCTCCCGGCTGCACGGTCTGCGGCCGCTGACACGCCGCGACGCAGGCGCCAACGACCTCTTCCCGATCGTCAACCTCGACAAGCCGCGCGATCCCCGCACGTGGCCGATCGTGCACCCGATGTACGTGCCGCCGAACCCCGAGGCGGACGAGGTCTCGGAGCTCGACGACGCGCCGCACAAGGACAAGCCCCTCAGCCCTCCCGGGCGCGGGCTCCTCGGGCTCCTCCTCGCGCGCTACGGCCAGTCGGACGACAGCACCGAGCCCGAGACGTACGCCGACGCCTACCGGGTCCTCCGAAAGCACGGCCTCGGACTCTTCTACCCGAAGATCGACTGAGCTCGGGTGACGTGATCGACGGATGCCTCGGCCGGCGCACCGCGCCGGGCCGAGGCATCCGTCAGTCCCTCTCCCGTCAGCGCAGCAGCATGGCCCTTCCGGGCTCACGGAGGATCGCACCGACGTCGGCCAGGAAGCGCGAACCCTGCTCCCCGTCGACGAGGCGGTGGTCGAACGAGAGCGCCAGGGTCATGACGTCACGGAGCGCGATCTCGCCGCGGTGCTCCCACGGCTGGCGACGGACGGCGCCGAGCGCGAGGATGCCCGCCTCCCCCGGATTGAGGATCGGCGTGCCCGCGTCGACGCCGAAGACGCCGACGTTCGTGATCGAGAAGGTGCCGCCCATCATCTCGGCGGGCGAGGTCTTCCCCGAGCGAGCCGTCTGGGCGAGCTCTCCGATCGCGTCCGCCAGCTCGACGAGCGTCATGGCGTCGGCGTCTCGGACGTTCGGCACGACCAGGCCGCGCAGCGTCGCAGCAGCGATGCCCAGGTTCACGTACCCGAACTCGACGATCTCGCCGTGCTCCTCGTCCCACCGCGAGTTGAGCTCGGGCGTACGGGCGAGAGCAAGGCACACGGCCTTCGCCGCGACGGCCAGGATGCCGATGCGGTGACCCTCGAGCGAGCGGTCGGACTTGAGCGACGCGAGAAGCTCGGTCGTCGCCGTGACGTCGACCGTGAGGAACGTCGTGACGTGCGGCGCCGTGAAGGCGCTGCGCACCATCGCCTCGGCGGTGTGCTTGCGGACGCCTCGGATCGGGATGCGCCGCTCGCGCTCCCGGCCGGCCGCGAGCGCCGCGGGCGAGGACGGTGCGGTCTCGACGGGCTCCTCCGCGGCGCTCGTGGGCTGGACCGACGTTCCGACGCGCTCGGCGTACGCCTCGACGTCGCCGCGCGTGATGATGCCGCCCTGGCCGGTGGGCTCGACAAGGCCGAGGTCGATCCCCAGATCCTTCGCGAGCTTGCGGACGGGAGGCGTCGACTTGGGCCGCTCGAGCGGCACGTCGACCGTCTCGGTCGCGTGCAGCACGTCGTGCGGGGCCGCTTCGAGCACGGCGGTGTCGGCGCCGGAACGGGAGACGGATGCCGCGGCCGCCCGGGCGCGCCGCTGGGGGCGTCCGCTGGACTGCGGCGCCGCGCCGTAGCCGACGAGGTTGGGCTGGGCCTTCTCCTCGGCCTTCTCCTCGACCGGAGCCCCGACTGGGGCCTCGGCCGACGGTGCCTTCTCGCTCGTCCCGTTCCCGCCGGGGAGGTCGAAGGCGATCAGCACCGAGCCGACCGCGACGACGTCGCCCGCCTGGGCGTGGAGCTTGGAGACCACGCCGGCGTGGGGCGAGGGCAGCTCGACGACGGCTTTGGCCGTCTCGACCTCGGCGATCGTCTGGTTGAGGGTGACGGTGTCGCCTTCGGCGACGAGCCACTGCACGAGCTCGGCCTCGGGAAGACCCTCGCCGAGGTCGGGGAGACGGAACTCCTGGATCACGGTTCGATCACCCCGGACATGCTGTTCGGCCGGTCGAGCACGCGATCGACACCGTCGAGGATGCGGTCGAGGTCGGGCAGGTGGTGCTTCTCGAGCTTGGCGGGCGGATACGGGATGTCGTGGCCCGTGATGCGCACGGGGGCGGCCTCGAGGTAGTTGAAGCACTTCTCCGTGACGCTCGCGATGAGCTCCGCCCCGACACCGGCTTCGCGCGCGGCCTCGTGCGTCACGACGACCCGTCCCGTCTTGCGGACGGACGCCGTCACGGTGCGGTAGTCGACGGGCGAGATCGAGCGGAGATCGATGACCTCGATCGAGATGCCCTCGTCTTCGGCGGCGGTCGCGGCATCCATCGCCACCGCGACCTGCGAGCCGTACGTGAGGAGCGTGACGTCCGAGCCCTCGCGCGCGATGCGGGCCAGCCCCATCGGCGGTGCATCGGCGAGATCGGCGCCGAGGTCGACCTCGCCCTTGGAGTGGTACAGCCGCTTGGGCTCGAAGAACACCACCGGGTCGTCGGAGGCGATCGCCTGACGCAGCATGACGTATGCGTCCTGGGGGTTCGAGACCGCCACGACGCGCAGTCCCGACGTGTGCACGAAGTAGGCCTCGGGCGACTCGGAGTGGTGCTCGGCCGCCCCGACGCCGCCCGCCCACGGGATGCGGATCGTGATCGGCATCTTGACGTTGCCGCGCGTGCGGTAGTGCAGCTTCGCGACCTGGCAGACGATCTGGTCGAAGGCGGGGTACACGAAGCCGTCGAACTGGATCTCGACGACCGGGCGATACCCGCGGAACGCGAGGCCCACGGCGGTGCCCATGATCCCCGCCTCCGCGAGGGGCGTGTCCACGACGCGCTGCGCGCCGAACTCGTCGAGAAGTCCGTCGGTGATGCGGAAGACGCCGCCGAGCTTGCCGATGTCCTCGCCCATGACGAGGACCTTGTCGTCGTCGACCATCGCACGGCGCAGGCCTTCGTTGATGGCCTTGGCCATCGTGAGCTGCGTCATCGCCCGACCTCCGCATCTGCCTCGAAGCCGGAGAGGTAGGCGGCGAAGTGCTCGCGCTGCTCGGCGAGCCCCGTGTGCGGCTCTTCGTAGACGTGGTCGAACACGCCGATCGGCTGGCGCGAGACGGCGCCGAGCGCCGCGGCACGGACAGCGGCGCCCAGACGGTCGGCGTCGGCCGCGACATCCGCCTGGAAGTCATCGCCGAAGGCGTTCTGCGACCGCAGCAGCGCCTCGACGCGGGCGATGGGGTCGCGGCGCTTCCAGCGTTCGACCTCCTCCTTGTCGCGATAGCGCGTCGGGTCGTCCGACGTCGTATGCGGGCCCATGCGATACGTCACGGCCTCGATGAAGGCGGGGCCTTTGCCGCTGCGCGCGTGGTCGAGAGCCCACCGCATCGCCGCGAGGCTCGCGAGGACGTCGTTGCCGTCGATGCGCATGCTCGGGATGCCGAAGCCCGGCGCACGGCCGGCGATCGGGAACTTGGCCTGCACCGTGACGGGCTCCGAGATCGCCCACTGGTTGTTCGTGCACACGAAGACGACGGGGGCGCGGAACGACGAGGCGAAGATCATCGCCTCGTTGACGTCGCCCTGGCTCGAGGCGCCGTCGCCGAAGTAGGCCGCGGCGACCTGGTCGGTGCCGTCGCGCTGGATGCCCATCGCGTAGCCCACCGCGTGCAGGCTCTGCGCGCCGATGATGATCTGCGGCGTCGCGGTGTTGATGTCGTAGGGGTTGTACGTCGAGTGCTCCTCGCCGCGCCAGGCGATGACGAAGTCCGCGGGCTTCGCGCCGCGGACGTGCTGGACGCCGATCTCGCGGTAGCTCGGGAAGGCGAAGTCATCGGCGCGGAAGGCGCGCGCGGTTCCGACCTGGACGCCCTCCTGACCCTGGCACGGCGCCCAGAGGCCCAGCTGCCCCTGGCGCTGCAGGGCGATGCCCTCGGTGTCGATGCGACGGACCAGCGTCATGTCGCGGTAGAGGCCCTGCAGAGCCGTGACGTCGACATCGGCGACCCACCGCTCGAGCTCGGGATCGGCGACACGCTCGCCGTCTTCGTTCACGAGACGTGCGACGTCGTCGACATCTGTCGCGAGATCCGTCTGTGGTGTGAGGGTGTGCATCGTCGTCATCCCTTCGCGAGTCGACCCGCCCTCGTGAGGCGGTCGTCATCGGAGTGCCGGCATCTTCACCGGACAAGGCCGAGAGTACGTCGATCTTGCACCTAGCTCAAGCATCACCGATCGCTTTGAGCATGTTGACAAGGGACGGGTCGAGTCGTCGTGCTAATGTTTCGCACTATGAGCACCCTCGACCACGTCGATCTCGAGCTACTCGCGGCCCTGTCGGCCGACCCGCGCGCCACGGTCGTCGCGCTCGCCGAGAAGCTCGGGCTCTCGCGCAACACGGTGCAGGCGCGCATGGGCCGCCTCGAGCGCGCCGGCGTCTTCCTGTCCTACGAGCGGGCCATCTCGTCCGCCGCGCTCGGCTTCCCGATCGAGGCGTTCGTGAGCGTCATCGTGCGCCAGGCCGATCTTCCGCGCATCGGCCACGACCTCACGGCGATCCCCGAGATCGTGCAGGTGCACGGCCTCAGCGGCCAGGTCGATCTGCTCGTGCGCGTCGCATGCCGCGACACCCAGCACCTCTTCGACACGGATGCCCGGATCCTCGCGATCGAGGGCGTCGAGCGCACCGAGACCTCGCTCGTCATGGGCGAGGTCATCGGCTACCGCGTGGCCCCCCTCATGGAGCTGGCACAGCGGGAGCAGTGAGCGGCTCGTCGCGGAGGCCGGCCTCGGCATCCATCCGCACGAGCACCACCCCCGCGAGGATGAGCGCGCCCCCGAGGAACTGGACCGGTGCGGGCACCTCGCCCAGAAGAAGCCACGCGAACCCGAGGGCGAAGAGCACTTCGGAGAGTCCGACGAACGACGCCACGCGCGAGCCGATGCGGGGCACGGCCATGACGCCGAAGGCGTAGCCGAGCGTCGTCGCGATGCCGGCGACCCAGAAGAGGGGCACGAACCAGGGCAGCGTCGCTCCCCCGAGCACGACCTCGACCGACGGCGTCTGGAACGGAAGGATGCCGCTGGCGCACAGGACGGCCATGAGCGCCGCGCCGACGAGCAGTCCCCCGGACGCGAGCGCCAGCGGCGGCAGGTCGTCGCCCGCTCGCTCCGAGATGAGGAAGTAGGCGCCGACGCACACCGCGGCGCCGAGGGCGAGGAAGGTGCCCAGCAGGTCGAAGGTCGCACCCGAGATGTCGACGACGAGCACGAGTCCGAGGATGGCGACGACGGAGCCCACCATGACGAGCCGCGACGGCGGGCGCCGTGTGCGGACCCAGGCGAGGCCGACGAGCAGCACCGGGGCCAGGTACTGGATCAGCAGCGCGACCGCGACGGGCATCCGCTGCATGGCCGCGAAGAAGAGGATCTGACACCCCGCGACGGCGGTCAGGCCGAAGCCCACGATGATGCGCCAGTGCTTGCGGAGGAACGAGCGCTCCCGGCGGATCGCGATGAGGAGCGCCGGCGCGAGGAGCAGGCCCGAGACGCCCATGCGGACGAGAAGGGCCGCACCGAGCGACCAGCCCGCTTCGAGAAGCGGCTTGATCATCGGTCCGCTCGACGAGAAGGCGAGTGCCGACGTGACGGCCATGACGAGACCGACAGTGCGCACGCGGCGCGACGAGGCGACATGGGGCAGAGTGAGAGTCGCGGTCATCGCAGGGGCCTGTCAGGAGCGTCGGAGGTTACACTGGTGACAATAGCCGCCGGAGGAGTCAGGAGTCAATGTGGTTTTCACTAATGACACCCGTCTGTCTCTCGCCGCGGTCGTGAATCTCGTCAACACCCTGCCCGGTCACGACGATCCCGACCGTCTCGAGACCCTCGCCGACTTCGACGATTTCCTCGCCGCGAACCCGTTCACGGGTCGCATCGACCGCACCCGCGCCACGGTCGACGAGCTGCGCGCCGCACGCGGCCGTCTCCGCCGGCTCTGGGACGTCGACCGGGTCGGAGCGGTTCCGATCGTGAACGAGATGCTCCGCGACAGCGGCGCACTCCCCCAGCTGGTCATCCACGACTCGTACGACTGGCACATCCACGCGACGTCCGACGATGCCCCATTGTCGACCCGCATCCTCGCAGAGGCGGCGATGGCCTTCGTCGACGTCATCCGCTCCGACGAGTACGACCGGATCCGCGTGTGCTCCGCCGACGACTGCGAGTCCGTCTACGTCGACTACTCCCGCAACGGATCGAAGCGCTACTGCGACACCGGGAACTGCGGCAACCGCATGAACGTCATCGCCTACCGGGCCCGGAAGGCGCGAGAAACCGCCTGATCGCCGCCGCCGCGGGCTCGGGCGTCTCGTAGTGGATGAGATGCCCGACCTCGGGGATCTCGACGAGCTCTGCGGACGGGAAGAGCGTCACCAGCGTTCGCTCGGCCTCGATCGGCGTGATGTCGTCCTTCTGAGCCGCCACGAGCAGCGTCGGCTGGGCGATGCGGGGGGCGAACTCGCGCACGTCGTGCGAGACGGATGCGACGAACGCATCGTGCAGAACATCGCGATCCGCGAAGCGCGAGAAGTACGTGTCGTGCTGGTCGTGGATGAACCGGCGCAGGTGGGGGTCGTGGGTCTTGGCCATCGAGACGCTCATGGCCCGGACGATGAGACCGTTGCGAAGGAGCGCCTCGCCGATCGCCGCCGGGAGCTTCGCGCCTGCCGAGTAATAGAAGACCGCGAGACGGGTCAGGATGCCTCGGGGCCCCTCGAGCGCGGGCGCCCCGATCGGGTTGACGAGCACGACGCGCGGGGTCTGGAGCCCCGCGGCGACCGCCGCCGAGACGACGATAGACCCGAACGAGTGGCCGAGGATGACCGCGCCGGGCGCGACGTCGGCGACGAACGCCGTCAGCCACTCGGCGTAGGCGTCGAGGTCGTGCCGGCGGTCCGGCAGCGGCGGCGTCTCGCCGAAACCCGGCAGGTCGGGCGAGACGATCCGGTACTCGGGCAGATGGGCGACGACGGGCTCGAGGCCGTGGTGCTCGCCGCGGAAGCCGTGCACCGCGACGAGGGTCGTCTCGGCATCCGCCGGGCCGTACGTCCAGTACGCCGTCGTGCCTCCGAGAAGCTCGGCTTCGCGTCGTACGACGGGGATGCCGGCGAGGAGCGACGAGTACGGGCTGGCGACGGTCACTGTTCGAGTCTACGGACGGGCGGTGCGGATGCCGTCCGCACGACGTGCTGACGACACGCCGACGGGCCGAGGCATCCGTCCCGCGTGTCGGCGTCCGGTCGTGCGGAAGGCGCGCCTGCGGGGCGATGTCGGAGGCGACTCATACCGTGGGCGGCATGCAGGAGCCCCTCGCCATGTTCCGAAGGCCCGAGTGGACGCGGGTCGTGGGAGTGTTCGACCTCGAGACCACCGGCGTCGACGTGACACGCGATCGCATCGTGACCGCTCATGTAGGGGTCCTGGATGCGGCAGGCTCGGTGCTCACGGCGCACGACTGGCTCGCCGATCCCGGCGTGCCGATCCCCGAGGGTGCCTCTGCAATTCACGGCGTCTCCACCGAGTACGCCCGTGCCCATGGTCGGCCGGCGCCCGAGGTCGTGCAGGAGGTGGTCGACGCCCTCCGCGGGATCATGGATGCCGGCATCCCCGTCGTCGCCTACAACGCGCCGTACGACTTCTCGCTGCTCAAGCACGAGGCGCTGCGGCACGGCGTCGAGCCGATCCTGTCGCCCTCCCCCGTCATCGACCCGCTCGTCGTCGACAAGGCCTATGACCGCTGGCGGCGCGGGAAGCGGACGCTCACGGTGGTGGCGCAGCACTATGCCGTACGACTGGATGCCGCCCACGAGGCCTCCGCCGACGCCATTGCGGCCGGTCGGGTCGCGCAGGCGCTCGCGGAGCGGTTCGCACCCTGGCTCCCCGCGTCCGCGCACGAGCTGCACACGCGCCAGATCGGCTGGGCCCGGGCTCAGGCCGCGAGCCTCACCGATTACTTCATCCAGATCGGGCGGCTCGACCCGACCGAGCGGCTGGACGGAGACTGGCCCATCCGCTGAAATGCAAGAAGACCCCGTGTGCGACACACGGGGTCTTCTCGGGCTCGGACTTACTTGGAGCCGAAGTTCTTGAAGCGCTGGTTGAACTTCTCGACGCGACCGGCCGAGTCCATGATGCGCTGCTTGCCCGTGTAGAACGGGTGGGAGGCGGACGAGATCTCGACGTCGATGACGGGGTACTCGACACCGTCGAGCTCGACGGTCTTGTCGCTCGTGACGGTCGAACGCGTGAGGAACGTCTCACCGGAGCCGAGGTCGCGGAAAACGACGGCCTGGTACTCGGGGTGGATGTCAGTCTTCATGGGAAGTCCTTTGAGATGTGGTGCCCTGGATTTTGCCAGGACGGACGAAGTCTGCGGTGCGAATGCACCAAAGAGCGATTCTATCAGCCCTGGTGCCGAACCGAGGAATCGTCCTTCGACGAGCTCAGGAACCGGAGACCAGCTCAGGAGCCGGAGGCCGCGCGCGCGGCGTGGCGGCCGTCCTCCGACGTCAGCGCGATCGGGAGGCCGAAGGCCGTCGTCAGGTTCTCGGCGGTGAGCGTCTCGCCGATCGGGCCGGCGGCGACCACCTGGCCGTCGCGCAGCAGCAGGACGTGCGTGAAGCCGACGGGGATCTCCTCGACGTGGTGCGTGACCATGATCATCGCGGGAGTCGTCGGCGCCTGCGCGTAGCCGCCGAGAAGCGTCAGCAGCTCCTCGCGCGCCCCGAGGTCGAGGCTCGCGGTCGGCTCGTCGAGGAGCAGAAGCTCGGGGTCGGTCATGACGGCTCGCGCGATCTGCACGCGCTTCTGCTCGCCGTCGGACAGCGTGCCGAACGTGCGGTCGGCGAGGTGGTCGAGCTTCCATTCGGCGAGGACGCGCAGCGCGCGCCGCTCGTCGATGTCCTCGTAGGCCTCGTTCCAGCGACCGAGCACCGAGAACGCAGCCGTGAGCACGACGTTGAGGACGGTCTCCTCGGGCGGAACGCGCTTGGCCATCGCCGACGACGCGAAGCCGATGCGCGGGCGGAGCTCGAAGACGTCGGTGCGGCCGAGTCGCTCGCCCAGGATGGTGACGACACCGCCGGTCGGGTGCATGAGGGTGTCGGCCAGCTGCAGGAGCGTCGTCTTGCCGGCGCCGTTCGGGCCGAGGACGACCCACCGCTCGTCATCGTTCACCGACCAGTTCAAGTGGTCGACGATGTCCCTTGCGTTCCTGCGGACGACGACGTCGGAGAACGAGAGGACCTGCGGCATGCCGCCAGCCTATCGGGCCGCGCCGCTCACCTCTTCGTACAGCGCCCGCGTCGTATCGGCGATCGCGGCCCAGCTGAAGTCGTTCGCCGCGCGCTCCCGCCCGGCCCTGCCGTAGCCGGCGGCCCGCTCCGGATCGGTCACGACCTCGGTCAGGACGCGGGCGAGATCGTCCACGAACTTCTCGGGGTCGGTCGGCGTGCCGGTGCCGTCCTGCACCTGCTCGATGGGCACGAGCCGCCCGGTCACTCCGTCGGCGACCACCTCGGGGATGCCGCCCGTCGCGGTCCCCACGACAGCGGCTCCGCACGCCATGGCCTCGAGGTTGACGATCCCAAGGGGCTCGTACACCGAGGGGCAGACGAAGGTCGTGGCCGCGCTGAGCAGTGTGCACAGCTCGTGCCGCGAGAGCAGCCGGTCGATCCACACCACGCCCTCACGGGACTCCTGCAGGCCCCGCACGAGCTCCTCGACCTCAGCCATGATGTGGGGCGTGTCGGGCGCGCCCGCGCACAGCACCAGCTGCACGTCGGGCGGCAGCTGCTCGGCGGCGCGCAGGAGGTACGGCAGGCCCTTCTGACGCGTGATGCGGCCGACGAAGACGATCGACGGCTTCGCGGCGTCGACGCCGAGCTGCGCGAGCAGCTCGGCATCCTCGACGGGATGCCACGCCTCGACGTCGATGCCGTTGTAGATGACGCGGACCTTGGCCGGATCGAGCGACGGGTAGCTGCGGAGGATGTCCCCGCGCATGCCCTCGCTCACCGCGACGATCGCGGCCGCGCCCTCGTAGGCGGTCTTCTCGATGTAGCTCGAGACGGCGTACCCGCCCCCGAGCTGCTCGGCCTTCCACGGACGCAGCGGCTCGAGGCTGTGCGCTGTGACGATGTGCGGGATGCCGTGCAGGAGCGACGCGAGATGACCTGCGAAGTTCGCGTACCAGGTGTGGGAGTGCACGACGTCGGCGCCCGCGACATCCGTCACGATCTCGAGATCCGTGCCCAGCGTCTGGATCGCGGCGTTCGCGGTCGACAGCTCCTGCGGCACGCCGTAGGCGGTCGTCCCGGCCTCTTCGCGCTCGGCGCCGAAGGCCCGGACCTGCACGTCGATCGATTCCCGGAGCGCTTTGACGAGCTCCGTCACGTGCACCCCCGCACCGCCGTAGATCTCGGGCGGGTACTCCTTCGTGACGATGTCCACGCGCATGCCACGAAACCTAGTACAAGTGACGCGCCGCGGTACAGCCGCTACCCGGGCCGCGCACGTGCCTCTAGGGTGGTGCCATGCCAGCAGCCCCCAAGGTGTTCGGAATCATCCTCGCCGGTGGCGAGGGAAAGCGACTGATGCCCCTGACGGCTGACCGGGCGAAGCCCGCGGTGCCGTTCGGCGGGCAGTACCGTCTCATCGACTTCGCGATCTCGAACCTCATCAACTCCGGTCTCCGACAGGTCGTCGTCCTGACGCAGTACAAGTCGCACAGCCTCGATCGCCACATCTCGCAGACGTGGCGGATGTCGGCCCTGCTCGACTCGTACGTGACATCCGTTCCCGCGCAGCAGCGGCTCGGCAAGCGGTGGTTCTCGGGCTCCGCGGACGCGATCCTGCAGAGCCTCAATCTCATCAACGACGAGAAGCCCGACATCGTCGTCGTCATCGGCGCGGATCACGTCTACCGTATGGACTTCCGGCAGATGCTCGCGGCCCACATCGAGTCCGGCGCGCAGGCGACGGTCGCCGGCATCCGTCAGCCCATCTCACTGGCCAACCAGTTCGGCGTCATAGACGTCGCCAAGGACGGCGGCGTGCGGATCAACGAGTTCCTCGAGAAGCCGCAGAACCCGACGGGGCTCGCCGACTCGCCGCACGAGGTGCTCGCCTCGATGGGCAACTACATCTTCGACGCCGATGCGCTCATCGACGCCGTCGAGGCGGACGGCGAGCTGCCCACCTCGAACCACGACATGGGCGGCGACATCGTCCCCTATTTCGTCGGCCGCGGCGAAGCGGGCGTCTACGACATGAAGCGCAACGACGTGCCCGGGTCGACCGACCGCGACCGCGACTACTGGCGCGACGTGGGAACCATCGAGTCGTTCTTCGACGCCCACCAGGACCTCATCTCGACGCTCCCGATCTTCAACCTCTACAACATGCAGTGGCCCATCCACTCGCAGACGGTCAACTCCCCGCCGGCGAAGTTCGTTCGGGACTCGGTCGGGCGCATGGGCAACGCGATCGACTCGATCGTGTCGCTCGGGTCGGTGCTCTCCGGCACGCATCTCGAGCGCAGCGTCGTGGGGCCGTGGACGCTCTCGGGCGGCGGCGCCACGATCACCGACTCCGTCCTGTTCGATCACGTGCAAGTCGGAGCGGGGGCGCGTGTGCACCGGGCGATCCTCGACAAGAACGTCGTGCTCGCCGATGGGGCGACGGTCGGGGTCGACCGCGAGCGGGACCTGTCCCGCGGCTTCACGGTGACCGACAGCGGGATCACGGTCGTCGGCAAGGGCGTTCTCATCGAGCGCTGAGCGGGCGAGGGATGCCGCGGCCCGCCGCTACGGTGGAAGGCGTGCCCGCGCCATCCACCCGCTTCCTCGTCGTGCTCGACGCCGACTCGACCCTCATCCGCAACGAGGTCATCGAGCTCATCGCAGACGAGGCCGGGCGGGGCGCGGAGGTGACGGCGGCGACCGAGGCCGCCATGCGCGGAGAGGTCGACTTCGCCACGAGCCTGCGCTCGCGGGTGCTGGCGCTCGAGGGCGTCCCGGTCTCGTCCTTCGCGCACGTGCTCTCGCGGATCGAGCCGACGCCCGGCGTGCGGGAGCTCATCGATGCGGTCCATGAGCGCGGGGGCCGCGTGGGCGTCGTATCGGGCGGCTTCCACGAGATCCTCGACACGATCGCCCCCGAGCTCGGCGTGGACGTGTGGCGCGCGAATCGTCTCGCGGTGAGCGACGGCCGGCTCTCCGGCCTGGTCGACGGTGAGATCGTGGATGCCGAGGGCAAAGCGCTCGCGCTGAGCGAATGGGCGCATGACGGCGGCGTCGCCCTGTCGCGCACGATCGCGATCGGCGACGGCGCCAACGACCTGCGGATGATGGCGGTCGCCGGGCTCGGGATCGCCTTCAACGCGAAGCCCGCCGTGCGCGAGCGGGCCGACATCGTGGTGGGGCCCGTCGACCTGCGCGAGGTCATCCCGCTCCTCCCGTGACGGATGTCGGCGGCCACGCGTAGCGTCGCGGCATGGACATCATCCTGGTTCCCGGTCTCTGGCTCGACGCATCGTCCTGGGACGGCGTCACCCCCGCTCTCGAAGCGGCGGGGCATCGCGTGCATCCGCTCACGATGCCCGGCGTCGGAGCGTCCGGCGAGGAGTCTTCCGACATAGGCATCAACGACTGGGTCGACGCGGTCGTCGAGCAGATCGATGCGGTCGACGCGCCGGTCGTCCTCGTGGGGCATTCGGGCGGCGGCAACGTCGTGTGGGGTGCGGCGGGTGCGCGCCCCGACCGCGTGGCGCGCGTCATCCTGCTCGACACGTTCACGCCGACCGACGGCGGGTCGATCTGGGAGTTCCCGATCGTCGACGGCGTCGTGCCCTTCCCCGGCTGGGACTCGTTCGAAGACGCCGAGATCGGCGACCTCGACGATCAGACCCGCAGAGATGTCGCGGGTCGCGTGAAGTCCGTGCCGGCGCAGGTGCCGACCGACAGCGTGCGGCTCGGCGACGAGCGGCGGCGCGGCGTGCCCGTGACGATGCTGGCGGGGTCGATGACCGGGTCCCAGGTCCGGGAGCTCATCGCCGACCCGCCGCCCTGGGCAGCGGAGCTCGCCGCTCTCGAGGACCTCGAGATCGTCGACCTCCACTCCGGGCACTGGCCGCAGTTCTCCAAGCCCGACGTGGTCGCGTCCGCGATCCTCGAAGCCGTCGACCGCTGACTCCGGACGGCGGATGCGCCGGGGGCGCGTGGTTCGGGGTCAGTGCCCCATGCCCAGGCCACCGTCGACGGGGATGACGGCGCCCGAGATGTAGGCGGCGTCGTCCGACGCGATCCACGTCACGACTCCGGCCACCTCGTCGGGCGTCGCGAAGCGGCCCGCAGGGATGTTGCTCTTGTACTCGGCCTGGGTCTCGTCGGGGAGCGCGGCCGTCATGTCGGTCTCGATGAAACCCGGTGCGACCACGTTGGCCGTGATGCCTCGGCCGCCCAGCTCGCGCGTGAGCGACCGGGCGAATCCGACGAGCCCGGCCTTCGACGACGCGTAGTTGATCTGCCCGGGCGATCCGTACAGGCCGACGACGCTCGAGATGAGGATGACGCGCCCCCACCTGGCACGCAGCATCCCCTTGGAGGCGCGCTTGACGACACGGAAGGCGCCGCCGAGATTCGTCGCGACGACGCTGTCGAAGTCGTCCTCGGTCATGCGCAGGAGGAGGGTGTCCTTCGTGACGCCGGCGTTCGCGACGACGATCCCGATCGGACCGAGGGATGCCTCGACCTCGGTGAACGCCGCATCGACGGCCGCGGCATCCGTCACATCCGCCCGGACCGTCAGCGTTCCCTCGGGGCCCTCGCCCGAGCGGGCGGTCACGGCGACCTTGTACCCTTCGGCGACGAAGCGTTCGGCGATCGCGCGGCCGATGCCGCGGTTCCCACCGGTGACGAGGACGACGCGATCAGTGGACATGCTCACTCCCGGGGAAGGTGACGGCGGTGGTCCGCACCAGCCTAGCGGCGCGTTTGACACGCTCCCGCAGCGCTGGGAGCCTGGGAGCGCACGCGACGGAAGGGGCCCGATCATGAGCGATGCGCGCAACGACGACACGCGGGACGAGGGCTACACGCCGCGCCCGGACGACCAGCCGACGACACCTCTCGACCCGGCGCCGCCCGCTCCCCCGGCTCCCCCGGCCTACGGCCAGCAGCCTCCCGCGTACGGGCAGGATCAGAGCCCCGCTTACGGCCAGCAGTACGGACAGCAGCCCCCCGCCGCGGCGCAGCCGTCCTACGGCCAGCAGCCGCCTGCGTACGGCCAGTACGGCACGCCGCCCGCCTACGGGCAGCAGCAGTACGGCCAGGCCGCCTACCCGGGCGGCGCGTACTCGGCTCCCGCCTACGGGGCGTACGCGGCGCCCAAGACCAACGGGCTCGCGATCGTGTCGCTCGTCTCGTCTCTCGTCGGCATCTTCATCATCCCGTTCATCGGATCGATCGTCGGCATCATCACCGGTCACATGGCGCTCGGTCAGATCAAGCGGACCGGCGAGAACGGCCGGGGCATCGCCCTCGCCGGAACCATCGTCGGCTATGTGGGCCTCGCCTTCGCGATCATCGGGATCATCGTCTTCTTCGCATGGTTGAGCTGGTTCACCGCGAACGTGGGGAACTTCCAGACTTCGTAGCCCGTTCCGAGGCCCCCGGCGGGGCCTGTGACCTGCACGCGGCGTACCCTGGAAGCATCGTGAAGAACTCGAGCGGAGCGCAGTCCGCGACGTCGCTTCCGCAGGCGCCGCGTGACGAGGTCGGCGCGCGGTCGACCCGCTACCTCATCACGATGGGCATCCGTGTCGCGTGCTTCATCCTCATGGTCGTGATCACTCCTTACAGCTGGTACACGTGGATCTTCGCGGCGGGCGCCGTCTTCCTCCCCTACATCGCCGTCGTGATGGCGAATGTCGGCGAGGACGGACGCAGGGTCCGTCGCGAGGCTCCCGAGCGTGCGCTTCCGAGCGCCACGCCGGCGCTTCCACGCGAGGAGAATCCGCGGGTGATCCGCCTCGAGGAGCAGCGACCGCTCGCGGCGAGCAGCGACGACGGCGTACCGCGGCATCCGTCCGACCTCTCCGATCCCGAGCAGGGCAGCTCCGCATGAGCATGGATGCCGAGCCCGCGATGTGCTCGCGGGCGGGATGCCGCGCGGCCGCGACGTGGCGGATCGATTGGCGCAATCCGCGGATCCACTCCGCCGACCGCCGCAAGACCTGGGTGGCCTGCGACGAGCATCGCGACTACCTCCGCGACTTCCTCGCGACGCGGGACTTCCCCGTCGAGGTGTCTCAGCTCGAGGCGGCGGGAGAGCCGGGATGAGCGTTCGCTCGCGTCGCCGGGATGCCCCGGCCGCCGTCCGCTGGACGGTCTACGTCGCCATCGCGATCGTCTTCGCGATCGCGTGCGCGTTCCTCTCGAACTGGCAGTTCTCGCGCAACGCGCAGCGCTCCGAGCAGCTCGCCCTCGTGGCGGCGAACTACGACTCCGATCCCGTGCCGCTCGCCGACGTCATCCCGGCCGGGGCCTCGCTGAAGCCCTCCGACGAGTGGACTCCCGTGACCCTCACGGGCACGTACCTCGCAGACGACCAGCTGCTCGCGCGCAACCGGGCGCACGGCGGCACGGCCGCGTACGAGGTGCTGGTTCCCTTCCGCCTCGACGATGGGCGGGTCGTGCTGGTAGATCGGGGGTGGGTCCCGCCGGGTGAGGCGCAGAACGCCCCCGACCACGTTCCCGGCCCGCCCGACGGCGAGGTGACCGTCGTCGTGCGCCTCCGTCCGGGAGAGCCGCTCCCGGGCTCGGGTCGCTCCGCGCCCGACGGCCAGGTGCCGACAATCCACCTGCCGACCGTCGCGGGCCTCGTCGATCCTTCCGCCGGCGACGCGCTCGAGCGGAGCGCGTACGGCGTCATGGTGTCGGAGGACCCGGCACCGGCCGAGCGGCCCGAGGCTCTCGAGGCGCCGTCGGATGACCCGGGGCCCCACCTCTCCTACGCGGTGCAGTGGATCCTCTTCGCCGTCATGGGCTTCATCTTCATCGGCTACATCATCCGCACGGAGCGAGCCCACCGGCGGGAGGACGCCGAAGCGGCGCGCAACGGCGAGCCTGCGCCGGTGCGGACGAAGAAGCGCCGGGATGCCGATGCCGACGCCGAGGATGCGCTTCTCGACACCGCGGGGCGGTGACGGCAGGCTGCCGGCAGACCGGTGAGCGCCGGGCCCGCCGCACCCGCCTTCAGGCGAGTGATACGAGGTCGACGTAGTCGCGGCCCCAGATGTCCTCGACGCCGTCGGGGAGGATCAGCACGCGCTCGGGATTGAGGGCCTGGACCGCACCCTCGTCGTGCGAGACGAGCACGACCGCGCCCTCGTAGTGCGCGAGCGCGCCGAGGATCTCCTCACGCGATGCGGGGTCCAGGTTGTTCGTCGGCTCGTCGAGCAGCAGCATGTTCGCACTCGAGACGACCAGCGTCGCGAGAGAGAGTCGCGTCTTCTCGCCGCCCGACAGCACGCCCGCCGGCTTCAGCACGTCGTCCCCCGTGAAGAGGAACGAGCCGAGCACCTTGCGCGCCTCGGTCGCCGTGATGTCCGGCGCGGCCGACATCATGTTGTCGAGCACCGAGCGGCTGACGTCGAGGTTCTCGTGCTCCTGGGCGTAGTAGCCGACCTTGAGGCCGTGGCCGGGTTCGATCTGCCCCGTGTCGGGCTTGTCGACGCCCGCGAGGATGCGGAGCAGGGTCGTCTTCCCGGCGCCGTTGAGTCCGAGCACGACGACCTTCGAACCGCGGTCGATCGCGAGATCGACGTCCGTGAAGATCTCGAGGGAGCCGTACGACTTCGACAGACCTGAGGCCATGAGCGGGGTCTTGCCGCACGGTGCGGGCTTGGGGAAGCGCAGCTTCGCGACGCGCTCCTCCTGACGGACGTCGTCGAGGCTCGCGAGCATCTTCTCGGCCCGCGCGACCATCTGGTGCGCCGCGGCGGCCTTCGAGGCCTTCGCTCCGAACCGTGCCGCCTGCTGCTGCAGCACGCTCGCCTTCTTCTCGACGTTCGCGCGCTCCTTCTTGCGGCGCTCCTCGTCGGCCACCCGCTGACGCAGGTAGTTCTTCCAGTTCATGTTGTAGATGTCGATGACCTGGCGGTTGGCGTCGAGGTAGAAGACGCGGTTCACGGTCTCGCCGACGAGCTCGACGTCGTGCGAGATGACGATGAGGCCGCCCTTGTAGCCCTTGAGGAACTCGCGGAGCCATACGACGCTGTCCGCGTCGAGGTGGTTCGTGGGCTCGTCGAGGATCATCGTCTGCGCATCCGAGAAGAGGATGCGGGCCAGCTCGATGCGCCGGCGCTGTCCGCCCGAGAGGGTCTTCAGCGGCTGGTCGAGAATGCGATCCGGCAGCGAGAGATTGTGGGCGATGGATGCCGCTTCCGCCTCTGCCGCGTAGCCGCCGAGCGCTTCGAACCTCTCGGTGAGGTTGGCGTACTTGCGCATGGCGCGGGCCGCGGCATCCGCGTCGTCCGATGCCATCGCGAGCGATGCGTCGTGCATGCCGATCGCGATCGTGCCGAGACCACGGGCATCGAGGATGCGCGTGCGGGCGAGCATCTCGGGGTCGCCGGAACGGGGATCCTGCGGGAGGTAGCCGAGCTCGCCTGAGCGATCGACACTGCCCGCCGAGGGCAGCACATCGCCCGCGAGCACCTTGGTCAGGGTCGTCTTGCCGGCGCCGTTGCGGCCCACGAGGCCGATCTTGTCGCCGTCCGAGACGCGGAACGAGACGTCCGACATGAGGACGCGAGCGCCTACGCGGATCTCGAGGTCGTGCACGGCGAGCACAGCGGACGTCCGTTTCCTTAGGTGAATGGGTGCAGATGGGGCCGATGGCCAGCCCCCTAGTATAAGTCGCGAGACCGCCCCTCCCTTCCCGCGCCGCCCCGTGCGCTCGACGCCAAGGAGCCCCATGTCCGCCATCGCCGCATCTCCTGATCGCCGCCTCGTCCTCGCCGACCTCATCGCCCGCCCCACCGATCGCGCCCGCGCGCTTGCGGTCGACGCCGCTTTCGTCCTCGCCGGCGCCGCGGTCGTCGCAGTGCTCGCCCAGGTGGAGATCCCGCTATGGCCCGTGCCGATCACTGGCCAGACCCTCGGCGTCATCGTCGTCGGCGCCGCTCTCGGCGCCTGGCGGGGCGCCGCCGCCCTGACCACCTACCTCGTACTGGGCCTCGCGGGGCTCCCGATCTTCGCCGAGTTCACGGGCACGATCGCCGCGGTGACCAAGCCGAGCTTCGGCTTCATCGTCGGCTTCATCGTCTCGGCGTTCGTGGCCGGCTGGTTCGCCGAGCGCGCGTGGGACCGCAAGCCCCTGCTCGCCTTCGCGGGATTCGCCATCGCGAGCGTGATCCCGTTCCTGTTCGGGGTGCCCTACATGGCCTACATCCTGAACTCGGTGCTCGGCCTGGACTACGGCTTCTGGCAGGTGCTCGAGGTGGGCGTCCTGCCCTTCATCCTGGGCGGCTTCATCAAGGCCGGCCTCGCGGCCCTCATCATCCCCGGCGCGTGGGCCCTCGTCCGCGCAGCCGACAAGCGCAAGGGCGCCTGAGCGCACTCGGGAACCCGCCAACGCAGCAGCCCCCCGGCCCTCATCGAATGAGGACCGGGGGGCTGTGTGCGTGGTGCCGGCGATCAGACCGCCGGAGTGCCGAGCGACTTGCCGTTGACGAACAGCGTGATCGAGCCGTACGTCATGTCGCCGACGTTCCGCACCGGGTCGATGTACGCCACGTCGCCGGGGACGATGTCGCCCGCCTCGGCGACGTCACCCGCGACGACAGCACCGGGGGCGATGGTGCCGGGGGTGATCACGCCGTTCACCGTCGCGCCGTACGTGATCGTCTCGACGATGTTGATGGCCTTGGCGTTGCCGCGGTCGCAGTCGCCGGGAGCCTCGCCCGGCTCGTTCTGCCAGCCGCCCCACGTGACGTCGCCGAACGAGTAGTCGCCGAACGACCAGTCGCCGAAGGTCCAGTCACCGGCGGCCGACCATTCGCCTCCCTGCGACCAGGCACCGAGCTCCCAGTCGCCGAACGTCGTCGGCTCGTTCCAGACCGCGACCTCGGACATCGTGGTCTTCTGGTTGGTCATGCCCTTGATGTTCCAGCCGGTCCACTGGCCCGTCTTGCGAGCCTTGGCGTCGATGTCGGCGTCGACGACGCCGGAGACGACGCCCGAGCGGGTGCCCGTGCGAACGCCGTCGCGGTCGGCGGTGCGCACGGCGTCGCGCTCGGCCGTGCGGGATCCGACCGCGGTGCCGGCGCGAACGCCGTCACGGGTGCCCTCGCGGTGGAACTGCTTGTTCTTGTTGTCGATCGTGCAGGACAGGTCCCATGACACGGTCTGCGTGCCGGCCTGGGTAGCCGACTGGACGCCGGCCTGGAGGCCGGACTGAACGCCGGCCTGCGTGCCCGCCTGCGTGGCGTCCTGCGATACGGCCTGCGACACGCTCTGCTTGCTCGTGAACGTCAGAGCGTTCGCGTCGACGGCCTTCTGCAGCGCGGCGTTGTTCATGCCGAGCGCGGTCTGGACCTCGCCCTTGCCGATGAAGCCGGTGCCGTTGGGCGTCAGCGTATAGGCGTTGGCCGCGCCGGCGGTGCCGACGAGCGCGCACGCGAGGACGGTGCCCGCGGCGATCTTGGTGATGCGACGCATCGGGTGATCTCCTTCGATCAGGTGGTGTTTCGGGTTCGCTCATGCGCCGCCGGAGCGGCCTTGACTGCTTTATGAGAACTTTATCATCTCTCTATGTCGTCCCTAACACATCTTCAAGGCCTACTCAGGAATCTCCCGGTTACTGCTATGTTGCGTCTATGGCCAGACCATACGGAGACCCGGTAGAGATCATCACGGCACCCGTCCCCGCCCAGTCGCCGTTCATCCCGACGGACGCCAAGATCGTCGTCGGCGCAGTCGCCCCGGCATCGCCCGACCCCATCCCGATCGTCCTGCTTCCCGGATTCGAGTACCGAATGATCGAGTGGCGGCATCCCACGACCCATGAGATCCACTGGCGGCTCGAGCGGAGGAAGGCCGGCAGACCCGGCGACGACGAGTAGCCGCCCGAGACAACCGAGAAGACCCCGGCCAGCGCGGCCGGGGTCTTCTCGCTCTTCTGGGACGGTCAGCTCTTCGCCACAGCCGTCGCCTCGGCCAGCTTCTCCACCATCGTGGGGAGCAGCCACGGCAGCGACAGAGCCGTCGGCGAGACCGCAGCCACGTTCTCCTCGCCGACGATCGGAGCGACGGCGCCCTTCTTGACCGCGGGGATCAGCTGTCCACGATCCGATGCGAGGAACTCATCGAGCGTGGACTGCTCCTCGGCCTGCGTGAACACGACCTGGGCGTCGATCTTGTCGAGGTTCTCGTAGCTCACCGTCGTGTAGAAGGTGCCCTCCCCTGTGTCGAGAGCCGTGACGCTCTCCGGCGAGACGAATCCGAGGTTTTCGAGGATCTCGACTCGCGGATCGGCCGGCAGATAGAGGTACAGGGTGTCCACGTCATCGTCGATGTACGCGATGGATGTGCCGGCGAACTCCGGATGCGCCGCCGCGGCATCCGCAACCTGTGTGTCGAGTGAGCTGACGATCTTCTCCGCCTCGGGCTCGAGGCCCAGAGCCTTGCCGGTCTCGGTGATCACGTCTCGCCACGGCGTCGACCACAGCGCCTCCTCCGGGGCGACGACGGGAATGCCCGCCTTCGTGACCGCGTCGTACTCCTCCTGCGTGAGCCCCGAGTACGGCGCGATCAGGACGTCGGGGTCGGCAGCGAGCAGCTCCTCGATCGACAGCTCGTACGTCGCGTTGTCGAGGATGACGGGCTTCTCGCCGCCCAGCTCCTCGATCGCGTCCTCGACCCACGGCGTGATGCGGTCGTCGCCCCCGCCGTAGTCCATCGAGGAGATCGCGACGGGAACGATGCCGAGGGCGAGAACGGCGTCGGTGGCGCCCCAGCCCCATGTCGCGATGCGCTCAGGCGCCGCGTCGATCGTCGTCTCGCCGTAGATGTGCTCGAAGCTGACCGGGAACGCGGAGGCGTCGCCGGGCGCGGCCGACGCGGAATCCGACGACGAGT